>CAZJUO010000053.1:0-8785 GCA_964549245.1 uncultured Gammaproteobacteria bacterium
ATCGGCGCTTTGATACGCGGATACGGATCATAGTCTTCTAAGGTGAAATCTTCAAAGCTAAAACCGAAAATATCTTTTATCTTTGGATTAATCTTCATACTCGGCAACTCCCGTGGTTCCCTGGTTAATTGCATCTTTACCTGTTCAAAATGGTTTTTATAAATATGCACATCCCCAAAGGTATGTACAAAATCCCCTGCTTTTAAATTGGTAGCCTGCGCCATCATCATGGTCAATAATGCGTATGAAGCGATATTAAACGGTACCCCCAAAAAAACGTCCGCACTGCGCTGGTACAGCTGGCAATGCAGTTTGCCGCCCAAAACAAAAAATTGGAAAATTGTATGGCAAGGCGGGGGCGCGGCCGTTTTGCTGTTGATGTTTTGCTGCAAATCTCCCACGTTCCAGCCAGAAACGATGATACGGCGGGAATACGGTTTTTCCTTAATCATCTTCTGGGCATTGGCAATTTGGTTAAAGGTACTGGCATCGGGCATACTCCAGGCGGTCCACTGCTTGCCATAGACGGGTCCCAAATCACCGTACTGCTTGGCAAAGGCCTCGTCGGTTTTTATTTTTTCCGCATAATTCTTTTTTTCTGCCAACCATTCTTTAGAGTACATAGGAAAATCATCAGCCTTACCTTGCTCTTCCAGATACCGCTGAAATGGCCATTCGTCCCAAATATGCACATCGTTTTCTACTAACGGCTTAATATTAGTACTGCCGCTCAAAAACCACAACAATTCATGGATAATGCTTCTGATAAAAACTTTTTTAGTAGTGACCAAAGGAAATCCCTTGCTCAAATCAAAACGCATCTGGTAGCCAAACACACTCCGCGTGCCCACGCCCGTGCGGTCTTCCCGGTCAATACCATTATCCAAAATATGTTGTAGTAAATCTAAATAGACCTTCATAGTTACTATATTATACACAATAAAAACATTTTTGTCATAATAAACTGCCTTGTTAATCAAGGCAGTTTATTAATAGTAATATCCCGTACCCAGCCCCTCCACCATCTTCTTGAAATACGAGAATCAAGAAACCGAAAGCTCCAAATAAGAGAGTGGCTGCAAGGAGCCAAAGATATCTTTTAAAAACAATATTTAAGATTCGATCTTCACAGAATCCCAACAAAGCTAGGACTATGAATTCAATGATTAACAAAAATATACTTATGAATATAGGAATCTGTTTGTAATGCTCGTCAATCTCACCAATGCAAAAAGTGAGAATTATATAGGCACAAACCGCGCCTACAAATATGAAAAGATTAATTATCCAGATTCCGAGTAAAACTTTCAATAGTCTTCTCGACTTTTTTCTCCTTAAAGAAATTGTTCCCTGGAAATCCTTCGGATGCATAAAGCACCTCCATTTTTTTATGTATAAAGGGCTGAATATCTTCATAAGATCATAGCACAAAAACTAGCCTTGTCAAACTGCCTAATCTTCAGGGATAATATTTACAAGAAGAATTTTAATATGCTAGAATTAGGTAATATAATAGCAACCCTTATGAAATCAGAACGAGAACAAAATATGTGCCCCTACTGCGGCCATCCTGATGGCAGCCACAGTTCAGACTGCCCATCTGATAAGAAAGAGTCAGCATCAAAAGGTGAATCAATCGAGGAAAGAATGGAAACAGCAGAAACAATAAAATCAGGTGCGAATAACGCAGTTTTTTTAAAAATAGAGAAAATTATAAAAGAAAAAAGGACAAATAAAGAGAAGCCTGAACTCAGTATTTTAAATAGCATACCTGAGGGAATTAAGGTTCCCGAGATGAAAGCTATTGCCGAGGACTATCTGGAAATCATGCATATAATGCGGAATGAAATCCGCCCCTATGAAGAAAAAATAGAAAATATGGAGAGACAGTTGGAGAGTATAAAAGATAAGCTTATCATTAACCACCTCGAAGAGTTAACGCAGGGCTCCCCAGGTGGCTACTTTCAACAAGCGCGAAAACTGCTGATAGACGGCCTTCCTCTGAAAGAGGTTGAAATAAAAGACGAAGTGAGTGATGATATTTCGGTCAGTTTGACTAGACTGGAAGAAGAACTATTAACGGCCCAAGATACAATTAATTTTTTTAAGGATGAAGAAAACTTCAGTCCGGTACTTTTTGATCCAGAGGGCGTCTCTGACGATGTGCTCGCGGAGATTACCAAGAAAAATAAAAAGCATATGGCACTAATAACAAAGCCAGCCAGGGCCATAAGTATAACTGCCAAATTAAAATTTAATTTAGAGGCCGAGCAGGCGATGATGAAAAAATACCGTGAACTGGCTCCCAACGACGGCACGCCGGAACTTGAGTCAATGGAAGAAGAGCTGAATACTTTGCACGAAAAGGTGTCCCTCTTATTCGATAAACTGCACGCTATCTGTGCAAAAGGCGAAGTAGAGTATCACGATTTAACGTTTGGCATGCCAATTACAAAAGAAAATAGAAACATGTTTACGCCAGTACTGTTCAATGATCAAATTAACACCAAAGATCATCTGGTGCGGCTAATGATTACCTCCCCAGATACTTTAAGAGTATTTCGGAAGCTTGGATATGAATCGGAATATTTTGGAAAGTCTAGTACGAGGGAAACAGAAGTGCCAATTATAAAAAATAATTAGAAGCAAACTTCTATTTCTATCTACTAAAGAAACTGGTCTTTACTGGCAATAATACATCCTTCAAGCTATACATGCCGCATTACGACAATAAATCGTTGTAAGAAATTGCAACCTTTTTTAGCTTGGCCAAAGCCAGCTGCCTGATGACCGCCCGGTGCCCCCGCTGAGCCTTGGTAAAGGAAATATTTTTTACCACCGTTTCCAACTCTAGATAGTCATCGAGGCGCCTGACCGTATCAAAATGGATTCTGGTATGTTTGTACACCCACAAACGCCTGGTTTTTCGACCACGACTTTGACGCCCAGGGTCATTTTGAAATACTGCTTGGCTATATTAAACATTTTTGTCATAAAAAAACCCGCTTTCAAAAAAAGCGGGTAACATATATCGTGATTGTCACTGCAAATACGCATTAGCGATTTGGAAATTGATAGAGTTTGAAAAACCGTTAAACTCGACGTTTCTAGGCAGTTGTGACGGCAATTGACCCCCCAGAAAACAAAGCAAATAGTAAATCGGCTGCGGTCTGTCAGCTTGAAACTGGGCCACGGTCGCATTCTGAATTCGCTGAAGCTCCTGACCAAGTAAAATATCCTTTCCTTGGTACTCCTGATAATACTCTTTTAGGCCGCCCGTATAAGTATAATTTACTGAAATACCCGACTGCAGCTCGAGATTGAATTCTTTCACTGGTACTAATACAGTTTTGGTAAATGGAATTATAAAATGTATACCACGTACTTCCTCTACCTGCTGCGGATCGCGGTTATCAACCATAAGCGCGGTTTCAAATGGCAAGACGCAAAACCACGTTAGAGCCGTCAAGGCAATAGTACATAGAATACACAGTACGTAGAGCTGAATATGCTTTCTGATTTGACTCCGTAAAGCAAAGCCCGTGCAAACCATACACAGCATTAGCAGGCCAAAACCCAACATAATCATAGCTCCGTCAGCCGATGAAACAAAAATGATTCTAGCGATAAGCACGGCTAGACAAAGAACAAGACCACATAAGGCTAGTGACTGCAAGCCACCACTATCCGTTTTGCGTTTAGTTTGATCAACTGAAATTTCAGTCATCCTTTCCTCCTTTGTAAAAGTTCTATATATAATTAATGAAGTATAACAACTTACCTGCCGCTTGACAAATGATGATTAGCTCCCCGCTCCGAATCCGAGAGTGTTTCGGCTATTTCAAATTCAGCGGCTTCATACCGCTGGATGACCAGTTGGGCCACACGGTCGCCTTTCCGTATCTGATGGGCCGTATCAGCAGTATTAAGCAAAGTAACTCCTAGCTCGCCACGGTAGTTGCTGTCCACCACGCCGGCTAAAGAATGAATTCCAAACTTGGCGGCCATGCCGCTTCTATCCCAAATCAAACCGACCATACCAGGCGGCAGCTCCAAAGCAAACCCCAGATAAAAAATATGGCGTTCGCCAGGAGCTATTTTATAGTCATCACATGAATATAAATCCAGTCCCGCGTCTCCGTCCCTTCCATAGGTAGGAACCTTTGCCTCGGGTTTGAGTAATTTTATCTTAACTTTCATGGCTATTTGCTGGCCCACGCTGATTGGTAGTGCCGATAGGGTATGCCGGCTAAATCAAGCATTTTCCTGGCCGCTATCCAGGCCGGCTCGTCATGATATTTATCACTCTCGTAAATAACTTCGGTAATGCCGTTCTGGATAATAGTCTTGGTGCATCGTTGCAGGGAAATAAAGTACAGTACAGTTTGCAGCCTTTTGTTTTGGCGTTTGCATTATAAATCGCGTTTTCCTCGGCGTGCACTACATAGGCGTACTTTGTATCAGCCAAATCACCCTTACGTTCCCACGGCAGTGCCTCGGTTTCGATGCCGCGCGGCCAGCCATTATATCCCAAACCAACCACCACGTTGTTTTGTGAAGCGATCACCGCTCCGGCTTGGGTGCTGGGGTCTTTTGAACGGTCGGCGATGACATGCGCCATGCGCATAAAACACTCATCCCAGGATATATAATCTTTTCTATAACTCATAGTGATTAATGTAAAATTGATAATTTAATTATTCATTATAAATTTTTAATTAAAAATTCACGCGAATGCCAGGGCCCATGCTGGAGCATACCACGATATTCTTAATATAGGTACCTTTAACGCCTGATGGCTTAGCTGCTTTAATGGCTGCAATAAAAGCATCAAAATTCTCCAGCAATTTTTGCTGGCCAAACGATACCTTGCCGATCAGCTGATGGATATTGCTGGTATCGTCATTGCGGAAAGTAACCTTTCCCTCACCAAGGGCGGTAATGGATTTTTTCAAATCTTTGGTTACCGTTTCGTTGCGAGGATTGGGCATTAAGCCTTTTGGCCCCAGTATCTTGGCAATTTGCCCTAGCTTTTTCATCATCTCCGGGGTGGCCAAAGCGACATCGAAATCGCATTTACCCGTTTTTTTTATCTCTGCTACCAATTCCTCACCGCCAACTAAAACCGCGCCGGCCTGTTTGGCGGTAGCTTGGTCCTTGCCTTCTGCAAAAACGGCGATTTTTTTCTTTTTACCGGTACCGTGCGGCAAAACGACAGACCCGCGCACTATTTGGTCAGCTTTTTTTGGATCAATGCCGAGCCGAAGATGCACTTCGACACCAGCGTCAAATTTTACTTGCGTGCTGCCAATAGCCAAATCAATCGCCTCTGAAGCCTCGTAAGCTTTGGTGCGGTCAATTTGTTGCCGGGCTTGCTGCCAGCGCTTTGATTTTTTTGTCATATATGTTTCCTTTCGTGGTACGAACATCTTGGCGACGAACCAAAACTCCCACAAAAATTAATAATGTCTTTTTAACCCTTAACTTCAAGGCCCATATTACGGGCTGTCCCCTCTACGATCTTCATAGCTCCCTCGATATCATTGGCATTGAGATCAGGCATTTTTACTTCTGCGATTTCTTTGACCTGCTGCCTGGTAACGGTGCCTACTTTTTGCTTTAACGGATCACCCGAACCCTTCTTTATGCCAGCAGCTTTCTTGAGCAATTCTGCAGCCGGTGGGGTTTTTAACTTAAAGGTATAGGTTTTATCCTCAAAAATTGTTAACTCCACGGGGATAACATCACCGCCCTTATCTTTGGTCTGGGCATTAAACTTGGTGCAGAACTCCTGGATATTGAGACCGTGCTGTCCCAAAGCCGGACCAATAGGCGGAGCCGGTGTCGCTTTTCCCGCCGGGATTTGCAATTTCACTATGGTTTTTACTTTTTTATCTGCCATTTTTTTTCGTAATTAAGTAATTGGAATTTTGTAATAATTGCTAACTTGCCAATACGCTAGATTTTCTTAATCTGCAGAAAATCAAGTTCGACGGGAGTTTCGCGTCCGAACATGGAAACCAGAACTTTGACTTTGCCGCGTGCCTCGTCAACTTCGGATACCTTGCCCTCAAATTCTTTGAACGGACCGTCAACGATTTTGACCGGTGAACCGGCGGAAACGTCGATCTTATATTTAGGCTCTTCCACACCCATACGCTTCTGAATAGCCTTGACTTCTTCTTCAGAAATGGGAGTAGGCGTAGTCCCAGAACCGACAAAACCGGTTACATTCGGCGTATTGCGCACCACATACCATGAATCATCAGTCACGATCATTTCCACCAGCACATAGCCGGGAAATATTTTTTCCGTGACGACACGCCGTTTCCCGTTCTTGATTTTAATCTTTTTCTCCGTGGGTATCAAAACACTAAATATTTTATCCTGCATATCCATTGATTCAATGCGCTGCCGCAAGTTGCGGGACACGTTTTCTTCATATCCCGAATAGGTATGCAATACATACCATCGTTTACCTTGCTGTAATGTTTGTTTTGGCATAATACCTTCCTTTACAAATACGCGATAATAAAGCCTTTGTTATCGGATTACCTGCTCTAGGACTATGGTTAATCCAAAATCCAAAGCCCCCAAAAATACGGCCATAGCAAAGCTGATACCGATAACCAACAGCGTATATTTAACCGTTTCTTTGCGTGACGGCCAAACTACTTTTTTTAACTCATCGCGCGATTCTTTGATGTATTGTACGACTTTATTTGCCATATTTATAGTACCTTTATTAGTCCCTAAAATCCCCGCTTGTGTTTAAGAGGGTGATATTCCCATCTTAAACTACTATGCATATTTAGTCAAGGGCTGATGCTACCCGCCTGTATATTCAGGTGCCCCCTGCAGTACTCCATATTGGTCCAGGACAATCTCAATAATCCGTTGGCTAGCCCTGGCTGTGCATTGGATATGCCATAAATTATTTATCCGCTGCAGCGTAACGATTTCACAATCCGCCATCACATGCGTAGGATCAACGTTGGCGATATAGTCGTAAACGTCATCTTCCGTTTCCAAACGATCAGGCCTTTGGGACTCGGTAGTGACTGTAAATTCAGCAGAATAAATTTTTTGTGAAAATGAATCTTCCCCGCTGGTATTAAAAATTTCACTGCTGATCCGATATGATCCTGAAATCACGAACTGGCTAATGTTTTGATATGATTGCTCTTGGTCGTTATACCAGCAAACCTCTTCTTTCAAATCCCATTGGTAGCTGGTCGTTCTTTTTGTAGGTAACTGCACTGGTACAATCTCACAACGCGTCCCGCATTTGCAGACCAACCGGCTAATAGCCCGCCAGTCATCCCCTACCCACCGTTCAACTGAAAAATATGGGGATAGCAGCCAATAATCATGGTCCGCATCATTGATAAAGGTTATTTTCGCTATCTCACCCTGTTGGTACGTACTTTTACTGGTAGTAATCTTTACTTCCACAGGATTTAGTACCACCGGTTGTTTATTTTGGCCCGGCCGTTCTGTATAATACCACCACACCACCATGACCAGTAGAATAAAAACACTAAGCAATGTCACCAGCAGGATAATACCAACCGAACTTTTTGGATGTTTATGAAAAGCTGTATCTTCCACCTGCGTAAAATAATTATCAAAAATATTAAACGTTATATCTTTATGATTTTGTGCCTACACCGAAAACTGTTATGGTGCACCTAAAATATACTCTTCATAGGGAAAATCATAGGGTGAGCCGTCTATTTCAAAACTTCCGTCTTCTTTCTTTCTCCCTATTGCTTTACTTTCGTTCACTTCTCCGTTATATAAATTATCTCTATAAATAACACCCGAATCTTCTCGAAGATGATAATTAACCTTATGCGAGTCACCTAACGTCCGCGTCTCATGCGCCGTGAAGTGAAGCGAAACCAAATACTTTGTTTTTTCTATTTCATTAATAAACTCGCCAATATAATAAAGTAGCAATAATAACCATTGCTAGAAACAACCACAAATCCCAGCTACCAATCTTGGAGTAATTCTCTAGCTCTTGATTATTATTAAAATCTTCCGATTTTGGTAGAATGGGGTATAAAAACCACATCGAAAACATCGATAACAAAAATAGTGCAATAATTGTAAATGCTGAGTTAAGCAGTACCGTCACTAAATGTGTAAAGTAGTCTGATATGTTATTTGAATCTAATCCAAGTTTAACCAAAGCAACAATAAGAAGTGTGGCAGAATAAACTACAAATTTATGTTTCATTAAATAACTTTTTATCAGTTTCATATATATAGTTTATTAAATTATATTGCTCGAACCTACTTTATCATACAACATTTGCATTACATGCGTTGTGGAGCGAAACGGAATGGCGTATAGACGCTGTTGTATGAATCGCTTCATTTTCGATAAATAGATAAATCCTCTCCATGAAGTTCGTTAAATGATATTGCGCTACCACCACCGATAATTGATATTACATTTTCCCACGTTCCATTCATTAGCCAACCAATAAACTTTAGTATTTCATTGGGTTCATGTGTTTTATTCTCAGTAATAAATTTTCTCAATTGAGAATCATTGTGGAACTCAGGAGTTCTAAATTTTTCATCGTAATCAGTTAATTTGTCCTCATAGACTTCTAAAAATTTCCATTTAGAGTTTGTTTTTACAAATTGAAAAAACTTCGCCTTTTTTGAATATCTATTTGTTTTTGGTGGTGCCGTGCCATGCTCTATTGTATATACAAAATTCATAAATTTTTCCCACAATATCCTAATTTTTCCGATGAGGTTTTGATCA
>CAZJUO010000054.1:0-8606 GCA_964549245.1 uncultured Gammaproteobacteria bacterium
TGACTCCCAGAGAGTATTTGTCGCATTTGCGGTGAAAGATACCGAGCCCTTGACAAAACGATAGTTTCATGATAGTATTTACCGTTAATTATGCACCTTAAAAAGCTACCCGCCCGATGCGCCTACGGCGCTAGCCGTGGCGGGCAGGTTTACACAGACCTAAGATAGCCCTAGCAAATAGGCTCTTACATGTAGGAGTTTGCTTGCTTTGGCTATCAAAGTGGTAGCCAAGTAATAAACCTCAAACTAAGAAGGAGGATGCCGCCATGTCGAAAAACATGCCCCCATCCACAGACACGCCGATTACGCGTGGACAAGTTGACCGGTTATACGATAGGTTTGTCGCCGGTCTCTGTAAGAGTGGACTTCTGAGTGAGCCCACACAGTACGTGCTGGAAAACGAGGGCAGTGAGCTGGTCGATGAGTTCGTCGATGCAACTCGTCGTCGCGTTGAAGCACGCATCCGTGCTACCGAACCCCACATCCTCAAACGCCTAGCGTTTGACCCCGAGAAATTCATCGGGAAAGGCTGGAAGATCGACGAGCAGGTTTCAAACCGCTCCGGAGACAATCTGGACGCTGGTCAGATCACCCGAAAGGACTACCTTAAGAAAAGGGAATCCTACATCAACGGCGAAGAGCGCCTGAAGCGCATCAAAGCCGCGGGTGAACAGGATCTGCAGCTGGATGCCGAAGATTTCCTCGCCCTTTATCAAGAAGAAAGTCAACTGACCCTTCGGTGGCTCTACGATACCAAGGGTATCACCTGGCTGTCCTTCTGGGGAACCATTCTTCGGAGCCCCGGCGGCTGCCGTTTCGTCCTCTCTCTGTTTCGCTGGGACGACGGTTCCTGGGGCTGGTACTACTTCTGGGTCGGCAGCGACGAGTGGAGCGCCAGCAATCCTGCGGGTGTTCTCGCAAGTAGCGAATAAGTCCTTAGGACTTTTGGAGCTTTGGCCTCCTTTGGCTCTTGCCCGCCCGCCTGACTGCCGTCAGGCATGTCGGGCGGGGCTTTAGTCCTTTGGATGAAGTTTACAAAAACCTCTCATTTCATCTTCGTCATTGACGAGTGATGGGTGCGGGGTTTCTTTTTTTCTGTTAAAATAGAAATGGTAGTAGGTGAATATGCCAGCGATTAGCACTCGACTTCGCTCGGGCCAAGCTATTGCTGACTACCGAATCCAGCAATTATATATTCCAGAATATCTCAGACCATGGTTTGAGATAGCGTGATGTATAAGAGCTAAAAAAATGAAGCTACTTGGTACGTGATGCTAGGGCATTTTTAGATGCCGGATACGATACAACCCTGAGAGTATTCAAGAGGTGGTGGCATGGACGGCATTGCGTACGATAACTTCGGAACCCCGACGGCAACCGTAACGTCCTCTATCTGTATCGCAAGGACGACGGTTCCTGGAACTGGAACTACAACTGGGTCGACAATGACAATTGGAACGCCAGCAATCCTGCGGGTGTTCTCGCAACTCGCTTCGTTCCCCGCTATGTCTTAGTGGGGTTTTGTTTTTGATAACTGTCCATTCCACCCACCGAGCATCTTGCCGATTTCATCTATTTTCACGGACAGAGCAATATACTTTTTGTTATCTAACGATTTCGTTTCCCACAAGATCATAAGTAGTATTTTTAACGTATCCGTTTTCTGAATAGCCCTACGTACATACGGCAGTTTTTCATCACGTCCCAAGAAACTCGCGGTAGCAATCGCCTCTATT
Organism: uncultured Gammaproteobacteria bacterium; assembly: GCA_964549245.1. Classification (GTDB taxonomy): domain Bacteria; phylum Patescibacteriota; class Patescibacteriia; order UBA10025; family JAHIVO01; genus CAZJUO01. The sequence goes on from CAZJUO010000054.1 coordinate 1,737, forward strand.
GTTTCAATAAATAAAGTATCAACTCGTTGGCCTAGAGTGTATCGATGTGTTTTTGGCAGTGTTTGGTAATAGCCAAACCAAAGCACGTAAGCACTTTTTATCTTTTGCAACACTGGCAAAAGTCTTGGGGGGGGGGGTAGTATTAGATGTATGAGTAGGATTCAATTCCATTATACGTATAATTATATCATTTCTTTGGACAATTTGCTGGCCGCCTGGCAGGAGTTTTTGTCCGGCAAACGTGCTCGCAAGGATGTCCAGCTGTTTGAGTTTAATCTGATGAGGAATATCATCTCACTACATAATGACTTAGTGGCGAAGAAATATAAACATTCGCAGTATCAGGCGTTTAATATATCTGACCCAAAACCAAGAAACATCCACAAAGCCAGCGTGCGGGACAGATTATTGCACCACGCCATATACCGGGTATTATATCCATCTTTTGATAAAACCTTTATTGCCGATTCGTATTCCTGTCGTATAGGTAAAGGAACGCATAAAGCGCTTAATAGATTTCGTGCCTTTGCCTGCAAAGCATCACATAATCATACTCGGACACTTTGGGTTTTAAAATGTGATATAAAGAAGTTTTTTGCTTCAGTGGATCAAGCTATTTTGCTTAAGATTATTGATAGCTATATTCCGGATCTAGAAATAAGATGGCTCATTGGTCAGGTTGTACGTAGTTTTTATTCCTCAGAAAAAGGTAAGGGCTTACCGCTCGGCAATCTGACATCCCAGTTGTTTGTTAACGTGTATATGAATGAGTTTGACCAATTCATGAAACATACATTAAAAGCTAAATACTATCTGCGTTATGCTGATGATTTTGCCGTAATGTCCGATGACAAATTGTGGTTAGAAGAACTTATACCGATTATTAGTGGTTTTATGGCGGTCAAACTCAAACTCACGCTTCATCCGAGCAAGTTATTTATCAAAACACTAGCTTCCGGGGTTAATTTCCTGGGTTGGGTGCGTTTTCCGTATCATCAGGTACTCCGCACTTCCTCTAAAAGACGCATGTTGAAAAGGATCACTGAAAACCCGGAAACATCTACTCCGCAGTCATATTTGAGTTTGCTACGGCATGGCAATACATACAAGCTGACAGAGCAGGTGATTAATCAGGCATTTTTATGGAAGTAACCTTATCCACATTTATTGTCGGAGTGCGCAATTGCAAACAAAGTGATTGGAGAATACAGTAAAATTGGGCACGATAATCTACTCAAAGTTTATTTGAAAGGATTGCCAAGAGAATCAAGTTGTCACTTCTCACAAAAAAGTTCCCGCCCGCATCGCTAAAGAAAAGCAGGCGGGGACGCCGCCTTTTTACGCTGGACACCATCGAGTATGGATGAAAAAGGCAGTTGTAAGAATTGGTAGATAAGTTTATACTGATTACATATGGTTAATAAACTACCAACTAGCCAGGAGCTAGCCATGTTTACCAGCGGTTCTAAGTTTTCCCTGGCTAAGGTTTTTTTGGGTGAGGGAATGGAAAAGGATATCGCCACTTTTGATTTGCTGGTACGGGATTTGCCGCCTACCAGGAACTTTTTTGTCTTTGCGGGTTTGGAGCAAGTAGTTGATTATTTACAAAATTTTAAATTTAGCCCCCAGCAGCTGCGGTGGATACGGCGGTCTTTTAAGTTTGATCAGCGCGTTATGCGTTATTTTTCTAAAATGAAATTTACCGGCGATATGTATGCTATGCCCGAAGGAACGATATTTTTCCCGCAAGAACCAGTCATACGCATTACCGCGCCAATTATAGAGGCGCAGATTATAGAAATGTTTATCGTTAACACCGTTTATCTGCAAACAATTTTGGCTTCCAAAGCAGCTCGGTTTATCGCGGCGGTGGGAAAAAAAGAAGCGGGAATTGGTTTTAATCGGAGCTATGGCATCGACGCGGCTATGAAATCATCCCGTATTAACGAGATATTCGGCATTAAAAATTCTCTTTCGCTGTTCCATTATAAAAACAAATCACACGTCTTTGGTGCCGGTACGTTCCACTATTTAATCAAAGCTTTTGATAAGGAAATGGATGCCTACCGGGCTTATTTCAAGCATTTGGGAGGAGCGGGATACGTATTAATAGACACCTACGGTTCTATCCAAGGCATAAAGCGTTTTATTAAGGCGGCAAAAGAATATAAAGCACGGGGCATATTCGTTCAAGGTTTGCAATTGGATAGCGGCGATTTGTTTGCTTTAAGCAAGGCCGCCCGCAAGATGCTGGATAAGGCTGGTTTGTCCTACGTAAAAATTATGGCCATGAGCAATCTGGACGAGCGGAAGGTTGCCCAACTTGAAAAAAAGGGAGCCCCTATTGATTTATACGCCGGCAGTACGACCTTTTTAACGCCAGAAGACCAGCCAACACTCGAGCTGGTCTATAAGCTGTGCCAAATACAGCGGGGTAAAAAAATCATTCCTACCATGAAAACATCAGCTAAAAAAGTTTCTTTGCCCGGGAAAAAGCAGGTTTATCGGCATGCCCGGAATGATCGTTACTATAGCGATACCATCGCTCTTGAAGAAGAAAAAATAAAAGGAACAAAACTGCTACAACCTATTATTAGAAAAGGTCAGATAATCAAGCCGCTTCCTTCACTGCCAGTAATACGCAAATATTATTTTCAGAAAAAGAAAAATTTTCCTAAAGCGCTATTTTCCGTCACCGTGCCGTTTGAGTACCCTGTAACATGTAGTCAAGGAGTACGCTCTTTACTGCAGAAAACAAGAAACAAAGCGCACTGAAGAAACAGCGCTGCCTAACACACTTACACTGGTTATTTTCATTTTCTTGGTAATTTGGTATAGTATACAAGCAAAGGACAAAAATAATATGCCAAAAAAACTACTAATAATTGAAGACGAAGAGTCTATACGCAAGGCTTTACAAACGGCTTTGGAAGCACTCTCCATTGAGCTTCATCTGGCTGATAATGGTGAAGAGGGGCTGAAAGCGGCGTTGTCGCTCAAACCGGATTTAATTATTTTGGATATCGTTATGCCCAAGATGCATGGGATTGATATGCTTGATCAGCTGCAGAGTGATGAGTGGGGGAAAACCGTGCCGGTGATTATATTGACCAATTATGGGGACGATCCCAAAGTTCAGAGGGCGATTGAGGCCAAGCGGGCCGAACTGATGCGCAAGACGCATTGCAAGTTGCAGGATGTGGTAGACCGGATTAAAGAAAAACTGGAAATATAGTTTATTCAATTCAGCAAATTGCTATTTATTTACTTATGAAAGAAAAAAAAGTAAAGAAAATTTTGTGTATTGAAGACGACAGGGCATTACGCTGGCTGTTGGAAAAAACTTTAACAAAAGCCGGATTTGATGTGTACAAAGAAAAGAACGGTGAAAAAGGCTTACAAACCGCTTTTTCAATCAAGCCCGATATTATTCTTCTAGATATCGTCATGCCCAAGATGGACGGTTTGTCGGTAGTAAATAGCTTACGGATTGATGCGTGGGGCAAAAAGATACCTTTGTTTATCTGGAGTAATGTTCCAAAAGAGGAAATTAGAGACATTTTAAAGAAAAAAAATTGTTACTACATGTCCAAAACAGAATGGAGCATGGAGGCTATGGTCAATGAAGTCCAAAAACAAACATCATAGGCTCGTAATGGCTGATTTGGGCGTATTGGTTGATGGCGCGATCGTTGCAGTTTATAAACCGTCAGGCCCGACATCACATGACATCATCGATCAATTGCGGAAAATAACGGGCATTAAAAAGATAGGACACGCTGGTACCCTTGATCCGTTGGCCAGCGGTGTTTTGGTCGTGGGTATCGGCAGAAGCGCTACCCGGCAACTTGGTGATATCGTACAAAAAGACAAGGAGTATAAGGCTACCATACGATTGGGCATAACTAGCAGCACTGACGATGAAGAAGGAGTTAAAAGCCAAAAGGAGGTAGTGGAAAAACCCACCCCTAGCGATATTGAAAAAGTAGTAAAAAAATTTTGCGGCTCCATACAACAAACGCCGCCCCGCTATAGCGCCATAAAAATTAAAGGACAGCCAGCGCATCGTCGGGTCCGCCGAGGAGAAAATGTTGATATCAAGCCGCGCCAGGTTTTTATTAAAAATATTGAATTACTACAATACCACTGGCCGATATTAGAGTTAATAGTTCAATGCGGTCCGGGCGTTTATATCCGGTCGCTGGCCCGGGATATTGGAGAAGTCTTGGGGGTAGGAGGTTATTTAGCAGCATTAGAGCGTGTACGGGTCGGGTCATTTTGCAAGGAAGAAGCTATTCATATAAACGATATTTCATAACCGTTTTTTTCTGATTTGACACAGCAAAGATCTATACTTATAATGCAAGGATATTATTATTACGATCTTTTATAAGGAGCCTTATATGCCTTTAGTATCTGTTTTGGTTACTAACACGTTTACCCCGGAACAATTAGCTTCCTATGATGCTTTTTGTCGGGAGGCAACAGTCGAGCTGGCTGATATCATCAACGTTTCTTTTCCTTCTATACGCGTACAGGTAGCTATGACCAGTGATTCCCCGAGAGTGGTTATACAGCACTATGATAGAGGCGAAAAGAAAAATCGACTCGTTGAGAAGATGATTCGCCAACTGGCCAGCAATCATTTGAATATCAGCGTAGTTGAAAGCATGCATTATCTTGCTGACTATGCCCGTCTGGGAGGAGAGCCTATTGAACAATAGAACGACAGCCGCAAACAACGTATTTGTATGCGAGAAGGTTAGCTAAACAAACCTCTTTTATTTTTTTAAAGAGGTTTTTTATTGCATTATTTGATATAATGAATATATGCAAAAGTATTACTTTATTATCAACCCAGCAGCCGGTCGGGGAAGGCATTTATCTTTTTTGTCTGAATTGCCGAGGTTTTTTAGCAGCCATAATAAGCGCTTTGAAATGGCACTGACCAAAGAGCCTGGCCACGCCATCCATCTAGCCCAAAAAGCCGCCGGTAACTTTGAGGCAGTCGTAGCGGTGGGCGGTGACGGAACTATTAATGAGGTAGTAAATGGCCTCGTGGGCACTGATACACTATTGGGTATCTTACCTACCGGTTCGGGCAACGATTATAGCCGGGAAGTTGGTTTGGTAAAAAATATAAAAAAAGATTTACGCAAGCTAATCAGGGCACAACACCAAAAAATTGATATCGGCCGCGTTAACCATTCGCGGTATTTTGTTAATGGATTGGGGGTTGGTTTTGATGGTGAGGTGGCTGGTAGAGTGAAGCACTTTTTAAAATATTCGCGGGGGTTTAGCGCTTATCTGCTGGCTGTTTTACGAACCTTGGCTACCTACCGATTCCGGGAAGCTACCATTACCTTAGACGATGCGGCAAAGATGACCAAACAGGTTTTATTAGTCGCCACATGCATTGGTACGACCTATGGCGGCGGATTTCAGGTGGCGCCTTCGGCCAAGATCAATGACGGAGTTTTTACTATATGCCAAGTAGATAAAGTCGGCCGTTTGTACGCACTGCGGCATTTGGCTAAATTCAAACGGGGTACACACATCAAGCTTCCCGAAGTGCATATGTATACCAGTAAACGTGTTATAATAGAATCACCGTACAAGCTACCGGCTCAAATAGACGGTGAATTGCTTCAGCCCGAAAACCGCTATGAAATTACCATGCACCCAAAACATTTGAGCGTAATAACGTAACTATGACAGCTATTACTCCACAATCGATTATCGACGGCAAGCGAGGCAACAATTGGAAGGATTTATCCGGCCTCATTTCCGAGGTAGAAGGTGTTTTCAAGTACGAAAAAAAAATTGGCAAGGGCAGGCTGCGCAATACCATTCAGCAAATTAAATTAAAAAAAGCTTTTTGCTATTTTCCGGTGGCGTATTTGCCCAGCCGCGGGGAAGTGATCATTATCGGCGATATTCACGGTGATGCGCTATCTCTGCGTGCTATTTTGAAGCAAGAATGCGTGGCGGAAAAATTGAAAGATAAAGATACCTACCTCATTTTTTTAGGTGACTATACAGACCGGGGTAGGGAAGACGTAAAAACGCTGCAAATTATCCTGGGGTTGAAGCGGTATTTCCCTAAAAATGTTTTTTTGCTCCGGGGTAACCATGAGGAATTTATGATGGGGCAGCATTATGGATTATTAGGATCCTGCATCAGCAAATTTGGGTACGAACGAGGCCAATTTATTTTTCAGCAGGTGAATGAATTGTTTGAGCGTATGCCGGGCATTGCTGTTTGCGGAAACGGTTTAGTGGCAGTACACGGCGGCATACCAGTTTCAAAAATCAGATCGCTCAAAGATCTGCGCGACGAGGAAAACTTGACGGAAATGAGATGGAACGACCCGGCTGAAGAAGTTGATACATTTATGTATAACTATAAACGGGGGGATCATTATTTATTCGGCCAGAGGGTATTTGATGCCTTTCTCAAGGCAATCGGCGGCAGTGTTTTGGTGCGTTCGCACGAATATGTTGCCAGGGGCTCGAAACTTTTATTCGATAATAGGCTGCTGGTAATTTTTTCTAATGGCGGGTCTAGTTACCAAAGCGGTTATCGGGATTTTATTCTCAAGCCAAAATACGCCAAGGTTTCACTGGATAAGCCTATTACGGCCTGGCAAGACTCGCACATTAAAGAGGTTAAGATGTAGCGGATGGAGATTGATTCTATTTCTATGGAGTAAAGTATGCTATAATAGTAACCACCCATTTGTGGATAAATAAGCTAGTTTATGGTCTTTATAGAGAAGAACCTACCTACCGGATTAACCTTTGATGATGTATTGTTACAGCCACAATTCTCAAAAGTCCAGCGCGAGAAGATAGATTTGGGTGCACAAT
>CAZJUO010000055.1:0-8507 GCA_964549245.1 uncultured Gammaproteobacteria bacterium
AGGCGGGAGAATGTTAGAGTGTTATTTTAGTATATTAAATAATTCCAAATGATCTTTAATAATATAATCGGGATTCTTGGCTCGTAGTGATTCTTCTGAATAGAATTTTTCATGTTCGGACGGATGGTAGGTAATTGATCGTGCTCCTATGTATTTTGCCGCTTCGATGTCGTTATAAGCGTCGCCAATGACCGCTACGTGGGGGAGATCGCGGGTTGCTTGTTGCGCCAGCTTTTTAAAAATGATTGGTTTTTCATGAGGGCAGTCATCAAAACTCATAATGTATTTGAAGTATTGTTTTAGGTGAAATTTCTCTAGAGCAGGATCGAATTCATGCTGGCGAGCCAAAGAGCCAAGGCAAACGGTATAGTTTAATTTATTCAGCTTGGATAACGTTGCCACAATATTATTATGCAGTGTAGCTTTCTTGAAACCCTCGCGCGCTCCTTGGTGGTAGTATTTTGAAAAAGCAGTGGCATCATCAAGTCCGCAATTTTTCGCGGCTACTTTATCTATGATGTTAAAACATTTTTTTATTATCTGCTGGTCGCTTAGTTGTGCGCCTAATTTTTCAACAGCCTGGCGATATGCACGGAGGTGCCATGGTAAAGTATCAAGTATGGTACCGTCAAAATCATATATTATTACAGTGGTACTATTCATAGGAACATTCTCAAGAATGTTAGAATGTTATTATCTTATTTAAAACAATCCCAAATCATTTTCAGAATTGGGACCCAATTGTGGCACTTCGGTAAGCTCAGCGCCTTTGGGTGGTTCCACCCGTATTGTCCGTTTTAGGCGGACCGCTCGTTTATATAGTTGACTCGTGGTTTGGCCGATAAAATTGGTGGCTGGCGCCAAAACGGTTGGTAGCCGTTTCAATCACCACAGAGCGTTGGTAATCATACTGCTATTATAGCCTTTTGTCAAATACGTATTATTTATTAAAACAAATGAGCTCTGAAGATCAGAGCTCATACGATAGGGGGATTAACTTTTTAGCTCATGGTTGCTTGATGAATTAGGAAGATCAGTTTGTCAAGATCTTTAATTGATTGCGTATTGCCGCGATTTTCAGCTCGTACCTCATTGTCATAAAAGTCTTCCATATGTGGCGGCAGTTTTCCGAAAGCATGATCGTGAGCAGCTGCTCCCATTATTCTATCGATAGTAGCTTGGGTAGTGACTTTTTCTTTTTCTGCTTGGGACAGAATCATGCCTTGAAGTTCATTAAGCTGTGTAGGATTGAGGCCTTTGATAGTTTCACGTACGTTAATCTTCGTGAAACCCCCTCGTATCGCCATTAACTTGTTAAACGCATCTGTAACCATGTTGGTTACCTCCTTGGTTTGTAAAAATGTCTATTCTGCAATTTTTATTTCAATGTGGTCTTTTAGTTTTGGCGCTTTGGTCACCCAAAAGGGGGAAAATTTTACTTCCACCTCGCCGATACTGTCAAATTTTGAAAAATATGATTTTATTTGCTGTTCGTCTTTGGCGGTTACATTATCTCTTTCAAAGATAGCGTTAGAAAGCCGTGGGGCGACGGCGGCAGTAAAATCCACTTCGAGTTCTGCCGTTTGCTGCTCAAGATCGTATGTTTCAAGTGTATACATTAATCCGCTTTGGTCGTAGGAAGAAATTTTTTCATCAGCGGAGATATCCTTTTCTAATAGGTCTTTGGCTATACCCAGTAGTTCCGCTTCATCAAAAATAATCCCGACAGCTCGAATAGTCATTGTCAGCTCAAAAGCCTCTGCTTCAGCGCCCACTTCTGCTGAAGGGGAGTTTTCTAAAATTATGCTAGTTACGGCCTGCTTAGAAAGCGTATCGTTATTTTCTAAAATTTTGTCTGATCGCGCCAGTTCTGCACGGGCTTGCTCTTCTAATTCCTGGCGCAGCGTTTCTGTAGCCTCGTTGATTTGATCTTGGGTCAGTACTTTTGCGCTACGCAAACCCCCGCTCATTTGCTCAAAACTTTGGGCGTAAATTTTGTCTTGCAAACCTTCCCATAAACCAGGGATAGTAAAGGTGGTTGGTTCAATATCGCCGCTGGGCCCCGGCTGGTCGGCGTATACCGCAACGTTTTCCAAGGTGCCGCCGGCCGGCACGTCAACCCGGTCTTTGATCCTGAATAGGGTGCCATCAGGCGCTAGGAGACGAGTAGTGGCAGCTAATGGCTGTTCTTGTGACCAGTTATTGTAAATAGTTACTGTTCCGGCTGCGTTGTCCAAAACTTCTTCGCCAGTGTTAGTGTTGGTAAATGTTTTACTGCCGTTTTTGGTGGTAGCTACCAGATAACCGGGAAGCGTATTGGTCGTTGGCTGATCATCTTCCGCAATCTCGATGGAAAAAGCAGTGCTCGTTGGTTGGGGATTGAGCGATACCAAAATGACTGTTTTGGAAAATGAAAAATAGACGATAACGCCGAACAATAGCAGGGTCACTACAATGAAAATGATAATAATTTTTTTGTAAAATTGGGTGGTTTGGATTTTCGCGATCTGCATATTTCGCTATTTAAATTTTATATTTTCGTGGCCAATTAAGTTGCCGATAGTGCGGCAGCCGCTTTTGGTTATAGAAAATTTCGTATTCACTATTTTGATTTTATCATGTACGCTGATTTTGAGAAGTACCTGGTAACTGCCCGGGTGCTGCTCGAATACTTGCTTAAGATTTTCAAACATCGATTTAGAAATGCGGGCCGGAATGGTAAAATATACTTTTTCCGCGGCTTTGGGAGGCGGCTGGTTAAGCTGTTTCGCTCCATTTTTTAGCGTAGCATGATCTAGTTCCTTTACTTCGTTGCAAAGGAATTTTATAACGCCGTCTTTATCCGATAATTTTCCTTTAAGTAAAACAATTTTTTCTTCCTGCCAAATAGTTACATTACTCTGTAAAATAGTGGGGAAGACAATGACCTCAATATGGCCAGTGACGTCTTCTATTTTTACAAAGACCATTGGTTGGTTATTCCGTGTAATGACTTTTTGTACGTGCGTGATAATGCCGCCAATAACAATATCGTATTGCTTTTTAGAATGATCAAGATCAGTAATGGGAGTGGCAATTTTGCCTAAGTAGTCTTTGTATTCAGACAATGGATGGTCGGAAATATACAGTCCAAGTAATTCTTTTTCCCAGGTTAGTTTTTTTTGTTTTGAAGCCGCCTCTGCTTCAGCCAATCGCAATTTGGGCATATGCTGGGTAGGCAAAACGCCAAAGAGGTTAGTCTGCCCGTTTTGGGATTCTTTTTCCGCTGTTTTAGCAAAGAGCAGCAGCGATTCCATATTTTGGAGCAATTGGTTGCGCTCACCGAAATTATCAAGGGCTCCGGATTTGACCAGGCTTTCCAAAGACTTTTTATTCAAATCTTTTGTTTGTACGCGCATTAAAAAATCTTCCAGGTTTTTATAAAGCCCATTTTCTTTTCGCTCGCGGATTATAGTTCTCACAATATTAGTCCCCACATTTTTAATAGCCAGAAGCCCGAACCGGATTTTATGCTCGGGCTGCTTTGTTTGGGAGTCAAAAACAGCGGTAAAGGTGGAAAAACTTTCGTTGATATCTGGCGGCAGGACTTGTATGCCCATTTGTTCGCATTCCTCGACTTCAATAGCGATACGGTCGATATCGCCATAATCAGAAGTAAGGAGTGAAGCCATAAACTCTTCTGGGTAATTGGCTTTGAAATAAGCGGTTTGGTAGGCGATCATGGCATAACAAGCGGCGTGTGCCCGTACAAATCCGTAACGGGCGAAAGGCTCTATCATTTTCCATATTTTTTCGGCAATGCGCTTTTTAATGCCGTTTTCGATTATGCCTTTGATCATTTTATTTCGCTGCTGTATCAGCAGTTTTTTTATTTTTTTACCTACGGCTTTACGCAGGATATCAGCTTCAGAAAGCGAGAAGCCGGCCAGGTCCTGGGCAATGCGCATGAGCTGTTCTTGGTAAACAGCCACGCCGTAGGTTTTTTCTAGGATTGGTCTTAGTTTTGGATGCAGATAGGTAGCTTGTTTGCGGCCGTGCTTGCCGGCGATGAAATCGGGTATAAATTCCATCGGTCCCGGACGGTACAAAGCGACCATAGCGATGATATCTTCCAGTTCGTTTGGTTTTAGCTGTTTCAAATAACGTTTCATGCCTGCTGATTCTAGTTGGAAGACTCCGGTGGTATTTCCTTGCTGTAAGAGTTTGAATGTTTTGCTATCATCAAGCGGCAGCTGATCAATGTCGATTGAGATATTCCGGGTCTTTTTAATAATGTTAATAGTATTTTCAAGAGTAGTCAGGTTTTTTAATCCGAGGAAATCCATTTTCAAAAGGCCAAGGTCTTCTATAGGATGGAGTGAATACTGGGAGACAATGATATTATCACCTTGGGTTGAGTATTGTAACGGTACGTAATTGGTTAACGGATCTTTGGTGATGACGACGCCGCAAGCGTGGGTGGAGGCATGCCGGGCCACTCCTTCAAGCTTTCGCGCGGCATCGAGGAGTTTTTTACCGTCGGCATCGTTTTCATAGACTTCTTTTAGTTCAGGGTTCATAGCCAAAGCTTCATTGATCGAAGTGAACATGGGGATCATCTTGGCTACTTTGTCGCAATAGGAATATGTAAGATCCAATACTCGGCCCGCGTCGCGGATCGCTCCCCGGGCGGCCATGGTGCCAAAAGTAATTATTTGCGCAACGTGATCTTTGCCGTATTTATTTTCGACATATTGTATGACTTCGTCCCTTCTGGTATCGGCAAAATCAAGATCAATATCAGGCATGGAAATTCTTTCCGGATTTAGAAACCGTTCAAAGATGAGGTCATAGCGTATAGGGTCGATATTGGTTATATTGGTTAAGTAGGACACAATGCTGCCGGCCGCTGAACCGCGTCCAGGGCCGACTACGATTCCTTCGCGTTTGGACCAATTGACAAAATCCTGAACAATAAGAAAATATGAGGCAAATCCGGTTTTTTTAATTACTTGCAGTTCATAGTCCAAACGTTCTTGTATTTGTTTATCGTTTTCTTTGCCTGGGTAGCGCTTTGACAGCCCTTGCTGGCACAGTGATCGTAGGAACTCGTCGGCACTTTGGCCGTTGGGCACTTCAAAGTGGGGGAGAGTGATCGTGCCGAGTTCAATTTCCAGGTTGCATTTATTGGCCACTTCAACCGTATTGGCCAGGGCTTCGGGATGGTCGGAGAAAGCCCGCTTCATTTCATCAGGGCTTTTCAGCGAATAATTTTCGCCCAGGTATGACATTCGATCAGTATCTTTTTGTTTCTTTTTTGTCTGCAAACAGATTAGGATATCATGGATTTTATCATCATCTTTTTCTAAGTAATGTACATCGTTAGTTGCGACTACGGGGATGTCCAGTTTTTTTCCAAGTTCGAAAATAGCCTTGTTCACATTCTGCTGGTGGGGGACAGTGGGATGGTCCTGCACTTCAAGATAAAAGTTTCCAGCTCCAAAAATATTCTGTAGTGCCAGCGCTTGCTCTTGGGCTTTTTCTAATTCTCCGTTGATGATGAGTTTGGGGAGCTGGCCCTGGAGGCAGGAGCTAAGGGCGATCAGTCCGTCACTGTGCTGCTGGAGCAATTCTAGATCGATACGGGGCTTATAATAAAATCCCCGGAGGTGGGCTTCGGTGGTTAAGTAAATCAGATTTTTGTAGCCGGTTTTGTCTTTTGCTAATAGCACCAGGTGATGAGGGCGCTCGTCAATTTTTGCCCGTTTATTTTCCATGCCATTGCGGGCTACATATGCTTCAACGCCGATAATCGGTTTGATGCCGGCTTGTTTTGCTTTTTGGTAAAATTCAATAGCGCCATACATGACGCCGTGATCAGTTAAAGCAAGCGCCGACATGTGGTATGACTGCGCTTTTTTTATTAATTCATCAATTTTGGCTAATCCGTCCAAGAGACTATAATGACTATGGACATGGAGATGGATGAAGTCCGACATAAAATGATTTCAATAAAACGCCGCTGTTTTATTTACTGTGAAGTTTGTTTTTTTGATCTATTTGAGCTGCGGGTCTGTTTCTTTTTTTTGAAGTAATCAATCAATTCCGTAAGTCCTTTTAAAACCAGTGGCAGGTATGAGGCGGTGTGATTTAACTTTTCTTCAATTTTCTTGAATAATGTTTCTAAGCGCTCGATCTTTTCTTTAATAGCAATGATTAGATCAGTAGCGTGCTTCACGCTGGCATGAACGCGCTTTAGAATCATGACCAAGAAGTAGAGCCCCCAACATAAGAAGAAAGTAAAAACGATAATGCAGGCGGTCAGTGCTACATTGAGGAGATCTTTGCTGGTTTCTAGCATAGGAGCGAAGTTAATGAATTAGAAAGGTTATTTAATTATACCATACTAGCGTATAACTTCAATATAATGGTGATATATGCTATTATTAGGGCTGTAAACTTTACTTTATGTTTGATCTTAGCACTGTTTGGCTCAAAACAAATTATTTTTTCCTCAGCAATAAGCAGTATTTCCGCAAATGGTGGATGATTGCTCTTATTGCGGTGGCTGTTTTTATTGTAATTTTTGCTTTTACTAATGTTATTTTGTATTTATTCAGTATCCCCAAACAGAACCAACTCATGGCGCATATAACCAGCCAGCCGGTTGATTATGCGGCTATCCGCCAGGCGGAAAATCCGCTCGGTCTGCAAATAACTTCCAGCCAGGCTTTGCCGTCCGGTAATGGAGTGTATGACCTGGTTACCCAAGTGAATAATAATAATGAGGATTGGGCGGCTACTACGATTAGTTATTCGTATACTATTGGCAATTATGAAACTGATGTATTGACTGATTTTATCCTGCCTGCTAGTCAAAAGTATTTAATGGCAGCCAGTGTTCCTCTTACCCCGGAGCAAATCGAGGCTGGCATGACCTTGACCATTCATGACGTTGACTGGGAGCGTATCGTGGACAAAACACACCTAGAGCTTGCTGATTTTCAGATAACCAATGTGAATTTTAACGCTACCTCGGACCAGTCTACTACCGCTTTTTGGGTTACCGCTGATATTGACAATCAAAGCTTGGTTGGTTTTTGGCAGGCCCGGTTTGCCGTAGCCCTGTATAGTTTTGATAAGCTGGTTGGTTTTGACTATGTGTATTTCGATTCATTCAGGACCAACGAGCAGCGCTCACTCTATACGCAGTGGCAGATCGTAGCCGGTACGGTTAATAAAGTAGAGATTACACCTGATGTAGATTTGCTTGATCGGGAGAATGTGATGCGGTAGTATATGTAGACAAATCATAACAACGTGCTAAGGTGTAGTCATGTTTGCCAAGTATATATCATTATTAAAGAAATCAGATTGGATACTGTGGATTACAGTTATTTTTTTGGCGCTGTTTGGGTTGATGGCTTTATACAGCATGGCTGCTTCCGCAGAAACTCCAGACTATACCAACGTGTACAAACAGGTAATTTTTTTTGGCATCGGTTTTTTGGTAGCTGTACTTATCAGCGTTAGTGATTATCGTTATTTCAGAACGTACGCCATCATTGTTTATATCCTAGCCGTTGTTATGCTGCTTGGCGTGCTGCTTTTCGGGACAACGTTCCGGGGTACTACCGGCTGGTTTGTCATCGCGGGCCAAGGTTTTCAGCCGGTAGAAATAGTAAAACTGTTTCTAATAATCGTATTAAGTAAATATATTGCGGAGTGGCGTTCAGAAATTACTACTTTCCGGCAGCTGGGAATTGTTTTTGTTCTTGGTCTGCCGCTTATCGTATTGGTTTTGCTGCAGCCGGATCTTGGTTCAGCCGTCATTCTGTTTGCCATATTTATCGGCATATTATTTCTTGCCAGAACAAAAAGGGTATTCTTGCTGGGAATCGTTGTTTTATTGTGCGTCGTAGCTATTGTCAGCTGGTTTTTTGTTTTGCAGGATTATCAGAAAGACCGAATCCAGACATTTCTGGATCCTTCACTCGATCCGTGGGGGAGCGGGTATAATATTAAGCAAGCCATCATTGCTATTGGTTCTGGTAACATGTTCGGACGGGGTTTGGGCCTGGGACCGCAAAGCCGCCTGGATTTTTTACCTGCCCCAGAAACTGATTTTATTTTTGCAGTTATTGCTGAAGAACTTGGTTTTGTCGGGGCGTTTTTATTATTACTATTATGGGTATTATTGTCGTATCGGCTGATCAAGGCTATACAGCTGGCGCGGGATGATTTTAGTAAATTTATGGTAAGCGGAATATTGCTGTATTTTGTGGTGCAAACGGGCTTTAATATCGGCATGAATTTGGGCATCTTTCCGGTCGCTGGCGTTCCTCTACCCCTGGTGAGCTATGGAGGAAGCTCGCTATTAACCACCCTTATCGCCATCGGTATAGTACAGAGTATCAATAGCCGCAATAGTTTAACCACAAAATAACACCATGGCTTTGCATTATCGAGCCGCTTGTTTTAGGCATGGACATTTTGCACCCCCAACTTAAGGGCTTCATTAGGAGTTA
>CAZJUO010000056.1:0-8507 GCA_964549245.1 uncultured Gammaproteobacteria bacterium
ACGGCGCGGCCACAGAATGAATCACGCCGCAACCGCTCACGCGGTTGCGGCTTTCCTTTTGGGACCCGCACCGCGCACCGCACGCAATGCAACCGCACGCACGCGCCCAGACACACTCCAGTGTCCCGCTTTTCGGTATCGTCGTCACGGAGGTGTGGGAGAAAAGATGAGAGGTGAAACATGAAAACCGCGTTTCCAACATTCCCACAATCCGGCTCCTGGGTGAGGCCCCATCATGCGGGTCTCTCTTTCTTTTCTCTCCAGCTCTTGTCCCGAATGCGATAAACCCGCCTTTCTCTTTTCTGCTTTACCCACAGATTCTCCGATAGAGCCTTTTTGAAAAGAGACTGTAATATCCGCATTCGTTGCCACATCAACAATTGACGTAGAGGAACGGAAGGTTTCAGATGATTCACGAACTATGCTGGAGCAGGACCTTGGCGGTGAGCAGCTGGCTATTGACCGCTATAAAGAACGCATCGAACAGGCTATTGCCCTTAAAGAATGGGGCTTAAAACGGGTCCTTGAAGACATCCTATTGCAGGAAGAGGAGCATAAAAGAGACCTCTTGACCGTGCTCGATAAGTAAGACATTTTTTATAGCCCCTTGTAGGTACAATACTATTTGCAAGGGGTTTTTATATTATGTACCATGATTGACGATTTTCATAAAATGTGGTACGCTAGATGTACTGTTTAGTTAGTAAAAAAATGCCCAAACAAAAACAACCATTATTTAGGCGTTTATTCCATTCCAAACTGGCTATTGTCACCGAGTTAGTGATATTGGTGTTATTGGGATCAGCCCTGGTTAAAGAAATATTGCATAAATACCAGATCGAAAATGAGATCAATGATTTGCAGGCGCAGATCGAGTCTTTGGAGTCGAGAAATGGAGATTTGCATACTTTATTGGCTTATTTAAATAGCGACGCCTATACGGAGGAGCAGGCACGGCTCAAACTTGGCCTGCAAAAACCAGGCGAATCTGTTGTGGCCGTATTGGGCGCTTCGACAGATACTGAAAGTGAGGCAGCGATAACACAAACAACTAAAAATAACGAACAAGATACCATTCCAAATCCCAAAAGATGGTGGAATTATTTTGTGGAATAAGAAAATTAACTATTAAACTAGCTTTATGCCTGATAATAAAAACAAGAAAGATGATTCAAGCGTAAAAAAAACTCCAACTGATAAGCCCGAAGCAAGTAAAAAAGAGGAACCAAAAATCGATACGGCTCCTACAGCCTCAGCTTCAGTTGTATCCGCGGAAAACCAAATAAAATCAGCAGAAGGGGAGAAAGACAAGAAAGGCCGCCGCAATAAATCGAATAAATTAATCTGGGGAATAGTCGTTGGTGTATTTGTATTCCTGCTGCTTATTATTATTGGCGGCGGGTTTTATGCGTATTATACTTCATGGGACGATGACCTTTCGGAAACAATTACTTCCGTTATCCCTTACCCCGCAGTAACCTTGAATTACAAGTCAATAGCCTACAAAGATTTTCAAAAAGATATGGCCACGCTGCGATACTTTTACGATAAGCAGGCTGAAGAAAATCCAGAATTGGTACAAACACCCACCGATGAGTATTTAAAAAAGAGTGTTCTTTCAAGGATGCTCCGCGAAGAGTACTTGTTTACTGCCGCTGAAGAGTATACTATTGACGTTGACCAGTCTGAAATTGACAAAGAAATGGAAGTCATTACAAATCAATCGGGTGGGGTAAGCGAAGTAGAAAGCACCCTCAAAGATTTGTATAACTGGACGATTGATGAGTTTAAAGCAAAGGTAATAAAACCTTATGTATATCGTACAGCCGTTCAGGAATATATCAGCGATAGTGATGAAATAAACGCTGAAGCCAAGGCTCAAGCAGAAAAAGTGCTTACCGAGGTTAAGGCGGGAGACAAAACATTTGAGGAATTAGCCAAAGAGTATAGTGAGGATACCTCGGCTTCGTCCGGCGGTGACCTTGGTTTTTTTGGCAAAGGAGAAATGGTGGCTCCGTTTGAGGAGGCGGTTTTCTCCCTGGAGCCAGGGGAAGTCTCTGATATTGTGAAGACACAGTATGGCTACCACATTATCAAACTAATCGAAAAAGTCCCGGCTGATGACGAAGGGACTGGTGAACAAGTTCACGCGGCTCATATATTGATAAAAACCACGGATGTTGATACCTGGATTAATGACGAGCTGGCGAAACAGAATGTGCAGGTATTTTTGCCGGGGTATGAATTCAAAGAAGACTGCGGTTTAATATTGGGCAATGATGAAACCTGCGAGGATAATGAATTACTGCAGACTACCAGTTTTGAACAAGTAAATGGGGCTGCCGGGGAGTAAGTAACGGAGCTGTATTGCTGTGGCGTATCAATACGTTGGTACGATTTTTACCTATACCCGTGTAATTTGATAAGATAAAGTTTAAATAAAAATTTGGAGCCACCCGTCGGAGTCGCCGCGCCCGCTATGCTGCCACATGGCAGTCGGGCGGGAACCGACGACCTATCGCTTACGAAGCGATTGCCCCGCCTGCCCTTGCCATAGCCACCCGTCGGATTCGAACCGACGACCTATCGCTTACGAAGCGATTGCTCTACCAACTGAGCTAGAGTGGCTCGGGCTAGGGCGGGCAGGTCTACCAACTGCTGTGTCCGCCGAAGTGAGTAAAATGAAAGGAAGTGGAAGCTACATAAGTACAGAGCGAGTGAGCGGAGTCGAACCGCCGTCTCTACCTTGGGAAGGTAGCATAATGACCGTTATACTACACTCGCATGAGAAGGTCACGCTTTGCCCGCTGTAATGAAACGTAAGTGGATACTGCCGCTATACTATATCCGCATGCCAGTAAGGCATTATTTAAAAGTAACTTTATTATAATAAAATAAAATAAATATGAAAAGATGCGTACTTATAATCACTTTTTCGATTATAGGAGTGTCCATTGTCATGGTGCCGAAAGCTTTTGCCTTTGAGAAAATGCAAATACATTTTAACGAGCCGACGATTCAACGCGGCTATACTGCGGAATTTCAAAAAGAGGAAAAACAAGATTGGGGAAATTTCAGATTAGCAGTCTTGCCAGATTTAGTCAACGAACCAATTGATTTGGAGATGAAAGAATTTAGCTGTGGTGAATTACCTATGCCTGATGGCCTGCAGCCGCTTGGTGGCTGCTATATTTATGATATTCGTCGCCAAGACCAAGAAAATAAAGATCCCTTACTGCTGCAAAAACCGTTTTATCTTTCCATCAAGCTTGACGCAATTGCCAATTATTTCAGGAAAAAGATTTACTATTGGAATTCAATCAAAGAACAATGGGTTGTGCTGCCGTCTTCAGTTGATTTTGACAACGGGTACGTGCGGGCAATTACCCACCTGCCATTTTCCCGTTTGGCGGTATTTGAGGATTCGGCAAGCCAACCGGGCCGTGAAGTAGAGGGGGTGGCGAGCTGGTATCGGGACAGCCGCAATCCTTATGGGGCGGCTAGTAATGATTATCCCCTGGGAACGCTGCTGGAAGTAAAAAATGTTGATGACGGCTCAACGGTGACGGTAGAAGTTACTTCAACCGGTCCTTTCCATCCATTTTCTGACCGGCGGGTGCTTGATCTTACCTTGCCCGCGTTTCAGCAGATAGAGGAGCAGTGGAGAGGCGTAGCTAGGGTACAAATTCGGCCACTGTATGGTGCGGGAGTGATTTTAGGAGAAAGCATTACCATGCCCCAAAATGAGCGTGTTAACCAGGAGGCAGCAATCCCTGAACCTGTTGTTAATGCCGCAGCAGCAATAGCAATTAATGAATCAAATAATAAAATACTTTATTCCAAAAATTATGATCAAGTTCGGCCGATCGCCAGCTTGACGAAACTAATGACCGCCGCAGTTTTTTTGGAAACCAATACGCCAATGGATGCGGTGGTAACCTACCAAGCGGCAGATAATGCTATCGGTTCGAAACTGTACGTCTCGCCTGGAGAAACCATGACGGTAAAGGATATTTTTTATACCATGCTTGTTGGCTCGGCCAATAACGCGGCCAATGCGTTGGCCCGATCGACTGGCCTAACTCGCGAGGAATTCGTGGCGCGAATGAATGCTAAGGCCGCTGATTGGGGTTTGGAGCATACGCATTTTGCTGATGTCAGCGGATTAGACACCGAAAACAAATCGACGGTCTACGAAATAGCCAAATTAGCTTCGCATGTTTTACAGGATTTTCGTATTTTACAGGGGACTACCACTCCGGCGTATGGATTTCGTACTATCAATACTGATTCGCCGCATACCATAAAAAGTTCGGCTAAAGGTGTTTATAATGGTACTGTTGATTCGGCTTTATATATCACAGGTATGAAAACAGGCTATCTTGATGAGGCAGGGTATTGTTTTATGCTCAAAGCACGATCAGATAAAGAATCGACTAATCATGTCATCACCGTAGTGCTGGGAGCCGAAACCAATATCCAGCGTTATAACGAGACTAATGAGCTAATGCATTATGGACTAAGTAAAATATAATGGCTATCGTTGCCCTGCAAAACATTACAAAAGTTTATGATCCTGATAAGCCAAACGCATATAAAGCCTTGGATAACGTTTCATTAACGGTAGACAAAGGAGAATTTGCGGCTATTATGGGCGTTTCCGGATCAGGAAAGTCGACTTTGATGAATATTATTGGCTGCCTTGATCGGGCGTCCGAGGGAAAATATTTTTTTGACGGGGAAGATATTAGTCAAAAAAGCAAAAAAGAATTGGTGCGGATTCGGCGCAGCAAGATTGGTTTTATATTTCAAAATTTTAATTTGCTGCCGAGATTAACTATTCTAGCCAACGTGGAACTGCCCCTTATTTACCGCGGTATCCGGCCGAAAAAGAGACATCAACGCGCTACGGCATCTCTAAAGGCCGTAATGTTGGGAGACAAGCTGAAGCGCAAGCAAAATATGCTTTCAGGGGGCGAGCAACAGCGTGTGGCTATTGCGCGTGCGCTGGTCAATGACCCAGCCCTTATTTTAGCTGACGAACCAACAGGAAATTTAGACACCAAAAGCGGTACAGTTGTAATGGACGTATTGAAAAAATTGAATGACAAAGGTACTACCATTATCGTGGTAACGCATGATCAGGCTATTGCGGATTATGCTAAACGTACAATCATGATTCAAGACGGCAAAATAAAGACATAATATGTATAAACTAATAGAAAATTTCAAATTGGCACTGCAGGCAATCTGGTCGAAGAAAACAAGGTCATTGCTGACCATGCTGGGCGTTATTATCGGGGTGTTTTCGATCGTTTTGCTGGTGGCGATTGGCCAGGGAGTTAAACAAGAAGTTACTGGCCAAATTGAAGGACTTGGATCGAATTTACTATTCGTTGTGCCAGGCAGTTTTAGCGATGAAACGTCAGCGCCGTCAGCAGGAGGATTTATCGGCAACAGTTCATTAACCGAAGAGGATATTACTGCACTTGGTGAGATCGACGGAGTAGATTTTGCCGTGCCGATTGCCATAATGGGACTGCCAGTTTTGGCGGAAAAACCAGTCGCCCCTGGTGAACGGGCCAACGCTTCATCAAGTGACGCACAATCAAGCCAGCTGCAGTCTGCGGCCGTACCAATCATGCTTATCGGCAGCAACGCTGATGTGAAGACCGCCTTTGCGGGACAGATGACGCAAGGCGAGGAGTACGGGCACATGTTTACCAGTGAGGAATATGATTCAAAAGCGCGCGTGGCCGTGGGCTTTTCAGGCGCTACTGACGAATTGTTCCCGGATACTGCTATTCCAGAAATTCTCGGCAAAACAATATTTATTGGAAAATATGAGTTTGAAATAGTTGGCTTGCTTGAGGCAGAGCAAACCGAAGGGCTTTTCGGCGGTACTGATTTGACCAAAGTCATCGTCATTCCGTACAGTACGGCAAAGGATATCAGTGATACTATCGCCATAAATCGAATTATATTGGCAGTAAACGACTCAAGTAATATCGATGATGTTAAGGAGGCGGCTAGGACAGCTTTATTGAACCAGCATGAAGGTGTGGAAGATTTTGACGTATTGACGCAGGAAGATCTGCTTGATGTTTTTAACCAAGTGCTTAGCGTTATTACAACCATGTTAGGCGGCATTGCCGCCATATCGCTTTTGGTAGGCGGCATCGGCGTTATGAATATTATGCTTGTCTCGGTGACGGAGCGAACGAAAGAGATAGGACTGCGCAAAGCAATCGGCGCTTCCGGATTTGACATATTAATCCAATTTATCATTGAAGCCATACTACTAACCCTGCTTGGCGGCGTAATCGGCTTACTGCTGGCCCAGGCCGGCGCCAGTATTATGGAAACGCAGTTCGGGTTTGAGCCGGTTATTGATATACAGATTATTCTGCTGGCGTTTGGTTTTACCGTGCTGATTGGCATATTTTTCGGTGTCGCGCCGGCTGTTAGGGCGGCTCGACTAGATCCAATAAATGCGTTAAAATATGAATAGCTGGTGATTGATATGCGAATAGGCAAAGTTATTAATTATCAATATGATCAGGTTTAAAAACGTAACAAAATCATACCCCCCGGATACTAATGCCTTGAAAAACGTAAGCTTGCATATCAAGCCGGGTGAATTTGTTTCGGTAGTTGGGCAGTCAGGTACGGGAAAAACGACTTTAGCGAGATTGGTTATCGCGGAAGAAAAACCGAATAAGGGCAGGGTAATCGTAGGGGATTGGGATATTACTAATATTAAAGCTCGGGAGGTTCCGATATTACGCCGCCAAATAGGCGTAGTTTTTCAGGACTTTAAATTGCTGCCGGATAAGACCGTTTTTGAAAACGTCACCTTTGGTTTGGAAGTGGTTGGCGCCAGCCAGGACAGGATAAAAAAAATCGTGCCTCAAGTTTTGAAAATAGTCGGCCTGGAAAATAAACTTGACCGGTTTCCACGTCAGTTATCAGGCGGTGAACAGCAACGGACGGTTATTGCCCGATCATTGGTACATCGCCCCAAAATATTGGTGGCTGATGAGCCGACTGGCAACCTTGACTCTATCAATTCGCAGGATATCATTAACCTTTTATTAAAGATCAATGAATTTGGCACTACCGTAGTGCTGGTGACGCACAATAGGGAGATCGTAAATTCGCTGCGAAAAAGGGTTATTACCTTGGACCAGGGGACGGTCATTTCCGACCAATCAAGCGGTAAATATATATTATAAGCTATGGTTTTTATTTATCGGACAATAAAATTCGCTTTACAGGGTTTTTTTCGAAATTTTTGGTTATCTTTAGTAACGGTTATTATCTTGATATTGACTTTGTTTTCCGTTACCTTGGTGACGGGCATCAACGTAGTGGCTGAAAAGGCAGTTGTTTCAGTACAGGATAAAGTTGATGTTTCAGTTTATTTCAAACCGGAGGTCGAGGAGGAGGACGTATTAAACGCGCAGTACCGATTGGAACAGCT
Source organism: uncultured Gammaproteobacteria bacterium (assembly GCA_964549245.1). GTDB lineage: Bacteria > Patescibacteriota > Patescibacteriia > UBA10025 > JAHIVO01 > CAZJUO01. The sequence continues at coordinate 7,484 of CAZJUO010000056.1, forward strand.
TCCTGAAGTGGAAGGGATAGAATATATTTCAAAGGATCAAGCCCTGCAGGCTTTTAAAGATTCGCATAGCGGTGATTCGGTGATTTTGGAATCCATTAACCAACTGGATGAAAATCCCCTTGGCGCCACTATCGTCATCAAAGCAAAAACCATAGAAGATTATCCTGATATTATTTCCTTTTTAGATAAGAGTGAATTCAATAACCTTATCCAAGACAAAAACTTTGACAACAACCAGGAGGTCATCAACCGTTTATCTGATTTATCAGCCAAAATTCAAAGAATCGGGTTGATTATCAGCGTTATATTCATTATTATCGCTATCTTGATTATCTTTAACACTATCAGGATAAATATTTATACCCACCGTGAAGAGATCGGCATTATGAAGCTGGTAGGGGCCACTAATATTTTTGTGCGGGCGCCATTTTTAGTGGAAAGCATTTTGTACGCCATTGTGGCGGTTATTATCACCGTGGCTATTTTGTATCCGTTGCTGGGGGTATTAGCGCCGCAGGTTGATAACTTTTTTGAGGGTTATAACCTGGATATCGTCAATTACTTTAATTCGCATGTTTTGAGAATAATCGGTTTGCAACTGTTGTTTGCGGTTGTCTTAAGTGTAATAAGCTCCAGTATCGCGGTGGGCAAGTATCTGCGGGTGTAATTTTGACAAGTTGGGCCATACCAGGTAATATAATGAAGAAGTCTTTTTGTATAGGGCTTTTTTTAAATTAATTACACCTGTTGAAGTAACATAAATTACTCCCAGAACTGCCGGATCGCCCGCCCGCCATGCTTCGCAAGGCGAAGTCGGGCGGGTCTAATGGTTAGCCTCCGCTCTTTTCAGAGCTTCGGCTAACACGTAGGACACGTTTCAATAATCATTACCAGAACTGCCGGATCGTCTAATGGTAGGACACAGGCCTTTGAAGCCTGGCATGTAGGTTCGATTCCTACTCCGGCAGGTTTGCGCAGAAACCCCACTCCAAAAGTGGGGTTTGTGCGTTTTATTAGCCCAAAT
>CAZJUO010000057.1:0-8473 GCA_964549245.1 uncultured Gammaproteobacteria bacterium
TAGTAGTTAAAAATTTAATTTATTAGTTATAATAATATTATGTTTAAAAAAAATTGACCAGATTAAGAATATTACCTATAATTGTGAAAAGTTCTTTATATTTAATGCCAGGAGGATTGCTATGAAAATGAATGGTAATTGGCTGAAAATAGCCATCAATCTTGCAATACAGCATCCAGAAGTATGTGCCCATGACATGCAAACTACTCCAGCAAATATAGGAGCGTATACGAAAGGAGTACGCAGGGCGATATTTGAAGATAAATATTCGCTAAAGAGCTGTGAGTATAACAAGCTGTTAGTATGTTTGTATGTTTTTCTGGAGTCTTTGGATGAAAAACGTGTCATTACCGAAATTATATGGAAGCAGTATCAGCAAAGCGGGCAATTGTTTAAAGAGGAGATTAAACAGTATAATATTGCCGCCAATGGAAAGAGCGAAGCTATCAGTGACGGCAATGCTGTTCAAGAGCAGCACTATGAAGCCATATTGGAATCATTGAGGGAAAAACAAAGAAAAAGAAAAAGGGAGTTTATCTCAAAGGGATTTGCTTACTGGCTGGAAAATGACGCTAAAACTTTCAATAAATATTGGGAGTTTGTGAAATTACAATGCGACGGAAACAAGGAATTGCTGGTGGCAGTTAGACGGGCGATCGCGCTATTAACTACCTTGTTTCATATGGTAGAGCAAAATGCGGACATCAATGAGCAAGTCAATAGTATTTTATCGAGAAAGAGCGGATACTAAGACCGCTCTTTTTTTTTACTTTAAAACTTTCTGATAATTCCCAAAACTCTTCCCTGGACAATAACGTTTTTCTCGTAACGAGGTTTATACTTCTTGTTAGCCGGCTGCAAGCGGATGTAGTTTTTGGTTCGAAAGAATTTTTTTAATGTGGCGGTACCGTCTTCGAGCATAGCTACCACCGTATCGCCGTTTTTGGCATATTCTGTTTTTTCGCAGACCACGAAATCACCATCAGTAATCAAACTTTCGATCATAGAGTCGCCACGCACTTTGAGGATAAAAGCATTTTTGTTTCCCACCAATTCCTTGGGTACGGGGATTTCGGTTTCTCGGTCCTCGATGGCTTCGATAGGTTCACCGGCAGTGATTAGGCCTACTACCGGAATATTAATGGCAGCGTCATGAAGCGACTCTTTTTCCAGATCAGGTATGGTGATGCCCCGTGCTTGGTCTTTATCGCGGCTAATAAAACCATTGTCCTCCAAAAATTGGAGGTGTTCATGAACCGTGGCCAGAGATGAGAGATTGAACTCTTTGGCGATTTCGGTAAGCGTCGGAGCATAATCATGCTGTGTAATATAATCTTTCAGGTATTGGAGAATTTGCTGCTTTTTTTTAGGTAAGACGGTAGTCATATTTTTTAAATTTTTAATTTATAATGTATAATGAATATAGTTTGGTAATGGAAGTATAGTATATGATAGGAATTTTAAATTTATTTTTACCTTTGGTTATTCTGGTATTGATATTATATGCCTTATCTCGAACGGTGGATGGGCTGGTTTTACGACGTTTGGGACGGGGATGGTATTTAGTAACTATGTGGCCAGGAGTAGTGGTGCATGAATTATCACATTTCGTTGGCTGCCTTATTACTTTTACCAAAGTATATAAAGTGCGCTTGTTTTATCCGTCAGGAAGTTCGCTTGGTTTCGTACAGCACGAGCGGGTCCATAACCCTATTACCAAAATTGTAATTTCTATTGCTCCGCTATTTGGCGGTACGGCGGTGATTTGGCTGTTAACCAAATGGCTGTGGCCTGATTTATATGCGATGCAACTAACGTCTCTGCACCAAGCAGTATCTGACGTCACGAGTTGGGATACTTTTTTTAGCATTACCAGCTATTATGCCAATCAGTTTTGGATGTATATAAAGGATCTTGTACTGCAATTTGATTTTACGAGGTGGCAAACGTATGTATTTATCTATGCCATGTTATCATTGAGTTCTCACGCGGCACCGTCAAAAGAAGATTTGAAGCATACCTATTGGGGGATCGGCGGTTTGGCTGTTATCTTTACCTTTCTCTATATATTAGACCAATGGCTGCAAGCCTCTATTACCTGGACTATTATTCAATGGCTGACCAAGCCTATATCATTGGCAGCGGCTTTTCTGGCTTATGGGGTGATTTTTGCTGCTTTGAGTGTGGTATTGTTGTTTATAATGAGCTTAGTAATACGATTGTTTAAAAGGTAGTTGCAGGCTTAAAAGAGCTATACGTTTTATAGGTGCAGAAGAGCTATAAGAGCGAGAGGTTAATGGGTAGATAGGCTCAAAGGCAAATAGGATATTCTTTTAACTGTTTAACTTATTATCCTATCAACATCTATACGTGTAGTTCATATAGTTCATTTTACCCTATATTATAGTATAACCGAATAAAAACCGAAGGTCAATCATAGTTATCCACAGTCAAAATATTTTAATTTTTCAATAATAAATCCAAGTAATACTTGGATTTTTTTATATTTTCAATATCTAGTGTTGTTTTGTTTTATGGGCATACCATATAAAGTTATTGTAATGAAATAGCATCTTGACTTTTACTATTATATATTTTATAGCGGGCAGGTAAATTGACTTTTACCAAAAAGTGGTGTAAAATGGATATACAAGGTAGCAAAGTGGATAAAAGTGGGGATAACCCCAGATATCTGTGGACAAGCTTGTTTTGAGAACTACTAATTATTTTATTTCAGTCCATGTTTATTGGAGAATACAACCATAGTATTGATGAAAAAGGCAGGCTGGCCATACCGGTTAAGTTTCGTGGTGATTTGGCTAAGGGCGCGGTAGTGACTAGAGGACTTGATAATTGTTTGTTTTTGTATCCGCAAAAGGATTGGGAAACACTGGCTGAAAAACTGTCAAAGTTGCCCATTTCAAAAGCCAATACCAGAGCCTTTGCCCGCTTGATGTTAGCTGGAGCCATGGATTGTGAAATTGATAAACAGGGACGGATAATTGTTCCGGATTATTTACGAAAATATGCAGGTGTCAAGAAAAAAGTTGTGGTGGCGGGTTTGTACAATCGGTTGGAATTATGGAACGAGGAAGCGTGGGATAAATACAAACAGGGGACTGAAAAAAAGAGCGGCGATATAGCGGAAGCCCTGGGCGAGTTGGGAGTTTAAATTTTGTTCGTTCACAAAATAAGCGCGAATTTCTAAATTCGAAATCCGAAACAATATTTAATGTTCTGAGTTCAAAACAATTTTAGAAATTTAAATTTTAAAATTTATAAATTGTTTCGAGCTTCGAATTTCGTATTCTGAAACTAAATCATATGCACATCCCCGTACTTTTAGAAGAAACTATATCACTTTTGGCACCGCAAGCCAACCAGCATTTTATCGATTGTACTCTGGGAGGCGGCGGGCACGCCAAAAAAATTCTCGATCAAACTTCACCTGACGGACATTTGCTGGCTATTGACGCGGATGGGCAGGCGATTGCCCACGGGAAGAAGACGTTGGAAAGCTATAGCGGTCGTGTGGTGTTTGTCCAAGAAAATTTTTTAAAAATAAAACAAATATACAATGAACAGTTCGCTCTATATTCGATTAACGGTATTTTATGTGACCTTGGGGTATCATCTTTTGAGCTCAAAGATTCAGATCGAGGATTTTCTTGGCAGATAGACGCGCCGCTCGATATGCGGTTTGATACACGGCAATCATTAACCGCCGCAGAAATTGTAAACACATGGCCGTCCGAACAATTACAACAAATACTTCAGGAGTATGGCCAGGAACCATTGGCGTACGAAGTAACAAAACAAATAATCAATTCGCGTCAAAAACAACCAATAACAAAAACAAAAACTCTGGCCGAGGCCATACTCCTGGCCTATCGACATAAATTAAAAACGAAAAAAGAAATACCGTGGATCGGCGGAAAGCATCCCGCTACCAAAACCTTCCAAGCCCTGCGCATTGCCGTTAATGACGAACTTGCTAGTATTGCCGCATTGCTGCCGCAGGCTATTGATATCGTAGAGCCGGGAGGCCGGGTAGCAATCATTTCCTTCCACTCGCTGGAAGACTCGATGGTAAAAAAATATTTCCGCCAGGAAGCCCGCGATTGCCTTTGCCCGCCAGAACTGCCGGAATGCCGTTGCGGTCATCGGGCCAGCATAAAGCTGGTAACTAAAAAACCGATACAACCAAGCGAGCAGGAAAAGAAAGCCAATCCATCATCCCGCAGCGCTCGCCTGCGCGTGGTAGAAAAACTAAAACAATGACAAAATTTATTAGCCAAAATTACAAAAACAAAAACGATGTTTCACCGCAGGGAAAACACGGACGGGCTACTATGCGGCGTTTAAGCCTCAATGTGGTACTCTTGGCGCTTATTATTTTCATCGGCATTTCGTATTTATATTACATTAACCAAACAGCTACCGGGGGTTTTGACATCAAGGGCTTGGAAAGTTCTATCGAGCAGCTTACCAAAGAGAATAAAACCTTGGAAATTGAGGCAGCTAAACTGCGGTCATTATCACATATTGAGCAGGCCAGCCAGGAACTGGAAATGGTGGCTACTGCCCGGATAGAGTATTTATCAAGCACTGATACTTCGGTAGCGGTCAAATAGTTATGGGCAAGGGGAGCAGTGTGGCGGTAAAACGTGGTGGTGCTACCTCATCATCATTACTTTATGGTAAGGAAAAGAAATTCCAATACATATAGAAATAAGGATAAGCGATCGCTCGACCGCATCGGGTATCTACGTGCGGGCATATTTTTGTTTGCCGGGATTATCGCTATGCGCCTGGTGGATATACAGGTATTCCAGCACGCTTTTTATGAAGCCTTGGCAGTCGACCAGCACAGTTTATCAGAACGGCTGATGCCCAAGCGGGGGGAAATATATGTGCGGGATGCGGCGTTTCCCGACCAATTATACCCGGTAGCGGTGAATAAGGCATACTATCTGGTGTATGCCGAACCAAAACGCGTGGAAAATCCGAAGGCCGCCGCTGAAGCCCTGGCGCCGCTTTTGGAAGTTGATGAAGAGGAAGTATTACCCCGTTTGGAAAAAGAAAATGACTTGTACGAACCGCTCAAACGCCAGGTGAGCGAGGAAGCGGTGGAACAAATCAAAGCCTTGGAGATCGAGGGGATAGAATATCAGGAAGAGTATTACCGCTATTACCCGGAAAATAATATCGGTTCGCACTTGCTGGGGTTTGTCGGTTTCCGGGATGATGAGAAAGTAGGGCAGTACGGCGTGGAAGAGTATTGGGAACAAGGATTAGCCGGTACACAGGGGTATTTACAGGCAGAAAAGGATGCCCTTGGACGGTGGATCACGTTTGGAGCAAAACTGCTTGAAGAAGCGGAAGACGGCGAAGATCTGGTTTTAACCGTTGACCACACCATACAATACGAAGCCTGTAAGCGATTGAACGAGGCAGTGCAAAAGCACGGTGCTGATGGCGGTGCAGTAATGATAATGGACCCGAAAACCGGAGCGGTTACGGCTATGTGCGGCTCTCCTGATTTTGATCCCAATATATACAACGAAGTGGAGGATATCAATGTCTATATAAATCCCGCCACCTATTATATTTATGAGCCGGGTTCGGTCTTCAAACCTTTTACTATGGCCGCGGCCTTGAATGAAGGGACGGTAGGCCCGGAAACAACCTATGAAGACACCGGGAGTGTGCAGATAGGAAAATATACCATAAAAAACTTTGACGGGCAGGCGCACGGCATCAATACCATGACGCAGGTTTTGGAGAAATCATTAAACACCGGCGTTATCTTTGCCGCTAGGACTATTGGCCCGGAAAAGTTTGAAGACTATATCAAGGCATTTCATTTTGGCGAAACCTATGGTTTGCAATTAAACTCTGAAGCTAATGGCAACATTTCTTCCTTAGCCAAGCACCAGGATCTGTATATGGCCACGGGGTCGTTTGGGCAGGGTTTGTCAGTTACTTTACTCCAGCTGACCAATGCCTTTGGGGCGATCGCCAATGGGGGCAAGTTGATGCAGCCGTACGTGATCGATGAAATAATTGACCACGACGGTTTTAGCCAAAAGACCGAACCTAAAGAACTGCGGCAGGTTATCACTTCCAAAACGGCTACCACCTTGAGCGCTATGCTGGTTAATGTAGTGCGCAACGGCCATGGCACTCGTGCGGGAGTACCCGGTTATTTCGTGGCCGGCAAGACCGGTACTGCCCAAGTGCCCAAAGAGAACGGGGCAGGGTATGATCCCAATATAACTATCGGCAGTTTTTGCGGGTTTGCCCCGGTAGACGATCCGGCTTTTGTCATGTGCGTGCGCATCAACCGGCCTCGCGACGTGCAATGGGCCGAATCGTCAGCGGCGCCGCTATTCGGCCAACTGGCCCAATTTATGCTAAACTATTATGGGATACCGCCGGAGGAGGCAGTAGAATAGTTCATGGCTAGTGAGAAGAGTGGAGGGAAAGCGATAGTTGATGTTTGGTTTATTTAGGAATTGAAGAATGTTATTGGTTGAAAGTTTGATGAAGAGGGTATTGAAAGTTATTGTAAGTCATATGTTTCAACCTTGAAACATTCAACCTATTTCCATACTAATTTCTTTAAACATTAAACATTTCACCTTCTTCACATAGGAATAAAATATTAGAAATTTTAATGAAACGCATCATCGAGTGGAAACTAAAACTATTTGCCTGCTGGGTTTTGAAAAAATATAAACCCGTAATTATTGGCGTGACCGGCAGTGTGGGGAAGACGTCCACCAAAGAGGCGATTTTTACAGTGCTGTCTTCAAAGTTCCGAGTGGGCAAAAATATCGGTAATTATAACAACGAAATCGGCTTGCCGCTGTCGATTCTAGGTTTGGAATCAGGCAAGAAAAATCCATTTGCCTGGCTGGGGGTATTTATCAAAGCACTGCTTATGCTGCTGGTTACCAAACGGGATTATCCGGAATATTTGGTTCTGGAAATGGGAGCGGACAAGCCCGGTGATATCAAATATTTGGTTTCAATGGCTCCGCCGTCGATTAGCGTGATCACCGCCATTGGCCAAGTGCATACGGAATTATTCGGCAGCCTTGATAAGGTAATTCGGGAAAAACAGCATATCATCACTTCCTTAAAAAAAGATAATATTGCGGTGCTTAATACCGATGATTCACTGGTCGTACAAACGCAGGAAAAGACACGTGCCCGCGTAGTCAGCTTTGGTTTTTCAGAACAGGCTATGGTGCGGGCCAGTGAGGTGGCTATTTCAGCCGGCCCGTCCGCTGATCCGTGGATTGACCAGCAGATCAAAGGGGTAAGTTTTAAACTGCAGTATAAGGGTTCTACGGTGCCCGTTTTTCTCCCCTTAGTTTTAGGGCAGCATCAAATCTATAGCGCTTTAGCCGCTGCGGCCGTGGGCATAGCCTTGGAAATGAATCTTTCGGACATTGCTGGCGCTCTGGGCAAGTACCAATCGCCGCCCGGCAGAATGCGTTTATTGCCCGGGATCAAGCATACTTCTATCATTGATGACAGTTACAATTCGTCACCCATGGCGGCCAAAGCGGCACTGTCTGTTTTTGATTCTATAAAAGTTTCCGGGCGTAAGTTTGTGGCTCTGGGCGATATGCTGGAGCTAGGATCGTATACTGAAGAAGGCCATCGTGAAGTGGGCAAGGCGGTTGCTCCTATTGCCGATATGCTGGTAACGGTTGGGGAGCGGGCCAAACTGATAGCCCAAGCGGCTGTGGAGGCGGGACTGCCCCAGGAAGCGGTGTTTAGCTTTGCGGATACCCTGCCAGCCGGGAAATTTATACAGCAAAGATTGCGCCAGGGGGATATCATTCTGGTAAAAGGCTCGCAAGGAGCGCGCATGGAGCGGATCGTTAAAGAGTTAATGGCCGAACCGTTGCGCGCCAAGGAATTGCTGGTGCGGCAGAGCGGTCCTTGGGTGGCCAAATAAAATTTGACCGCCGAAAAGTAAAAAGCGCCCCCTGAATATCAGGAGACGCTGTTGAGAGAAAACAAAACCTGCAAACATTCCCACCTCTGGCAGGAGGTTGTTTTTACGCAGGGTTTGCGATATTTTCACGGTAAAAAGAGCAGAAGTGAGTATAGCGCAGTGGCGGGAATTGTCAAGACGTGCTTATGGCACAGGAAAAAAATCCCCCAAAAACGTTTTGTTTTGAGGGGTGGTTAGTATAAGGTACATTTCCTCATTTCAACAGTACCATCTTTTTTGTTTCTACTGCTTGGCCCACGACTAAGCGATAGAAATAGATGCCTGAAGCGTGGTCGGTAGTATTCCACTGTATGGTGTAGTTGCCCGCTGACTGATATTGGTTATCCAGTAAGGTAGCAACTTCCTGTCCCAGGATATTGTAGATAGTCAGGGTAACCTGATTGGCTTCCGGCAATGAGTAGGCAATAGTAGTAGTCGGATTAAAGGGATTGGGGTGGT
>CAZJUO010000058.1:0-8383 GCA_964549245.1 uncultured Gammaproteobacteria bacterium
TGGCTGGCACATTGGTAGTCCAATAGACTTCCGTCTGGCCTTCTGCTTTGTTCTCGTATGAAATATCGAGTACTTCAGGGAAGGTTAGGGTGGTGAAGGTGTAGTCGTCTGAAGTTATGGGGTTGCCAGAAGAATCCACGCCGCTGATTGTTAAATGATAAGTCGTGCTGTCTGACAAATTTTCTAGTTTTACAGTATGTGATTTGGTCAGCGATCCGGTGACATCCGTATAAGTAAAACCATAATCACCCGTTGGGCCATATTGAATAATCGCGGTAGTGTCTTTGTTGGTCTTCCAAGTGACAATCGCATCAAATAACTTGATATCGGTAATTTCTAATTCTAATACTCGCGGCGCTTCTAAAGTAGTAAACGAGCTAATTTCCGAATAGGCAATATTTTCGTCAATGTCAATGCTCTTTACTCGGTAATAGTACGTTGTTTCAGGTGACAAGCCGCTTACTTTGAGTTCATGCGCCTCGATCAGGTCAGCCGTGCCCTGTTCTTCGCCCAATTCTTTGGTGGTGCCAAATTCAACAAACGATGAAGCAATACGTTCCGTACGCCAGGTGACAACAGCGGAAAAAGAATCAGGCACTACGACCGGAGCTTCAGTAATAGCCGGGGGCTGTGTATAACGCCCCTCGGGTACTTCAGAAACTACTTCGGTCGGATCGGAGGTAGCTTGGGCTTTGTCCTCGGCGGTAATTTTATAATAATACTCAGTGGCGTTATCCAAGCCCGTATCAAGATAGCCGGTAGATGTGATGGTTGCAATTTCTGAAAAAGTTTTACCGTCGGTAGAGCGTAAAATCGTATAATATATTTCATCATCCAAATCAAATCCCTTTGGCGGATCCCAGGTTATGGTAATTGAATAACGCTTAGCATCACGGTCCGACGAGTCAGTAATGGTTACCGCCCGTGGTGAGCCAGGTGGTGTTGTATTGGCCGTAAACTCAACTGCCGCGTAATTTGAATAATTTATATTTCCAGTATCATCAATAGCTACAACGTAAAAAGTGTTTATACCTTGCTGAGTAGCCGCCTCAATCGGGCCAACTGTAGTCTTGGTAGTGTAGGTAGTGTTTTCTTCATTGGGTAAATTATTAACGGAATAGTAATACCCTGCCACCGTTACGCCCTCATCATCGGGCGGGCTCCAGGTGAAAGTAAAGCTGTTGGTAGTATTTGATGTCGGATCAACAGCCAGATCCAATGGCGCTGAAGGAGCGCCCTTGGTGGTGAAAGTATAATCTGATGAATAGCCAACATTACCATCCTGATCGACCCATTTGGTCCGATAATGATACTCGGTATCGGGCGTCAGGTCAGTCACGGTCACCTCATGTTCGGAAACTAGTTCTGAAGTGCCCGTCTCGTTACCGTAAGCAGACGTCTCCCCGTACTCGACAAACGAAGTTGCGGGATGAGGAATTATATTGCCGTCACGGTCCTGATCATCCAACGTCAGCCATTCTAGGACCGCTGAACGAATCCGTGCAGTAGCCAGCGGCAAACCGCTAATCGAAGGGGCGGCTTTGAATTTACCTTCGGGTTTAATGTCGACTACTGTGGAGTTTCCGGAAATCGTACCGCCGGAACCTTCTGCCCTCGTAAAATATGAATAGGTAATCGTATTATCCAGACTGGTATTGAGATAACCAAGATTATCCGCATCAACTTCGGCTAATAATGAATAATTATCTGGCGGGTCATCAACCGTACTCGGATTATCACAGTCGTCCTCACAACGGTAAACTTTATACCCTTCCACGCCAGAGCCTTCATCGTCAGGTTCGTCCCACGTCAAGGTGACTAAATAACGGCTGGTTGAACGATCAGAAGAATCAACGGCTTGCATGCTGGTCGGGGGACCAGGAGCATTGGACGTAAAATCATAAGTAACAGTTACATAATTGTCATAATCAATATTACTGATCGCGTCCATAGCCACTAAATACAAAGTGTTTTCGCCCTGCTGGGTAGCCGCTGAAAAACCCGGTAAGAACTTATTAGTGGCTTGTGAGCTGGTGGTCCAGCCGCCGTCTGGACTGGGTGTAGCATTGCCTGCTGTATTGGTACCGCAAGCCGCCGCACTGGGGACCTCATTGATCGTATAACAATAACGCAAAATATCCCCGGCTACACAAGGAGTCTGCCCCATACAGGCCCCTGGCAACTCCCAAGAAAAAGAAAAAGTATTATTATCTTCCACTGGCACGTTTGGATTTACATACAAAGCAGCCGGAGCGGTAGGCGCATTACCGGCATAATAATAATTTGTCTGGGCATAGCTTGAATAATTTCCCGCATTATCAAGGGCTCGTACATAAAAAATGTTGCTTCTTGTCTGATAAGATGGCACATCTTCAATTTCTGTTTCTGGAATACAAATATCAGTGCCCGGACCGCCATCACCAGTCCAATTTGGGTCATCTGTTTTATAGCAATATGAAGCAATGTCTGAATCTGTATCAGTCGAGGCATTCCAGTCAAAATCAAAACTGTCCTCGGCAGAATACCCAGTCGGATCCACGTCCAAACCTCCTGGTTGGCTGGGATTCGTACCATCATACTGATAAATAAACGCGGCATAGGTATCATCCGCCTGGTTGCCTACATTATCTTCAGTCCTGATCCGTAAATAATAAGTATCGGTCGTCAATGCAGACGCCGCTTCATCAAGCGCGTCCCATTCTGAAGCATTATAGAAATTCGTGCCGCTGACATAGGCTAGGTTAGTCGCGTCGCCAGCGTCATCAATCGGGTCCTTGCTGACATCGTTACCGAAATAAACATAATACCCAGCGACCCCCGAGCCGCCCACATTATCCGAGGCGTCATCCCAGTCAAAATACGGTGTGGCGTCGTTGTACCAAGTGCTGGGGCTTAAGGCATCTCCAGGCGTATCATCAGTATAGGCCGAAGTACTGGAAGGATTTCCGGGATCGGTATTATCCACGTAATAATCTACCCGCAGGCTATTGACCACCGGCGAAAACACCTGGTCAGTGGAAGCCCAGCTGACCCTGACCTGTAAATACTGCGCGGCTATGGAATCGATATCATATATATGGCTATTATCATAATCCGTGGTCTTTTCCTGGCTGACTTCGTCCCAGTCATCCCACTCCGCGCTGGCATCTCCACTACCTGTGTCCGGATCGCAGTCCGCGTCCGAGCAGCTGCGGGTTTCTATGGTAACAGTCGTATTATCGTTTTCTGTAAAGACCACTGTCAGGCCGCCCCAACCGCCAACATTTCCCAGATCGAGCACGGAGGATGTGTGCGAACCACTCTCCTCAAATGATGTAGTATCTTCTTCATAGGCCACATATTTCCACATGGTTTCGTTGTACTGGCCGCCCTGCAGGGCAAACATGATATTATAAGTCGCATCGCCCTTGGCCAGATCCGCGTAGTAAGGTTCGTCCGGCGCTTCGGCCACCGTGTCATCCCACGAGCTGGGCGCGGCCGAGGTCAAATCATATTTCCAAAAATCCGCAGTGCTGTTGGCTCCAAACGTCCACAAGCCGCCATCCTCATCATAGAGCGCGGTTTCTCCATAATAGGTATTTGACGGCAGAAAGGCCGGTGGAGTAACGGTTTCCCAAGCTGCATCATTAATATCGTAGCGGTGGAAATTATTGGTATTATCCGCTTCTACAACAAACAAGCAGCCAGTACTATCCGGACACGCCGTTTCCGAGCTGGGTACAAACGTTATTGATGAACCGTCATCAGTGGCACCCGGCACGTCATCGAGAGCGTCGAGAGCCGACCAACTGCCGATGGCGCCATCATCTATGTCGTAGCGGTAAAAATCAGTATCATCCGCTCCCCGGATCCCGTAAATATAGCCGTCCTGCCCCCAGGCCAGACCCCCGCCCTGGGTAATTGTCTCCGGGAATGGATCCATAACCTCCCAATAATCATAATCAACATTATATTTCCAGAAATCATCCGTGCCATTTCCCCGAGTTAAATATAGACAACCGTCCTGATTATCACAGTCCGCGTGCGAACCCGGGATATATATCAAATCAGAGCCCTCATCTGTCCGCGATGGCGTATTAGCCAGCCGGGTCCATGTTTCATGGGATATTGAATATGTGTAAAAATCAATATCATTATAGCTGGCCGTGGCGTATAAATTATCATCTCCGTCAAATGCGATATTAGAAAAATACGCGTTGTTTGGCAGGCCGCGGGATATCCATCGGCTGTTGGCAATATCATATTTATACAATCCTGATCCATAATAGGTATTACCGAGAAAATACAAATACCCGTCCAAATAGGTCAGGTTATTGCCCTCTCCCTGATAGTGTTGGATCGGGGCCTCGCCCAGTACGGTCCAGTTGCCGGTATTGGTATCAAACGACCAGAACTGACGCAACCACCATAAGTCCTGGCTTGTCCTGGTGTCATTCGGGCCGCCATTAATGACATAGAGCGTATGGTCGCCATCATAGGCCATGGTGGTGCCGTAATACGCCGCGGTGGGAGCCGCATTTTCATAGGTCCAGTTGCCGGTCTCAAAATCATGCTTGAAAAAGTACGGTGAATTGTTGCCACGTAGTGCATATAAATACCCGTTGTCACTGACATACTCCATAGTAGAACCATATCGCGCATTCTGCGGAATGGTCGGCTGGGCCGTATTGAATGTATTATCCGATAAATCAAACCGCCAAAATTCCTGGCTATTATTGCCTTCGATGATATAGAGGCACCCTTTGGCATCATTACACCGGTCAATGTTTTCATCGTCATCAAAAGGGATAAATTCAAACGTGGTACCATAATAAGCTTCATCCGGCAGCTGCAAAGGGCTCCCCGCGCTGTTGGTCCAGATGCTGGAAGTCGTATCATACTGTTGCCACTCCTCTGCCGTCAGATCGAACCGGTAAAAATGCCGGGTATTCCGTCCGGGTGTGGCGTAAATAAATTCACCGTCTGAATTACTGACGTATTCCAAAGTTGCGCCGTAATGAGTATTAGTCAATCCCGGCAGTTCATCCAAGTCAGCATCCCAAGTATCAGTCGATGGATTATATCTGTAAAACGTGCGCGATTCACCGCGGAACGCGTAGAGGTAAGTGCCATCAGTAGTCATAGTATCACCATAGCGCCCATAGTCCGGCAGCGGTGATGTCCCCTCCCAAATGCCGGCCGTCACGCCGGCCAGCCGTACGTTGTCAGCGTCGCCAGTATCCAGATTTGTATTGGTACAGTCAGCGCAGGTCCAGTCTTCCTCAGTTTCCATGCCGGCCTGGCCAGTCGGCGTGCCAAACTGGATAGCCGGTGAAATACCACTGTACTGGTAGGTAAAGGCGTCCCAGGCCGTATCTGCCACATTACCGGCCACATCCTTTGTCTTAATTAAGAGGTGGTAGGTGCCGGTGGACATGGGTGCATTCACCTGATAGGTCGTAGTGGTTTGATACGTGCCTTCGATAGCTTCATTAAAATCCGTGCCGGTGGACCAGTGGACGTAGTAGCCGGCCACACCGGATGCCGCGTCCGTCCCCGCTGACCAGGTGAAGAACGGATTGTTATGTGAATATGATTGGCCGGAGGTAATGGCGTCACCGCCGGTATCAGAATAGCCGGTGGCAGTGCCGGCCGGATTGGTCGGGTCTGCCACATCACCGGTGTAATTGATGGTAAAATCGTCCACCCGCGGAGTATTCTCGGTGTCAGATGTTTCCAGTAATATTTTAATCTGTATATACCTTGCGGCTGTTGAACTAATTGCTCCCGCCACGATTTCTTCCCAATCAGACCAGGTGGCCTGGTCAGACGACGTACGGCTGTAGTAGGTAATCGAGGTATTATTCGGCGTGTTATCCGTGGCGCTGAAACCGCCGGTGAAATCCGCCGCATAGGTCAGGTCGATCGGCTTGGAAACATAGGTACCTTCAGATACATAGTCAGTGATATCGTCCTCAATAGTATAAGTCCACAGCTGGGTACCGTAATACCCTGGTGTGGCATAAATTTTTCCGTCATCCGGGTTAAATGTCACCGAACCTCCGCCGCCGACCCAGTGCGGGGCATTGGCCATATGTTCCCATGTCTGGCCGCTGATATTGTACCGCCAAAAATCAGGCTTGTAATTGCCGGTAAAGGCGTAAATGCACCCGCTAGCATCAGCGCAGTACGCGCCATTCGGCACAAAGGTCATGTCCGCGCCGTAATACGTGGGCGCCGGCACGTCAGGTAATTGCGTCCATTCGCCGTCCGCGTCCGCGTCCGGATCATACTGGTAAAAACTGTTGCTGTAATTGCCGGTAAAAAGATAAACGTACGTATCGTCCGATGTCGCCGCGCCTCCTATATATACATTTTCCGGTACGTCCTCTAATGCATCTTCCGCTGTCCATCCGCCGTCCGGTGTAGTAAACAGATAAAAATTCGGATTATTGTTTCCGCGCGCCAAATACACGCCGTCACCGCTAACGTAGGCCATAGCCCCGCCGTAGCGGGTAGATTCCGGAATATTATCCTCCGCTGACCAAGCTGTGCCATTGTACTCATAAAAATTAACTTGGTTTTGGCCGCGGTTCACATACACCTTGCCGCCATCATCATCATATACAAATGAATCTCCCTGTTGTACGCCTAAAGTAATATTACCTCCCGCTGTCCAGGTATCTGTGGCCGCGTTATACTCATATGTATTAGTATCGTTCCGGCCCGGCTTAGCTAGTAAAGTATTGGATCCCATGTAAATCAAGCTTTTACCGGAATTCGTGCCGCTATACATGCTGTTGTCATCGTATTCGTCCAGCGTTACCCAGCTGCCGTTGGTGCCGTCTCCCACATCAAACTGCCAAAAATTCTGCCTTACCTCTCCGGGAAAGGCGTACACATAACCGTCCAGATATTCCATAGCGCCGCCGTAGCGCACCGAACCGGGCGCGTTTTCCGTGACACCTGCGTTAGCGTCCCAGTCGTCTGTGGCCACATCATATTGATAGAATTCATCCGTACCATTAGCTTGGAAAATATAAATGTCATTGTGGTCCTCATCATAAGCCATGGACACGCCATAGCGTACCCCTTCGGTAATCAAGTCCAAACAGCTGGCTCCGGGACAAGTAGGCGTCCAGGAATTATTCTCGATATCATACTGGTAAAAATCGTCCTGGTTGCCACCGCGGACCGCGTACAGACACCCGTCCGCACTGTCACACCCGTCCGCCGCAGCCGGGACAAAAACCATGTCAGATCCCTGGTTGTAAGGCACCAGCGGCATGTTTGATTTTGCCGTCCAAGCTCCGACATCAATATCATACACGTAAAACCAGTTATCAGACCCCGAGCTGGTAAAAAGCGCCCAGATATTTCCATTGCCGTCATAGGCCAGCGAGGTGCCGCGCTGCTGCTCTTCCGGTGAATCAGTCAACGCTTCCCAGGTGTCATCTACGATGCTGTACCGCCAAAATTGCTTGATAGCATCAGAGGTGCTGGCAGAATACCCTCCGGGGAAAGCATACATATACCCGTCCTCGCCATAAACCAAATCAGCCCCGTCATAAATAGCGGAGGGAATATCCGCAAGGCGCTTCCAATCATTCACATCAGGATCATACCGCCAGAATTCCGAGCTGAACTGTCCGCGAAAGGCGTACAAATACGAGCCGTCAGTGGCCAGCGTAGCACCGTTGCGCAGATAGTAGACCGGCATATCCGACATCTGGTCCCACTCGCCGATACCCTGGCGCAGCTGGATAGAACCAGCGGTGGCCTTGGTATCAATACGCTGGTCGTCATAACTGCCCAGCTCCCAGTCTGCTTGTACCGTAACCTGCTTACTTGCCGCTAAGAGCAGCTGCCATTGGATCAAGCTACCTACCACAATAACAATAACAGCTACGGCAGTAACTCGGAAAAACCAGCGCCTGAAAACAAGGCTGGTTGAAGAAAAATGGACAAGCCTATCTATACGTTGAAAACCTTTCTCGATAAATCCTGTTAACTTACCCAATAACAAAAAAGTGATTTTTTTAATAAAAAGCGTTCGTCTCAATACTGCTCTCTGGCGAGGCTGTTCGATACGGGATGTTATCACTGCGCTCTGATAATACCGATACACCTTTTTACGTGCGGCTGTGGTATTGCTGGACGGAATCATATTCTTGGCACGAACCAGCCTTTGCTTCGGAGAAGCCCCTCGCTTGATACGGGGTTTATTTTTGTTTTTTGGGCGTTTTACCACCTTATTTATTCTTGATTGGGACATAAAAAGCAACAGGAAATAATTCCCATAATTATAATCTTATTGTAACATATTTTAAGTAAAAAATCAAGTACCTCTGGTAATGTGCACAGACATATTGCACTTTCTGATAAGCTTAAGGGCATATGAAAA
>CAZJUO010000059.1:0-8081 GCA_964549245.1 uncultured Gammaproteobacteria bacterium
ATATTTAACCCTTTGAGTATATCATTTGTCGCATTTTTAATGGGAATTATGCGGAGTGGTCGGAGATTATTATCCCCGGGTCTTATCGTCTTATCGACCGTCTAGAATAGAGCTTTTGTATTGCCCAGGCTGGAAAGCCTTGAGGCGAATAACGGGTGTAATCAAACCTCGTTTTTTGAGCTCCGCGGCCAAATGTTCCGTAAAGGCCTGCTGGTCGTAACCAAGACAGATGATATCGGGCTGTTCCTCTACGATAATCTTTAACTTATCGGCGTGATGTCCGAGTACGGCTTTATCGACTATTGGCAAGTTTTGGACAGCTGTGAGGCGCTGCTGCTCATTATTGCGAGGGCGATGGCCTTTTACTGCCCGTACGGTTTTATCACGGGCGATGACTACGATCAAAAAACCACCCTTGGTTTTTGCCTGCTGAAACAGGTCCAGATGGCCAGGATGAAGACTGTCGAAAGTGCCTGTGACCAGTACTTTTTTCATGTGGTTATTATAGCAGATTCGCGTTACGAGGCTCACTTTGACAAAACGCGCATCAGTGATAAGATGAAAGACTCTAGAAAACAAAAGAAAATAGTTATTTAACAATAAATCGGAGGAATTAAGTATGTGCGGATTCGTTGGTTTGGCTGGCGGTAGTTCGCCCCAGGAACTAGTTGATGCTTTTCGCAAAGCCATGGGCCGGATACAGCATCGCGGCCAGGAAAGTGCTGGCGCCTCGTGGAGTGACGGTATCCATGTAGAGGGCACTAAAGATATGGGACTTGTCAATGCCATATTTACGCCGGATATCCTGAAAAGAATTGAGGCAGATCAAGCCCACATGATTATTGGGCATACGAGATACAGTACAGCTGGCAGCAGCAAGAGAAAGAACGCTCAACCGCACTGGATTCATCATTTGCGGGGTCGGGTTGCCATCGCTTCGAATGGCGATGTTCCGGATTTAGCCCAGTTAAAACATGCCGCTCAAAAAGTGCGTGGTATTGTATACCATAGTGATAATGACGCGGAATATATTCTTAAAGAGATCGAATATTTTATTGAACGAGACCGGCCTGACTGGCGCAGTGATTATGTTTACGGCATAACCGAAATGATGAAAACATTACGTGGTACATATTCTGCCGGCCTGATTACTGGAACGCAGTTGTATATTTTCCGTGATCCCCACCAAAACAGGCCATTATTTATTGGTAAGCGCGGTAAATTATTTGTTGCCGCTTCTGAAACAACGGTTTTTAATGTTTTGGACGCTGAAGTAGAGCGTGAAGTTAAGGGCGGTGAAATTATTATCGTTAAACCAGATGGTACCCGATGTTCGGTCCAGGCAGTGCCCCCCAAGAAAAAAGCGCAGTGTATTTTTGAAAAAATATACTTTGCCTACCCTGATAGTTGCGTTTTTGGCTGTGAAACGTGTGACCGTTTCAGACGTCGATTGGGCGCCAAGATGGCACAACACGAACAGGACTGTTTTGGAGACCGATATAAAGCGGATTGCGTGGTCAGCGTACCTGATTCGGGTAATTTTTTCACCGAAACTTACGCTCTGAAGCGTAACCTGCCATTTAGAATCCTGTTTGTTAAGGAGGTGTATGTTGTTGGCCGTACTTTTATTACGCCGGATCAGGAATTAAGAGCGCAAATAGCAGATCAAAAATATACCAGTTTACAGAGTTTAGCTGAAGGCATCGAGCTGTCTGATGGTACGATAATTGTTGAAGCGGTAGTTTCAGTGGTGGTAGGAGATGACAGTATTGTCCGTTTAACTACCA
The DNA here is from genome assembly GCA_964549245.1 of uncultured Gammaproteobacteria bacterium. GTDB lineage: Bacteria > Patescibacteriota > Patescibacteriia > UBA10025 > JAHIVO01 > CAZJUO01. The sequence goes on from CAZJUO010000059.1 coordinate 1,788, forward strand.
TGATTATATTGATACGGAAAGTTAAAAATGCAGGCATACAACATATCCATGTCCGGATTAGCGCCCCAAGGATTATTTCGCCTTGTTATTATGGCATTGATATGAAAACATATGATGAATTAATCGGCGCCCAATACACTGAAGAGGAAATCCGCCAAAAATTGGGCGTTGACTCACTGCTGTATTTGCCATTAGAAAAGCTGGATGAGGTGATTCGCGAAGGAGGAGAAGACCCAGAGGACTATTGCCGCGCTTGTTTTAGCGGCAAGTATCCTATTTAGTTTTTATATGAAACCGTGGTTAGTTTTAGTAGCCGCGGTTTTTTTATTGACAGGGGCGGGGTAAGGCAGTAAGCTCTAATAATAAATTGTACTTTGATAAACAGGAGGAAGATAATGCATTCTATGCAAAAATCGGCTGATGATGCTTTGCGGGGCGTATTTATCCCAGAAAAAATTTTGCTGATACCTATCTGCGGCTTGGTGGATGTCTCTGCCTATATCCCTATTGTGACGCATCCGTATTTCCAACTGCTCAATGAACGGAAACAGCTCGCCTTTGCCTACAAGGTCTTTGCTGGTGCCCGGCATGCCCGATTGGAGCACTGCGTCGGTACTATGCATTTTATTAGGTTGATGATACGGCATTTTCATATTACCGACCCGGTTATTATCAGAGCGCTGGAAGTTTTTGCCTTATTGCATGATATCGGGCATATGCCGTTTTGCCATGAATTCGAGCAGATTGCCGGGATCGGGCACAAGGAGGTCAGTTTACAGCGCATTACGGTCATGCGCCATGAAATTTCCCAATGTGCTGACTATGATTTAGTAGAGGCGCTATTTCTGAACAACAATCCTTTGAGCCGCTTAGTCACCGATAAAAATTTCGGAGCTGACAAATTGGACTATTTACAGCGCGACGCTCACCATACCGGATATAATTTGGTAATACATTACCAAAATATTATCAACTATTTGCAGTATTTGGATGGCGAGCTCGGTATTGACGCTAAAGCAAAAGAGGAGATTATCAATTATCAGTTCAGCTATTTGCGCATGTATAACCATGTTTACCGCCAGAAGACGGTGAAAACCTTCGCGCGCATGTTCCAGCGGGCAGTCCTTGATTCTTTTGCGGGCCCTCGGGAAATCAAGCAGCTCTACGGGTATACTGATTCTGAAATATTTGAAAAACTGTATGGGCATTTTTTGTATGATAAAATCAGGAACCGCCAAGTGCATAAAACCGTCATGGTTTTTAAAATCGCCGGCTATGAGCAGGAAGAGTTGGTTGGCAAGCGGCCTTTTACTATCGTTGGCATTGATCCGGCACGCATCCAGCAGTGGAGTCAGCGGATAGAGGATATACAGTTTTTGCTTGAACTGGAAAATGAATTGGCCAAGGAACTTGGTTTGCTGCGGGGCCAGGCGTTGGTAGTCCAACCCAATTTTGACAGCAAAACAGTGTGTCCTGATGTCAGCCTATACCAGTATAATAGGGGGAAGTTTGCTTCATTGTTTAATTTGGTACCCTCGCATCCAAATAACCTACAAGAAGCGGTTGATCGCGCCTTTTACATTCGTGTAGTAGTGGACTGCGATTATTTGGAACAGGCTCATGATTTTGATTATCACGGTTTTTTCCAAGCTTATTTTGGCTGAAATGACCATACCCGTTATACGATATATAGCGGGTTTTTTATTACTTGACAAGAAGAAGCAGTTTTTGTAAGATAGCACAATTGTTTGATAATGATAGTTGTTTGAAAAAACACCTATTTGGTGCACCAATTAACCTATTTTTGTAGGAGGAAAAATGCAAAAAGACGGAACAGTGATTGAATTTCAATCGCTGCTACAGATGGCACGCCAGATCTGGAGCGTATGCCAAAGAGTTTTTACTTTAGCGCCGGAAGGGATGAATGAATCAAATCTACTGCCGCATCATCTTGATACCCCCGGTGTTTATTATGATTTAAACCAAAAGGAGCCCTGGTACGGCCAATCGTTTGCCGACCTGCTGAATCGGCATTTACCGATCAAGCAGATTTTCGTGGAGTATTTCCAAAACAGTGAGGAAAATCCTGAATTTGCCCTGTGTTTGGAGGAGTTCATTTCCGCACTGCCTATAGAATACCGGTTGCCAGACCGCTACAACAGTTTTGAAGAGGCGGTTATTCTCTTTTTCTGGGCCACCAAGCAAAAGCCTTTTTCAGAGCTGGGATTTTACGTGACCAACGATGAGCTGGCCGCAGAAGCCCGAGACGAAGCCGAGGAGCAGGCAGGGGTTGATTCAGTTGAATCGGCTGACTGGAAGCGGGTTTTCAAACAAGTTTCCGGCCCGGCTGATTTGGTTGATCGCTATGGCAAGCGCACTGCTCTGCAGCTGCTCGATGAGGCCCAAAAAGCCAGCGGATCATTTGGCGCCGCTTCCAAGGCTATTGGCAAACCCGCCTATACCTTGGGTCAGTGGAGAAACTACATTAAAAAGATGAAGAGCGGCCGTAAAACCGGCCAAAAATCCAAGCAGGGAAAAACCAAGACCAAAGGACGCGGGCGTCCCAAAGGCTCTCATGGCAGGAAAAAGAAAGCGAATATCAAGCAGTCGTCTGCCGGGCAATCATCTGATGCAACTGCATTATTCGAAGGCCGGGTTGGCCCTACGCAGTTGATTCAGCAAACCGGATCGGTGGACAAAGCCCGTGAAGCTGTCGCTAAGGTTCTCGAAATCTATGGTAATGACGCCAGAAAAGCAGCCAACGCTCTGGGCAAGCATGAAAATTACTTTTATACTTTGAAGACCAAGCTCAATAAAATGAGCGGTCAGACAGGGCGTAAAGGTAAAAAGACACCGCCACCGCCGGATAAAACCGAGAATAAAAATGACCTCACGGTTGATTCGCTGGCCGGCATGACTTTCGGCAAACTTAAGGTGAGCGGCACCAGACCCGGGGGTAAAACGTATAAAGTACTGATGGCCCTACGACCTGATGCTGATACTTCAATTAGCGGGATTAGCCAGCTGGAGGTAGCTCGGCGGTTATTGAAGGCTGGGTCGGTCAAGAACCTGGCGACACAGATTCGAAACGGCGATTCCAAAGACCCGCGGAATCCTAACGGAGTAAGCGGCCTTGACGCAAACAGTTTGTCGGTAATCCTTAACAGTAAGCTTGGCATTAAGTCCAGTGACGTTTTCCGGTTTGCTCCAAACGAAAGCACTGGTCAGGAGACCACCGAAGATAATAACAGCACTGACAATCAAAGCAAAGGCAACGGGTCAGTCCCCGATTGGCTTACGCAGGAAGGCGCTAAAGCCTTATTATCCGATCGACAGATCAGTGCTATAGCTGAACAGCTGAAGAAGGTGGGCTTTACCAAAGTTACCAGCCTGGCCGAGTTTTTTAGTTCGGTTGAAGGTGATGACGAGGACATTACCGGAGCGGCCAAGAAACTTTATGACATTGATGTTATTGCCATTCCTGACGAGGTGTCGTATCTGGAATTACGCCGCCAATGTATTGGCGAGTGAGGCAATGATCTTTTCTTTAACGACCCGTATCTATTTAATGGATGCGGGTTTTTTGTTACTTGACAGTTTTGAAAAAAAACTGATAAGATAGCACAACGATACGTTCTTTTACATTGAAACAAAGTACCAATATATAAGGAGGAGGCATGAACCAAGGAAAGGGGCAGCGGGATGTTTTTTCGTGGGAAGTGATTGCCACGGCTCCAAGCGCTGGCAGAGAAAAAGCTAGCGCCAAGAAAAAACCAGAAGCAACAACGCCAAAGAAGAAAAAGCCGAAAAAGAAAGAACCGAAGGAGGAAAAAGATACCAGCCAATCTCAAAAAAACCGGCTAAGAGTCACCAAAAAGAAACGAGCAAATACAGATAATAGCGGTAGAAAATCTGTTGATCAAAAAATAACGACTACAGCATCACCGCCATCAGCTGATCTTCAAAGCAAAGCCAAGGTGTCAGAGCAGTCAGCAGTGGCCAATAATCAGGAAATGCCGGACCAAGCACAAAACCTTGATTCGATTTTTACTGAAGATGTGCCAGAGGATGTTCGATCCATACACCCAGTTGCAATTATTTGCCGAGAGTTAGCTCGAGAAGTTGGAAAGGATAATTTTTCCCTTCCAGAGATAAAGCAGTATTTTTTAGAGCTATTCTATCATTTCAGGGGTCAACGGGATGTCCGCATGTATCTGGAGGCAAAATACCTGGGATCGGAAGACTGTAAAATGAGTAAAGAAGATTTTGAGAAACTCTACAAAGCAGTAGGAATTTGCATAGCCGAGTTGTGGCCGGAGATTAAAGCCGCTGATGACATGGATAAGGTTATGCAAAGCCAAAGAGTAGAAAATATCACGGTTACTGGATTGCCGCCCATTGGAGCCAGCCGCCAGGCGCTTTTGCAGCTGGCTGTCGCCATTGGGAAAAAAAGCAACAAGCTGGCGATCGATGTAAACGAAGAGGTGGCAAGCGTGCTGCAGGCCGCAGTTGATATTACCGACGATTGGCAAGCCACGGCTGTTTTGCTCAATCAGGAATTCAAGGTCACGGTTTCGCCGTACGCTTTGCTTATTGTCGCTCCCCAAATCGATGTGCACAAACGCAAGATATTGAGCAAACCTTCATACGTTACCAACAGTAGCAGTGATTGCCTGGTTGACTTCGTGGCTGATCCACGCGTCATAGAGTACATCAAAAACGATCCATCGTTGCTGTGTATATGCCAGGCTATCGCTGATCAATGCGGATTTTCCAGCATTACGATAAAGCAATTTCAGGAAATCCTGGTTGGTGCCATTCGCCGCCACAATAACGATGTAACAGTTGCCGCAGAGCATATCAGCACGGCATTTACAGTACGGTGTTCCCAAAAAACGCTGTTACAAGCCATGCGCGTTTTGAAAGTACGGGTAAATCCAGAAGTTAAAAAACAGCCATTGCCAGCGATAGCTCCACCAGCGGGCAAACCCGAACCGCCAGTGCCGACTCCTGCGCCCAAAGATGAAAAACCGATGCTGGGTAAGTTAGCTGACAGCTCATGCCAGAAAAAGCCAGTGGCAAAGAAAAAACAGGAAGCTCCACCAAAGAAGCCTGATACAGAGCAGGAAAAGGCTGTTTCCGCGGAAAAGAAAACTACTGCAGAAGAGTCCCCTAACGAAACCTCTGAATCCTCCCAGGGAAATGGAACATCAGAAATTTCAGAAGCTCCGGACTTACTACCGCCAGAACAGAAAATCGAACTAATCGACTTTATGAGTAATAGCAGAGGGGCAGAATTATTAAAAGTATTAGCTGAAGCTATGGCTAGGAAAAAAGGATTAACGAGCATTACACTGGAAGCGGTAAAAGAGATTCTAATTTCCTTTGCCTGTCAGAATAATACTCACCAAGAAACAGCACAACACGTATCACAATATTTTGGGGTCAAGGTAACTCCTGATAATCTGACGCATATCCAGCGCTTGGTGGGCGCCTATGAGCTAGTCGATTTTCCGACTATGGGCCGAGGATTAGAATCTTTGAGAACCTTAGCTGAAGCCATAGCCCTGAAAAACGGATTAAACAGAGTCACCCCGGAGGTGGTCAAGGAAATATTAATTTCTTTTGCCCGCCAGAGCGCCAATCACACTTCGGGCGCGCAGCGGTTGTCTGAATATTTTGGAGTGAAAGTAACTTCCAGTAGTCTGACAGCTATGCAGCAATTAGTGGGCGCGTACGTGTATAGTAATTTGCAGCCATTGCAAACAGACCGAACAGCCGCTAAAAAATCCGTATCAGCACTAAACGCGAACGGCTGTCTAAATGCGACGCAGGTGCAAGCGCTACAAGAGCTAGCCAAGGAGCATAAGGCAAGAACAGTTGGCGCTTTGTTCAAAGCTATTGACCGAGATCTCCAAGCAATAGGGCCAGCTACGAAAATGTTTTTTCAGCGAGGGGTTATTTTATCAGCTGATCCGACAGAATATCTCATCTTGAGAATGAAGCTACTGGGGATAAAAACACAACTACAACCTATGCCATAATAAGCATAGGTTTTTTATTTCCCTTGACAAAATTTCAGTTTTCATTATAATACAGTAATTAAATTTGTTCTTTTACACATAAGAGAGGGGTAATAGATAATGATGCAAAAGAAGCCAGCAGTAAAAGGCTTGGGTGAATGCAGCCCGCTTTTTTTCTTGCGCTTTTTGATAGAAAAGTTTGGCGTTAGGATATTTATCCGCTTTAACAAAGCACAGTTCCAAAAGAAATTTTGGCAAGAATTTAGCCGCC
>CAZJUO010000060.1:0-7516 GCA_964549245.1 uncultured Gammaproteobacteria bacterium
TTTGAACTGGTACTCAACTGTTTTGTTCCTTGATAATATGTTTTTTTTCAAGTATTGCGGTATAGGATACCCCAAAAATAATTAGTAATAATGATACCAAAAGAATTGAGACTAACGCTTCCATAATAGTACTGCCGATATTGCGGTTTTTTATACGATAAAATATCATTATATTGTCTCAACTAATCCGTACATAGGCATCAATACGGCCAAGGCCATAACGCCAACTACCGCACCTATTAACAGCATAAGTACGGGTTCAATGATAGAAGAAAGGCCTTCCATAGTCTGTTCTACATCATCTTCATAAAAAAGCGCGATTTCCTCACTAACGCTGTCTATAGTTCCGCTTTCTTCGCCGATATTAATCATTTGGGTGACAATGGGTGAGAATAATTTTGGATATGATTGCATCGTTTTTGCTATACTGATACCTTTCTTAACTTTTTCTGAAGCATCAAGCATAGCTTTTTTATAATGTACGTTACCTAACGTTTTAGAAATAATTTGTAGGGTTTGGACGATTGGAATGTCAGTTTTCAACAATGAACTAAGTGTTCGGGTAAAACGTGCGGTATTAATTTTTTTAATAATTGCTGAAAGAATAGGCACTTTTAATAAAAATAGATGTAGGTAATATTTACCTTTCTTGGTTTTTCGAATTCTGGTGAGCGCAAAAACTGCTATGATAAGGCCTAGTAATATATATATGCCTTGATTACGCAGGGCGTCGCTAAAGGCTATAAGAACCTTCGTAGGTAAGGGGAGTTCTGCATCAGTTTCGGAGTAAATATCTGTTAGCTGGGGGATAACGGTGATCATCATGACCACGCCAATACCGACCATAGCAACAACGACAACAGAAGGATACATCATAGCAGAACGCACTTTAACTATTAATCCGTGATCTTTCTTCATTTGATTGGTAAGGTTAATGAGAACATCATCAAGTTTACCGCTGACTTCACCGGCCGCTACCATATTCACAAATAACTCGGAAAAAATGCGGGGATGCTTAGCCAATGCATTGGAAAAAGAAATACCACTTTCAACATCATGCTGTAATTCGAATATTACGGACTTGAATCGTTTATTGGTAGATTGATTGGCCAGTGTTTTTAATGCGGCTGCTAAAGAAAATCCAGTTTTAACCATGACCGAAAGATTCTGGGTAAAAAATATTTTTTGGGTTATCGGGACTGAACTAATTTTATTTAAAATATTTTTAAGAGATAATTTATTTTCTTTTTTATCCGCTTTTGCAGACGTCAAAATCAAACCCTTACTCTTCAAATAATCGGCCAAGGATTTTTCATCCTTCATCCTTATTTTATCTTTGACTAGTTGCCCATCTTGGGTACGCGCGGTGTATTGAAATTCTGGCATAAAAATTATTCTTTAGTAGCTCTAAGAACCTCTTCGATAGAGGTAATGCCGTTTTTAGCCTTAATAAAACCATCTTCAATCATTGATAACATGCCGTTATTTTTGGCTTTTTGGAGTATCGTTTTTTGTGGAGCCTTCTCTATTATCAATTGTGATATTTCATCAGTTACTTCTAATACTTCAAAAATACCTACTCTACCCTTATAACCTGAATTGTTGCACTGCTTGCAGCCTTTACCCTGATAAAAAAGGAGAGATTCTATCGGCGTGTCGGCTGATAATATTATCCCCTGTTTTTCTAAAACGTTGAATATAGCATCTAAATTTATTTTCTTTTTGAGTTCTTCAATAGCTTTTTTGCTTAAAGTATAGCTATGGATGCAGTTCATGCAGATTTTTCTTACTAAACGTTGTGCTATAACAACATTAGTAGTAGAAGCGATTAAAAATGGCGGTACCCCCATTTCTTCTAAACGAGGAAGGGTGGTAACAGCGTCGTTAGTATGGAGCGTTGATAGGACCAAATGGCCGGTCATAGCGGCATGCGTAGCTATTTCAGCTGTTTCGCCGTCTCGAATTTCACCTACCATAATGATATTTGGATCCTGCCGCAGGAGTGATCGCAAACCTTGAGCGAAAGTAAAACCAATTTTTGGGTTTACTTGGCTTTGGTTAATGCGCGGCATGCGGTATTCGATAGGGTCTTCGATAGTTGAGATATTTACAGAAGGGTCATTTAGCATATTCATGAGGGTATATAAGGTGGTTGTCTTACCGCTGCCAGTCGGTCCAGTTACCAAAATCATCCCCTGGGGTTTTTTTATGTTAAGATTGACCATGTCCAAAGCTTTTAACTGAAAACCAATTTGCTCCAAAGATAATATTTTGGCCGATTCGTTCAGCAGACGCATAACAATTTTTTCACCGTCAAAGACTGGAATGATAGAAACACGAAAAGATATTTTATAATCAGAAGTGGATATTTTGAAACGGCCATCTTGGGGTAAACGATGCTCATCAATCTTTAAATTGGACAGTATTTTAATCCTGGCAATAATGCCGTGCTGCAAATTTTTTGGCAGTCTCATTACCTCTCGCAACAAACCGTCGACTCGGTATCGAACCATAATATCTTTTTCAGTAGGCTCAATGTGAATGTCGGAAGCTCCTTCAAAGATAGCGTATTCCAATAAGGTATCAACAATGCGGACAATGGGAAGGTCTTGGGCTAGCTGTTTCAAGTCTTTTTGTTTGGAGCCGGATAGCTTGCTGTCAGTGGGGATTGCTATGTCCTGCTTGGTAATTTTTTTAAATTCGGAAGATAATCCTTTGTGATATTGGGTCAATACTTCTTTGATGCTGGAAGGCGTGGTTATATGGATGCTAATTTTTGTATTGAACTTTTTATTAAGAAATTCAATAATTTTCAAATTTTTCGGGTCGGTAGTAGCGATCTTTATTTCATTGGGATTTTTATCAAATGAGACAATTTGATAGGTTTGTACAATGCTTTCGGGGATAAGCGTTAAAATGTCTTTTCTAATTGTATTTCTTCGCAGATCTATAAAAGGGATCTTATAGTAGTTTCCTATAGATTCATATAATACATTCTCGGAAATAAGATTTTTTTTAATCAAAAAATCAGCTAAGGTAACTTGATTAGCATTGGTTTTTTTATAGGCCTCCTGTAATTTTTCTTTTGGTATTAAGTCAATAGTTTCAAGTATTTTTTTTATTTCGCTATTTGGGATCATATCTTAGTAATTGTTCTCACTAAATACCCATATATTATAGCATATTTAACAATAAAAATCAAAGTTCCTTATCACTTCCTAAAATCATATACGTAGATTGAATAACCGATATAATAATCAGGAGAGTAGCTAAGTAACCATTTAAACTTACCGTCTTCTGATAATAGGCTGGTAATGCTGATTGCCACCACGCAGTCAATATCATTAAGCCCAGAAAAGTTTGTAGAATCAGGTAGATACCTGTAGTCGATATCGTAATAATCAAGATTAGCCTGGCCAAAATAGCTCAAACAGACGTATGAAATATCATTTTTATTCATAAAAGATTTTAATCTTTTTATGTCCTGCCCCCAATCAATATTTGAATCAACAAGCAATAGAGGACCCTTTTTTGGACCGCCAAAAAACTCATTGAAATATGCAAGATAGTACGGATATATCAATATCGAAGAGGCTATGTACCAAAACAGTAGTACTATGAACAAGGTCCTGGTTATAGGCCTGAAAAATGGAAATTTCAAAAACAAAAAACCGATAGAAACAAAAATAAAAGGATATATAACGGCAACATGACGCCAGCCTAAATTGATGTGGCTGCTCATGCTGATAATAAAATAGATAAGCGGTGGTACAACTAAAAAATAAATGTAAAGCGGAAGAAGGCGTAGGGAACGGCAACTAATCTTATTTATTAGGTACACTAAGAATAAACCCGATAGTGCGCTTAAAAATAATAGTGTAGGGATGGGAGTTTTGGCCAGTATGGTTATAGGAAAATAATACCACCAGCCAAATTGTGAGTAGTTCCCCAAAAGGTATGATAGGTGGCCGTAATAATTATGCAGGTAAAGATTTTTTAAGCCAAGAAAATACGTAAATGCCGGAATGGGTATATTATTAGCTATGTAGTTTATTGTATTGCCGCTTAGCGTGCCTGGTTCTGAATATCGTATTAATGCTTTGTTCAAATCATTTTGGTCGCTAATAAGATCGTTTTCAACAATATAGTCTCTTTGTTGCTGCAATGATTGAATTTCTTGATAGGCCATGGGCTTTTTGAATTCAAAACCATAGCTAGCCCAGACTATAGCGTTGGCTATAAAAAACATGATGATAAAGACAAATAAAAAATGCTTAAAATGCTTATTACTTTGTGGGGTAATTATTTTATGCAATAAAAACAGGATAATGAGAATAGGGATAATGAATACTGCCGAAAATTTGCTGGCCAATGAAAATCCCAAAAAAATAGAGCCGGCTATGAGAAAATTCAACTTATTGTACTTGAGGAATTTGTAAAAATAATATATGGTTATAAAGAAGAAGGCGCTAACGCCTATATCGGTAGTTACATAGCGGCTGTGGGCTATTATGTTCGGTGACAGGCAGTATAGCAAAAGTGCGATAAGTCCTGGTATTGTGCCGAATAATTCTTTGGACCATTTGAAAATATATAAACCGAGCAATAAACTAAGGAGCATCATCGGCAATCTGCCTAACAATAAAATCGAATCAGCCGAAACGGAATTTTTATATAAAAAATCCTGTGCAAATTGCCATTGATTGGCGTTGTGCCAGCTATCGTAGAAAAAAGGAGAAGCCAAATGCTGATCGTAGGCGGCTAGGGGAAAGGCAGATAATTCTTTCAACAGCGGGGGATGTTCATTATTCATCCGAAAATCTCGTTTTATTATGTAGCTATAGCCAGCTGATAAATGTACGCCTTCATCAATAGTTTGTGATTCCCGCAGTGAAGTGGTAATTTCCACGCATAATAAAATAAGCAGTAAAAGCACGACAAAATATTTATAGTAACTATGAACGAAATTCATAACAACAGTTTTGATAAAAGTAAGAAAAACTTACTAACAAAATATTTAAAAAATAAATGGGTCGCAATAACTTTATCGTCAGGGGTAATAATGAATGCGGCTAATTGGTTTTTGATTGTGCGAAAGGTAGGCCCTACCGAAGAGTTGGTGTACCTCCATTATAACATCTACTTTGGCGTTGATCTAATCGGAAGATGGTACCAATTATATATTATGCCATTCATCGGTACGCTAATAATTGCACTAAATGCATATATTGGATTTATATTATTCAAACGTGAACCGAGGATTGCGAAATTAATACTGTCAATAAATCTTTTTTTACAAATCGTCCTGGTTACCGCCAGCCTTTTAATACTTAGACAAAATAGTTAAGCCTATGGGTTTTGAAGAAAATTTTGATATTATAAAAATATTTTTATTAACTACGATAACGTTTTTGGTTACTATCGGATTAACACCGATATTGACGCATTATTTATTTAAACATAAGCTGGGAAAAAAAATACGTAGTGAAAAGGAAACGCCAATTTTTTCCAGTTTACATAAATCAAAGTCAGGAACGCCTACCATGGGAGGTATTCTTATCTGGGGTACAGTCTTGTTAGTTTCCGTTTTGTTTTATGTCCTTTCGAAAGTAGTGCCAATAGAATTTATTCAAAAATTAAATTTCCTAACGCGCCCGCAAACGCTTTTACCGCTGGGAGCTTTAGTAGCTTCTGCTATCGTTGGGTTATTTGACGATTTTTTAAACATCAGGGAGAAAGGATCGACAAGTGGCGGATTGCGCATGAGGTATAAATTGATTATCTATACAGTGATCGCTATTTTTGGGGCGTATTGGTTTTATTATAAACTAGATTGGACAACTATACATTTACCGTTTATCGGTAATTTTGATATCGGTATTTGGTATATACCTATTTTTGTTTTTATCATTGTAGCAACTTCCTTTTCAGTAAATGAAAGTGACGGTTTAGACGGTCTGGCGGGTGGTATGCTGCTGTTTACATTTGGAGCATACGGTGCTATAGCATTCGCACAGGGAAAATTTGAGCTAGCAGCGTTTTGCGGAGTTATCATCGGAGCATTGCTGGCATTTTTATGGTTTAACATAAATCCAGCCAGATTTTTTATGGGAGATACCGGATCAATGTCACTTGGCGTAACGCTTGGAATCGTAGCTATGCTGACAAATGCCGCGCTGCTGCTGCCTATAATATGCTTTGTACTGGTTGTTGAATCATTATCGGTTATTGTGCAAATGACATCAAAGAAATTATTCAAAAAAAAGATATTTCTGTCTACGCCTATCCACCACCATTTTGAGGCAAAAGGCTGGCCAGAGCCAAAGATTGTCATGCGTTTCTGGATTATTGCAGCGGTAACTGCTTTTATTGGGGTGATTTTATTTTTAATTGATAAATAGTGCCCCCATTGATACTGCGGGTAGTTTAAAATTGCCCTGTTTTATGGTATAGTAAACAACACTATTATGCTTAAAATGAAAAATCAAAAAGTAATAATAATGGGATTAGGGCTCCATGGAGGCGGTGTTTCAGCTACCCGGTGGTTTGCAAAACAGGGGGCAAAGGTACTGGTAACGGACTTAAAAAATAAAAAAGACTTGTCTCTTTCGTTAGAGAAACTGAAGCCATACGATATACAATATGTTTTTGGAAAACACAGGAAAAAAGATTTTGAAGAAGCGGATTTGATAATTAAAAATCCGGGGGTTCCCAAAGATTCTCCATATTTGTCATGCGCTAGGAAAAAAAATATTCCCATTGAAAATGATATGAGTATATTTTTTAGGTTATGTCCAGCACCGATTATTGGGGTAACTGGATCTAAAGGTAAATCAACTACTGCTACATTACTATACTTTTTGCTTAAAGTTGCTGGGTATGATGTATTGTTAGCAGGTAATATTAGAAAATCACCGTTTGACATTATTAATAAAATAAAAAATAAGACGATCATTGTGCTAGAACTATCCTCTTGGCAACTGGAAGATATGGAGCATATCAGAAAAAGCCCGTGGTGTTCTATCATAACAAATATAGTCGCTGATCACTTGAATAGATATAATTCAATGCGGCAGTATGAGAACGCAAAAAAAATAATATTTAAATACCAGCAGGAGAATGATATATCAATATTCAATTATGACAACGCTCGTTGCAGAAAAATAGGTTTTCAGTCACCATCACGAAGATATTGGTTTTCACAAAAAGAATTTAAAAATAACAACGGTACTTTTATAAAAAACAATAAAATATTTTTCCGTGAAAAGAACAAAGAATCGTTTGTGGGATATCTCAAGGATATTCGTCTTCCGGGGCGCCACAATAGGGAGAATATTTTATCAGCCTTAACAGTAGCTAAATTATGCAAGATTAATAATACAAGTATTAAAAAAGTTTTACGCAGTTTTAAGGGAATTCCTGGAAGAATGGAATTTGTTCGAAGTTGGCGGGGCATTAAATTTTATAATGACACCACGGCTACTGCACCAGCTGCTACTATTGCTGCACTTGAAGC
>CAZJUO010000061.1:0-7513 GCA_964549245.1 uncultured Gammaproteobacteria bacterium
AGGTTTATTCTACCCTAATATGAGGGGTGTTACCGATGTATCTCATCTTCTTCAGGGCATAGCCGAAAATTACAATCTATGACGGTAGTTTTGGTAGTAGCGCTTTTTCAAGGCCGACCAGGTAAACGAATGCGTTTTAAATATTATAGTTTATGTGGTGGCAATCAAATTGTCACTTTTTCATACAAAACTGTTCCGTTTTACTACAAGTAACTTTTGTAAATTTTTCTCACCCGTCCATTGGATGAATAATTGGAATCTCAGATGGGGCAATTTTATTACGTTCCGCTTCTCTATATCCAAAGCTTCTCACTGAAACAATACCCTCTGGGATATACGCTCTACGTAACAAATAATCCTTCATACTTAATGCTGATGAATCAGAACCAGCCGTCATTGTATTCACGTCCGTTTTTGCCCCTGGATGTATTTCAAAATACTCTACGCCGCATCTTTTGCCTACATCACGAAGAAGCGAGTATATTTTATTAATCGTTTCCTCAAGCTGAACCAGCTGACTAATGTTTTCACTTACTTCATCCTGGGGAAAACTCTCTTTAATAAGAGCTTGGTTGTCTGATAATATTTTTCTTTCCGCCTCTAATCTGAATTTCAGCTGGGCTACAGACTGTATTGCGGTAGAAATTGAGGAAATTTTGGAGATTTCCTGCTTTAGATTATTGACCCTTGACCGGTATTCCTCATTGTCCGGATCGGCATCGGGCTCAAAAAAAACTGAACTGATATTTTCAAACTCCTTCTTGACCGTGCGCGCATTGATTAATACATCTTTAATTCTATTGAAATTTGTCAATAAATCATCATTTACCTTATCATCAGCCGACTCAACAGAAATTTCCCCTTTGCCGACCTTATCCTTAATATCTTCATAACTTTTTATAAAAGCGTCATTTTTTATCTTTTGGAATAAATCTTTTCGCTCAACTAGTATCTTATCTTTATAATTTTCGACTTTTTTGCAAATAGTTTCAATTTTATTAATAAATGGAACTAATTCCCTTACGCCAACACTAACGGCTTCAATATATTTTTCATAAATCTGTTGAATCTCAAGATTGTTTATTCGGTCAATAATCACCCTCGAATCCTCCGGCTTACTTCTACCGCGTGCGTGACCCAATTGATCTCTTTCATTAAATAGTTCACCCTTAATTTCATCGCCGCTCTTGTTAGTTTCATTGTTTTTACCACTAGTATCTTCGCTTATGAAATCTCCCTCATTTAAATCAGATTCTTTTTTCATATATTATTCAAATGTTTAAAGTTTTTTCCGAAAATTTCGGTAATATCTCTTTCTTAGACTTGTCCAAGTAAACGTATGAGTTTGCGTACCGTACTTTTCTACCGTGTAAACGCTGACCAGACCGGCCAGGCGGCCGACTTTCGGTAGTGGGTATTTATTAATCAATCCTTTAATCAAACCCGCTCGGTACGCATCGCCGGCTCCGGTGGGATCAGAAGTATTTTTGGGTTTGGCGGGCGGAATTCGATAAATTCTTTTCCCTTGGCGGATAATAGATCCTTTTTCACCTTTCGTGGTAACTACGATGGCCGCTTTTTTTAATAATGCCGGCAGGGTTAAACCAACCTTCTTAAGTATCAAGGCTAATTCATAATCATTGGAGATAAATACTTCAGCCCCGGTAATCCCTTGCAGTAAATCCTTTTTTGAGAGAATGGGAATCTGCTGGCCTGGATCATAGATATACGGCGTCTTGGTTTTTTTATACTGGAGCGGGTATTTTTTCATATCGTCAATGTTGCCTGGAGACACACAAGCGATAGACCTGCGACCAAAAAACTTTTTCGGCACAGGACCGTTTGAATACTGCATGGCCCCCGCAAAAAATCCCGTTATCTGGTTATCGCTCTTGTCGGTTATGATATAGCATGAGCTGGTAGCTACTTGTTTTAATTGTTTTATATGCGTTGTACGAATACTATGCCCAGTGAGCCATTTTCGGTATTTTGCGAAATCATGGCCAGTGGCAGCTAAAACTATCGGGCGTTCGCCTAGTAATGCCAGGTTGTAGGCGATAGTAGCGCACGTTCCCCCATAACCGATACGGAATTTCTCCACATAAAAACTGACGTTCAAAACGTGTATCTTGTCCGGTAAAATATGGTCCTTAAAACGGCCGTCAAAATTCATTATCCGGTCATAAGCAATGGAACCTGATAATAAGATGGGCATACTATTGATAGGCTTGTAACGACTCACTGATGTCTATTGATTCTATAGTTTGCTCAACTAAGGGTTTGTCGTGGCCATACTCGACTTTATCCTCCATAGTAGGCTGCTCTGCCTGATACAATATACCGGTGGGCAGCTTATCGCTATCATGTGTAACCAACGCTAATGCCCGCTGGCGGTCAGTGGGATCATGATTCGTTCCATCAACCTGGCAGATGCGCTCTTTATACCATTGAAAGGTGTTGACCTTATTGAAGGTAACGCAAATCTGTAAAATGTTAATCACGGCAAATCCTTTGTGCACAATGGCTTTTTTAATAATTTCGGTTAAACCGTTAATATCGCCGGAAAATCCCTGTGCTACGAAAGTGGCCCCGTTGACAATGGCCGCCGCTAACGGGTTGAATGGCTTATTAGTTGAACCGAATGGCGTTGATTTCGTTTTCGTGCCTTCCGCCGAAGTCGGCGAGACCTGCCCTTTGGTGAGGCTGTATAAACGGTTGTCATGCACTAAATAAGTGATATCTATATTACTGCGGGCGACGTGAACAAAATGGCTGACGCCTTCACCATAACCGTCTCCATCCCCCGAATCAGCAATAACAGTTAGATTGCTGTTAGCCAGCTTGACTCCCATGGCTACGGGCAGGGAGCGCCCGTGAATAGTATGGAACGAGTAACAGTTAAAGAAATTAGCGCCGTTTGACGAACAGCCAATGCCAAAAGTCATAACTACATTGTGCGGATCCAAACCGCACTCGGCAAGCGCTTTCTTGGTAGCCGGATATATACCGAAATTACCGCATCCCGGACACCAGGTTGGTTTATATGAACTAGAAAATGTATTTTGATCCGCCATATTATTTTAAATCATTAATCGCTTCAACCAGCTCATGGGTGAAAAAAGGGCGTCCGTCGTATTTTAACAATTTATAATCAGGATTTAAACCTGTTTCCTCCCGTAAAATGCCGGCTAATTGTCCGGTCTTGTTGTTTTCTATTACCACAACCTTTTTCGCCTTTTTAAATACCTCTTTGACTTTTTGTGAAGGAAAAGGGCTGATAAAAATTATCTGTAAAAAATTAATCTTTTTACCTTGATATCGCAACACCTTCATCGCTTCCAGAATCGGGCCTCTGGTAGAACCCCATGATAATATGGTAATATCGGCCTTTTTTTCTCCTTCCAAAACCGGGTCCGGTATATCGTGCTTAGCCGCTTCCAGTTTGCGGAACCGTTTATCCATCATCTTGGTACGCTCTTCTGACCCTTCTTCTGAAAAACCAAGCTCATTATGCTCATCGCTATTTGCCACATGTTCACCACCTTTAGTGCCTGGCAGGGCACGCGGAGATACGCCCGAAGGGGTATGCTCATACCGTTTAAATTCTCCGGCTTTTATATCATTCTCTTCCACAACCTCGCCCCGATCAATCATTTTTTTCTTAAACACGGCTTTGCTGACTGAAGCATGCGAAGCTGCTAAAAATTTATCAGTGATAAACATAACCGGTGTTTGGTATCTTTCTGCGATATTAAAAGCGTCCTGAATCAAATTGTAGCATTGGGCTACATCACCCGGAGCGATAACAAAACGCGGAAACTCGCCATGCGAAGCTGATAATAAAAATCTTAAATCACCTTGTCCGCCCCAGGTCGGCATGCCCGTCGAAGGACCCGTACGCATGGCTTCGACCGCTACCAGTGGTACTTCAACTATACCGGCCATTCCCCATGCTTCTGTCATGAGACAAAAACCGCCGCCTGAAGTAGCAGTCATGGCGCGCACTCCCGCATAGCCGGCACCAATAGCATCGTTGATAGCCCCGATCTCATCTTCAGCGTGGCGGACACCGATATTGTATTTCTTAGCTTGCGCCGCTAAGGTATGTAAAATTGAAGTTGCCGGTGTCATGGGGTAAGCAGAAAAAAACTTGCAACCCGCGCTTATCGCTCCCCAGCTGATGGCATCGTTCCCGGTCATGATCACCATATCCTTTTTCGGCTGTACGTGCAATTGATAATTGAATTTGGGTTTAAAATTATTTTGGATAAACTCATATCCCGCTTTGGCAGCCAGAACATTAACCTCGATCACCCGCTCATCTTTATTTTTTAAGGTAAAATTAAGCTTAATTACCTCTTCCAGCAACCCGAGAGGCGCTTTGAACAGCGCAAAACTGGCTCCCATACCGACTACGTTTCGAGCAACCTGCGGAGCGCCCGCCTTGGTGGCTAGCGTCTCCAAGGGCATTTCAATAACATGCATGGAATTTAAAAATTCCTCCTGCTTTGCTTCGGTATTGTCAGTATTAACAATAATTGCTCCATCTTCAGCTAATTCAGACCGATGCGTGTCCACAGTATCACGATTCAATGCCACTAGAATAGCGATCGGCCGATGAGGAGCTTGTACCTCATCTACTGAAGCATTTACTTCATAGGTATTATGTCCGCCGCGTATCAAGGAAGGGTATTCCGCATAATCAAAAACATGCAGTCCAGCACGCAGCATAGCTCTGGAAAACATAGCTCCGGCTGATAATATGCCGTAGCCCGCTTCACCGCCAATTTTCCAACTGAATTTGTTTACTATCATAGGTAACAATACAATAACAAGGTGTCGTATAAGTTATTATACACCATTTTTGGCCTGTTTCGCAATTTCCAAAGCTTCATCAGTTTTAATGGTCATAATACGCGGGCGTTTTTTAAACTGGATACCTTCTACAGCTAACCGCCGTATCACCGGGCTGCGTTCGCCCATAGCACCGGTAAAGACAATAGCGTCTACCTGGCCGAGTAAAGCCGCATACGAACCGATATAGTGCTTTAAACGGCGGATAAATACCGCAAGGGCCAGCTTAGCCTGTTTTTTCTGTGAGGCGGTAAAATGCCTTCGGCCTTGGTAATCAAGCACTTTTTTTCCGGCCGCTTTTAAAATCTCCCGCATGTCCGAAGTAAATCCTGAAATGCCAAGTAGCCCTGATTCTTTGTTTAATATTTCCTCAATCTTGTCCGATGATAAACCCAATTTTTTCTGCAAGAAGAGTGTCATAGCAGGGCCAATATCTCCCGAACGCGTACCCATAACCAGGCCTTCTAGTGGCGTAAAGCCCATGGAAGTAATCAATGGCTTGCCTTTTTTAATAGCGGTTATCGAACAGCCATTGCCCAAATGAATGGTAATGATATTTAATTTGCGGCGTGCCGTTTGCATTTTTTCCGCGACCAACGAAGTTACATATTGGTGCGAAATCCCATGAAAGCCATACCGGCGTATGGCATATTGTTTTGATATACGGTATGGCAAGGCATAGAGGTAATCTTCTGGCCGCAACCGCGAAAAAAAAGCCGTATCAAAAACTGCAATATTTTTTACTCCTGGAAATTTACGTTGGCAAGCATTGATAACCTTTACGTTGATAGGATTATGCAATGGCGCTAAGGCGCCGAGTTTTTGAATTTTTTTTAGAACGTTGTCGGTAATAACTGTCGGTTTAGTAAATAGTTCACCGCCATGTACCACTCGATGGCCGATAAGACCTATTTCCTTTTTATTAATGGTTATTAAACGTATAACCGTTTGCAGGGCTTGCTCATGAGTATTAACCGACCGACAATAACGGATACGGCCATCAATACTGATAAAAGTTTTTTTCAAGCCAATACGTTCCACCGCACCGCTTGTTTTCTTACGTAAAGTAGCTTTATCAAAAATAGCAAACTTTAAGGTAGCCGAACCGGCGTTGAAAACCGCTATGTATTTACCCATAAGCTAAAAGGTTAGTAATAATTCTCTGGGCTTCCTGCTCAACTAGGTCCCCTTCATACTGTCCGGAGTGGCGCGGCGTGCTTCCGTATGATGGCTTCTTTTCATCCAAGTGAATATTAAAATTAACGGCGTCCGAATCTTCGCTAAGATAAACATGAAAACGCGGGTAGTGCAAACCGCCCAAACGCTTTATAAAACTCGCTTGACGTGCCTGCCGATCGAGATGCTGATGATAACCGAGCCGGTTCATCATGACTCTCGTGTTATAACGTATCTTATCTTTTGGAATAGAAAATTTCATGGCTAGCCTCCTACTACCAATTCCCCCTTCTGCCCAGGCACTACTCCGGCGGCATTAGCTTCATCAGTATCAAGATGCAGCGCCAGTGCGTCTTTTTCAGGCCGGGCCCTGACAACAATATTATTAAATACTACTGACCGAGACCCACCTACTTTTACCGAAACCGTATCCAAATGTTTTACATGCCAGGCTTTGGCTTTTTCAGCTTCAATGTGTAGATGCCGTTGTGGAATGATTACCCCTTCTTCTAAGACCACCGTGCCTTTGGGACCGACTAAGGTCACTCCGCCGGACGAATTTTCCAATTGCCCCGAAACAGCAATCTTCGCAGATATCCCTAAATAGTAGGCGTCCGTCGTACAAATTTCTAATTGTGTTTGCGCCCGCGCCGGACCAACGATTCGCACCGAATCAAAACTATGCTTTGGGCCCTCTACCCGAACGGATTCCTTAGCGGCAAATTGGTCTGGCTGGGATATTTTTTTTAAAACCTGCAGCTCATGGCCTTTGCCAAACAAGATCTCTAAATCCCCCTTTGATATATGAAGGTGCCGGGCTGAAATCTCGATAGGTATAGTATAGTTAGGCATAGTTTACATCATCATTAAATTATGGCCCGTCATTTCCGGAGCCGGTTTGAGCTTCATGGCTGATAATACCGTTACCGTTATGTCGGATAAAATACCCATCGGCTGCAGCAAACTTAAATCATAATCAACAATCATCTCCTTGTTCATATTTTTGTTTTCCCACTGTTTGCCTATAGCAAATAGAGGCACCGGATTAACGCTGTGCTCCTTATCCATGGCTCCTGTCTGCAGATTGGTCAGTTCTTCAGCATTGCCGTGATCTGCCGTAATAAATAGAAGGCCGTCTTTTTCCAAAACTTTCTTAATCAACTTGTCAAGGCATTTGTCTACCGCCTCCAGCGCTTTAATAGTAGCTTTCATGTCACCTGTATGGCCGACCATATCCGGATTAGCGTAGTTTACGATAACGCAGTCGTAATGATCCCTCTCGATCTCCTTAATCAGCCGATCGGTTAGTTTGGGAGCGCTCATCTCCGGTTTTTTATCATAAGTAGCTACTGACGGCGAAGGTATTATGACATTGTCCTGTCCGGGATATGGCTCCTCTTTACCGCCGTTGAAAAAATACGTTACATGCGCGTATTTTTCAGTTTCTGCAATGTGCAACTGCTTCAACCCCGCATCAGCCAGC
>CAZJUO010000062.1:0-7318 GCA_964549245.1 uncultured Gammaproteobacteria bacterium
GCCCGATTATTCTTACCCGACTGAAGCTGGTTTCTTGGACATGTATGGATATACTGAAAACGAAAAAGGCTACTTTTTAGAGACGCCTACAGAAATAAAATTATATCCGGTAACTTTAATAAAAAAACTGGATAGTACTGCCGATGGCATTATAGTGGAGACAACAATGTGGGAGCAGGATGTAACTGGCGCAGTTTTTAATTTAGAGGGGGATGAGTTTACGGGCGTTAATTTCTATCTAAAAAGCCAGGATAGGATTTCTATCCAGGAGTTTGAGGAAGTTGTATCTACAGTGCAAAACTATCTCGACACCTCCGACTGGCTGACGTATGAGAATGAGGCGGGGGTTTTAGCTGGGGATAAATCCCCAGCTACGCGTGATAGTATTTATCTACGCATGAAATTCAAACATGTATCGGGAGTTTGATTGATCTCTTTTATTCGGGTGGAGTGAAAATTAATCTCCACACGCGCAGACGGAGATTTATCTCCGTATGGCAATAAGTTCTCTGAACAGGTGTAAACAGAAATTAATCGCAGTCAAAGATATAAATGCCCGAAATTAGCACTCTTGACGGTAGAGTGCTAATTGATTTATAATACCTTATGTATGCAGTTGGCAGAACGAAAAAGCGCTTTACTTAGCGCAATAATCAATGAACATATTCTATCCGAGGGGCAGACGGTTGCTTCTAAGGTGCTTGTGGATAAACATAATTTTAAGTTATCCCCGGCTACCATTCGCAATGAAATGGCTGATTTGGAACAGGAGGGCTATATTTTCCAACCGCATACGTCAGCAGGGCGCATACCAACTGAAAAAGGCTGGAAATACTATATTGAAAACCATGTGCAAGCCGCTACATTGAGTGAAAAACAGAAAAAAATGATCGATGAGGTTTTGCAAAAAAAAGGTATTTCCAAGGAAATTGCCATCAAACAAGCGGCGAAACAGCTGGCAGAATTATCGAAAAACGCCGTATTCGTGGGCTTGGACCCTGATAATTATTATTACACCGGGTTGTCATATTTGTTCCGCCAGCCGGAGTTCCAGAAAATCGATTTGGTCTGCCATATTTCTGAAATCGTTGATCATATGGACGAAACCATTAAAAAACTTTTTGACGACATTGTCCAAGCATCAAAAGCCAAGATAATGGTTGGTTCTGAAAATCCATTTGGCAAAGAATGCAGTTCTATTATGGTTAGCTACCAGGCAGACAAAGGCAGCCATGGAGTCTTGGGAATTTTGGGGCCGATGCGCATGAATTATAATAACAATTTAGGATTAATAGAGTACACTAAAAATATATTTAATGATTAAACTGAAAGTACGAGCTTTATGACAGACCATTCCCCGAAAGAACCTAACCAACAAATTGACAAAACTACAGCGGTTCCGAATGAGGTAAAAGAGTTGGAGGTGTTGAAAAAAAAGGCAGAAGAATATTTGAACGGTTGGAAACGAGCCAAAGCTGATTATATTAACCTAAAAAAAGAAAGCGAGAAAAAAGAGAAAGAAACCGTGCAATTCGCCAATGCCGCGCTTATCCTGCAACTGCTCCCAATTTACGACAATTTCAAACTGGCCTGGCGACACATACCGGCAGAACATAAAAAAGACGAATGGGTGGTCGGCATTGAACAGATTAAAAAACAATTAACTGATTTGCTGGAAAACCTGGGCATCAAGGAGATCAAAACCGTAGGTGAAAAGTTTGACCCGGAAGTCCATGAAGCGGTGGCTAAAGAAAAAAAAGAAGGCGTAAAAAGCGGTGTTATCACCGAGGAAGTAAAGGCCGGCTATACGCTGTTTGATAAGGTCATGGAGCCGGCTAAAGTGAAAGTAGCTGAATAGATGTTCAAAAGAGCTATACGAACTAAAGGATAAAAGAGGATAGGTTTGGAAGCAAAGAAGATACTAGGGCGGTAGGGTTCAAATTCCAGTCAGGCTATTCCTTTTTACCAATTTTCCTCTCAGCCTCTAGCTCATATAGCTCATCTAAATCTATAATTATTAATTTAAAAGAAAGGAGGTTGAAAATAATATGTCAATTATGAGATGGCGTCCCATGTGGGACATAGCGGATTTCGACAAAATGTTTGAAGACATGCCCATGATGCCGGAAAAAATGCGGTCATTTACCCCAGCAGTAGACGTATACCAGGATAAAAACAATGTCATTGTTGAAGCGCCTTTGGCTGGCGTTGATCCCGATAAGGTTAATGTTTCGGTGGAAAATGACGTACTGCATATCGAGGGCGCGGCCGAGCATAAATCAGAAGTGGATGAAAAAAATTACTACCGCAAAGAAGTGCGCTCCGGGAGTTTTTACCGGTCAGTCGCCCTTCCGACCCACGTTAAGGCGGATAACGCCAAAGCGTCGTTTGAAAACGGCATGCTCAAGGTAATTATCCCCAAAGCGGAAGAGGTTAAACCCAAGAGCATCAAAGTAAACGTAAAAAAAACCAAGAAATAAGCGTAGTAGAGGGCAGGGTACCGTTCGTCAGCCAGAATATCTTTGGCTGGCCTCCCCGCCCCAGAAAGCCTGAAATCACCCCCTTTACTTGGCTTTATGAGGCAGAGGGATATAAAGTAACTAAAAATAACTATATGCCAATTTCCAATAATTTTATGAATAAACCACCGTTTAACAGCGGCAAAGACAGCAACGGCAAAGGACCGGAACGAATACGCATTGACGCCCGCTGCCCGGTCTGCCATAGCGCCTATGATTTTGGGCGGCTGGAAGTCTTGCAAGAAGAGGAAGGCGCCACGCTGATGTATATCAAGTGCCCGGTCTGCCAAAGCGCCACGCTTTCATTAATCGCTTTCGGTTCATTTGGACTGAAAGTAGCCAGCGCTATCACTGACCTGGAAAAAGAAGAAGTCATGGATGTGCAGGACCAGCGGCCGATTCAGAGCGAGGAAATATTGCGCTTGCATGAAGATTTGGAAAAGACGGATAATTGGTTTAATAATTTATAGGTTAATAGGAGCTAAAGGAACTATATGCTGATAGGCTAAAGGGATAAGGGGGGGGCAACATATTTTTCTTCATTACCTCTTAGCCTGTAGCTCATGTAGCCCCTATAAACATTTAAAAAAATAAGAAAGGAATAAAACATTATGAGTAAAATTCTAGGAATCGATCTGGGCACCACCAATTCAGCCATGGCTGTAATCGAAGGCGGTGAACCAAAAGTATTAGAAAATAAAGAAGGCAATAGAACCACCCCTTCTATGGTGGCTATTACCAAAACCGGCGAGCGCGTGGTCGGCCAAATCGCCAAACGCCAAGCGGTTACCAATCCGGAAAACACTGTTTTTTCAGTAAAGCGCTTGATCGGCCGGCGCTGGGATGATGAAGAAGTCCAGCGCGACGTCAAAACAATGTCATATAAGATTATCCAAGCCGGCGAGGGCATCAAGGTCAAGATGAATGGCAAGGAAAACACACCGCAGGAAATTTCCGCTATGATTCTGCAGAAGCTGAAAGCGGACGCTGAAGACAAGCTGGGTGAGAAAATTGAAGAGGCGGTTATCACCGTACCGGCCTATTTTGACGACTCGCAGCGCCAGGCTACCAAAGACGCCGGTGAAATCGCCGGTTTGAAAGTTAAACGTATTATAAACGAACCAACGGCAGCGGCTTTGGCTTACGGTTTTGAAAAGAAAAAAAACCAGCAAATCGCCGTTTACGATCTGGGCGGCGGTACCTTTGATATTTCAATTTTGGACGTGGCTGAAGACACGGTTGAGGTCAAATCCACCAACGGTGACACGCATCTGGGGGGAGATGATTTTGATAAGCGAATTATTGACTGGCTGATTGATGAATTCAAGAAAGACCAGGGTGTTGACTTGTCCCAAGACCAAATGTCGTTACAGCGCCTCAAAGAAGCCGCGGAAAAAGCTAAGATAGAATTATCAACCTCCGCAGAAACGGAGATTAACCTGCCGTTTATTACTTCTGACGCTTCTGGCCCCAAGCACCTGAATATCAAATTAACCCGAGCAAAAATGGAAGAACTGGTTGGGGATTTGATCGAAAAGACCATTGAACCAGTCAAGCAGGCCTTAGATGATGCTAAGCTTAAACCCTCGGAAATTGAGGAAGTTATTATGGTCGGCGGCATGACCCGCATGCCCAAAGTCTTGGAAACTGTAGAAAAGTTTTTCGGCAATCGGCGTAAATCCCGATGAGGTGGTAGCACTGGGCGCGGCCGTGCAAGCGGGTGTCTTGCAGGGTGATGTCAAAGATGTGCTCTTGCTGGATGTAACCCCGTTAACCTTGGGTTTAGAAACCCTGGGCGGCGTCTCTACGCCATTGATTGAGCGCAATACCACTATCCCGACTTCAAAATCCCAAATATTTTCCACGGCCGCTGATAACCAGACTTCCGTGGAAATTCACGTACTGCAGGGCGAGCGGCCTATGGCCACTGACAACAAAACTTTAGGTAAATTTATTCTCTCTGGTATTCCGCCGGCACCGCGCGGCGTGCCGCAGGTAGAGGTTACCTTTGATATTGACGCCAACGGCATTCTGAAGGTTTCGGCTAAGGACAAAGCCACGGGCAAGGAGCAGTCCATCACCATTACCGCTTCTTCGGGCTTGTCCAAAGATGAAGTGGAAAAAATGAAGCAAGACGCCAAAGCCCATGAGGCAGAGGACAAGAAAAAGAAAGAAATCATTGATATTCGCAACAACGCCGAATCATTAATCTTTACCTCAGAAAAGGCCTTGAAAGATGGCGGCGACAAGGTTGATAGTAAAGTTAAAAAGGAAATTGAGGATAAGATAAAAGCCTTAAAAGACGTTAAGGACAAAGACGACGTTGAGGCCATCAAAAAGGCTTCCGAAGATCTGTCGCAGACTATCCAGAAAATTGGCCAGGCAATGTATGGCAACCAGGGTCAGCCAGGCGCCCAGGGGCAACCAGGAGCGCAAGGAGCTCCGGGTGGTCAGCAGCAGCCGGGCGGTTCACAGGAAAAGTCGAAAGACGGCAAAGATTCCGGGCCAGTTGACGCCGAATACGAGGACGTGAAAAAGGATGACAAAGATGAGAAAAAATAGTTATTAGAAAAATCATGAGAGACTGAACATTCTTAAGAATGTTAGAATGTTATAACTTTTAAAATAACCCCAGGCCCCCGCAAGGGGGTTTTGAGGGGTGTAGCTCTCCTGTCATTGCGAGGAGGAGTGGAACGACGGCGACCTGCCCGCCGAACTCGCTACGGCGAGGCAGGCGGAAGCAATCTCAAGAAGAAAGAGAGTGCCGCGTCACTCCACTACGACTTCGCTCAGTGTCGTTCCTCGCAATGACAAGGGTAGGGGAGATAACTAACATTTACTCACTTTCATTACATAATGCTCAAAAAACACGCGGAGAAAATTAAGCCCCCTGTCACTCAGAGCGGAACGTAGTGGAGCGAAGAGTCCTTATGACACTAGACTAAACTCATAAAGATTCTTCGCTCTCATTACTATTCGGGCTCTGAATGACTATCTAGTATTGAGCCCGACAGGGGGCTAGGCCACTCGCAATGACAAGTATTAGCATCTAACTTACATTTACTCACTTTCAATATATAATGCAAAAACAACACCCTAAAAAAATCGAAGATACTATCCAAAACATCGTCCAACAAGCCCAGGTGCTGAAAGACAAGCACACGGCGGAAAAAGACGTAGCGGTGAATTATGCCTGCATTTTCACGCACACGGACGAGGAATACCGGGAATTAGATACAGCAACGGCTGGTATGGGCCGGGTGGTAAAAGAGACGAAAATGGGCAATATATATTGGTTAGAAGAACCCATCAAGACAATAGCCGGGCCGCTTAGGATGGTGAAAATACGCAAACCAGACCCGACCAGACCAGAGCAAGGCGACGCTGATTTTACGGTTAATGGTTATCAAGCTTTTAAAAATGATTATTTGGGTAAGTCGGGTTTTAAACTGATTAAACTGCCGGAAATGGAAATGATTGAATTAGTTGATAATGAATTTAATATACGAGCCTATTTCTCGCATCCCACACTGGAAAAAATACTTTCATCTGATTTAAAAAACTAGTCGATTAACAACATGATAAAAAAACACGCGGAGAAAATTAACGGACAGAAGCTGTTGGATCGGGTCATGAAAGCAGGACGATCGTGGCACCACCATTGCTTGCCCCCGGAGTGCTTTACCAACGACACGGGTAAAGAAATCATTGTTTTGGAAACTGGAGAGGATGTGTTTTACTGCGACAGCACCAAAAAACTTCGAGAAACTTTGGAAGAGCATGCGTACCAACTGACTAACCCCCGAAAGGCAAAAGGACGGCCCCCACAGCACGAAGCGCTGGATTTGGTTAAAGAATACGCACAAGCCGGAACCAAGTGGCATTTTCATATCACTATGCCTCATTGCTTGTTAAGCATGTCGGATAGATATGTCTTGATAGTAGAAAACGACGAGACAAGAAAAATGAAGCAGTGGGAGTTTGACGAGAAACCGACGGCTTTAGTCCGGCGAATAGATGATTATTATTTGGGCAGGAAAAAGTAGAATTTTTAAGATTGCTTCGTCGCTTTTGTTTCCTTGCAATAATAAAGAGTGAAGAGGTGGGATATAGGAACATTCTTAAGAATGTTAGAATGTTCATTATATATTCAACAGGCCAAACAGGGGATTACACTCGGGATGATGGGCCAGGCGGCGCAAGAATGGATTGCTATTTGAAAATACCCCTTGGGTTTATCCAAGGTTAAATAAAAAATCCGGCTGAAAATAATTCAACCGGATGGTGATGACCTAATCGGTCTGGAATTTGTAGGCCCCCAGCAGGGAAATAATGACGATGGTGGTTAAAAGTCCAAGCCCGAAATAAGTCGGATTGCTCATGGGTGGTTTGATAAGCTCGTCAATTTTTAACAAGAAGAAAATAAAAACGCATAGCATTATAGAAATTTTAGCTCTTTCGGTAGCTTGCGGAATTTCGGAACGAGAGCGGAAAAGTAAGATTACTATCTTTACGATAAAGATAGTACATAGAATAGCAGCAGCCAAAGCGATGAGATTTATAATCCCTTTCGCCATGAGCACCAAAGAAGAGCCAGAATTTACCCAATCACACAGTGCAAAGATAAAAAGAAACAACATTATCCAAAACAAATGTCTATAGATTTTTTCGATGAGCATGTTTCCTCCTATTTTGTTTTTTTTATTCGCCTAATAGTATCATAATTGGTAACTATTGTCAAGTAATCGGTATCTTTCACCGCAAATGCGACAAATACTCTCTGGGAGTCAATAAATTAA
>CAZJUO010000063.1:0-7218 GCA_964549245.1 uncultured Gammaproteobacteria bacterium
GATTTCGCGGCGCTCAAGTGTCCGCAGCAGCTTGGCCTGCATGGTCCTCATAGTATTATTTTTTTCGTAATTGAATGGAAATAGGCGTGCCGGCAAATCCGTGCTGCAGTCTCATTTTTTTCTCCACCAGGTCCAAGTAGGATTGGTGTACGCGCTCGGGGTGGGCGGTGATGAGGTGGAAAGTCGGCGGTGCTTGGGAAACTTGCCGGAGATACAGCTGGCGAGCCGGCTTTTTTCCTTTACTTGGTTTGGCTTTTTTTGGCTTAACTGATTGCACGAGGCGATTGAGCGCGGATTGGGTAAGCGTCTTGGTATATTCCTGATAAACCTGCAGGGCCAGAGGGAGCAGTTTGCTGACGCGCAGTTTAGTTTTGGCGGATGTAAAAATGAGCGGCGCCCAAGGCAGGGAAGAGAAGTATCGGCGATAGGTTTTATTATAAAGTGCCATGGTTTGGGGGTTTTTTTGCGGAATGATATCCCACTTATTGGCTACCAGTATGATGGCATTGCCGTTGTCCAAAGCAATGGAAGCGATGGTCTGGTCCTGGTTTGTCAGGGGCTGGGATGCGTCGGTGGTTACTAGTGAAATATCTGACCGTTTGATGGAGGCGCGGGTTTTTTCAACGCTTATTTTTTCAATAGGGTCTGACACGTTTCTTTTTTTGCGCAGTCCGGCGGTGTCTACAATGCGTATTTTTTTTCCATAGTAGGTGATAACGGTGTCATGAGGTTCGCGGGTGGTATGCGGCAGTGGAGAGACGATAACCCGTTCTTCGCCAAGCAGGGTATTGAGCACGGAAGATTTTCCAACATTAGTTTTACCAATAATGGAAATGGTGCATGTTTCAGTGGTCTCGGCTATTTTTCGTTCTGGGAGGTCTTGTACTATGACATCAAGCAGATCGCCGATTCCCGAACCGCTGGCCGCGGAAACAAGGTGCGGCTGCCCAAAACCAAAGGCATAGAAATCAGGAGTTAGTGACGAACGAATCCGGGGACCGTCAACTTTATTAATTACCAGCGTGGTTTTTACGCGCTGTTTTTTTAAAAACTTCGCAATATTCCGATCAGCGGTGGTTATTTGTCCGCGGCCGTCGACTATCAGCAAGGCATGGTCAGCTGTATCGAGGATCTGGTAGGCTTTTTTTTCCACGGCTGTCTCTATTTGGCCCAGCTGCCCGGCGTCAAGGCCACCGGTGTCAATAATATTAAAAAGCTTACCCCGCCAATTGATTTGGGCGATATTGATATCGCGCGTAGTGCCGGGGATTGACGATATGATGGCCTGGTTGCTCTCGGAAATTGTATTGAATAGCGATGACTTCCCAACATTAATGCGCCCAATGAGAGCCACGTTCGCTAACTCTTTTTTCATAAACTGGCAATTAACTGTTGGTTAGAGAGCCGCCAGTGGATTGGTCAGTGCCGATGATGATCAATATATCAGTATCTGATTGGCCGGTTTGTAGCGACTGATTGGTATTGCTCGCGGCGGTTTCGGTGCCCGCTGTTGGAATATCAATAGCTACTTCAGCATCGAGTAGGTTTTTTAAACTGGCTACGGTGTACGGCTTAGCCCCAGCCGAAAGGTCATAGATAGTAGTGGTAGATAAGACCGTTTCAGTGGTAGCGTTGCCTATGGTTTCCACGTTATAGCCCATGGTTTGTAAACGTTCTGCGGTTCGGCTGGCCAGTCCGGTTTCTGAAGTGCTGTTTTGTATTTCTATGACTGCCTCTTCCCGCTGGATAACGCTCGTATTGAAGATATTTTCAGCCACTTCCTGAACTTCGCTCCAATCGCCTGATTTTGGGGTAAGTATGTACGCTCCATCAAGCGTAGTTTCGGATTGCAAAATTCCCTCTACTCCATTATCCAGCACTTTGGTGATGACCTTATTTGCTTCCAGGTTTTGCAGTAAATTGGCTAGCCGCAAGAGCTCCCATATTTGCAAGTCGGTTTGGTTGTGGTCACCGAGGTCGTCCAGGGCCGCCACGATTTTGCTGGGATTAAGGAAACTTTCCAGTGAAAATATTTTTTCTTTGATGGCGAAAAGAACCTTTTGCTGGCGTTTGGAACGGGCGAAATCCGAGCCTTCTCCGTTGGTGCCATGCCGTGAACGGACATATTGCAGAGCACGTTCTCCGTCCATATGTTCCAAACCCTCCGTGAAACGGATGGTCTGGTATCCATAGTTATAATCAGGATACTCGTAATCTGTAAAACTGTTGTCAATGTAGATATCGATGCCGCTGATATCGTCAATGGCTTTTCTAAAACCGGCAAAATCAACACGCCCATAATAATGGATAGGCAGGCCGGTTACTTCTTCGATTACCTCTTTCAATAATCCTTCGCCCCCGCCCGGATAATCTGCCTCATAGCCAAAAGCCAGGGCATTGTTTATTTTGCGCCAGCCGAATTCGGGAATATCTACATAAAGATCCCGGGGGATAGACAAGGTGGCCAATTCGTCGGTGGAAGGTTTGTAGCTGGCTATAATAATAGTATCAGCCAGATATGCCCCCTGGTGGCCGGGGCCGCCGATGCCGACTAATAAAATATTAATCCGATCTGCCTCCTCACCTCGGAGGTGTTTATCAGGATTGGCAATAAGGTGCTTGATTTGCTCAAAAAGGCCAACCTTTTCACCGGATTCATTATTGGTGCTATTGACCGCCAAAACAGCTCGGGTGACAAACAGCAAGCCAATACCGATAATTACGACTAGTAAGACACTGACCGAAACCCACAGGAGCGGGAATGGTTTTTTCTTTGGTGCTTGATACGGGTCTGCCGGCTTGTCTTGGTTTTTTTCTACAATTTTGTTGTTTGGTTGTGTCAAATTGGGCATAGAGTGTTTATATTATAATAGAAAGACCAACCGCAGTCAAAGGAGCAGGCTCGACAGTTAGCTAAGCGCCGTGATACAATGCTAATATTCTTATGACAGCTGTAATTATTCTTCCAACCTACAACGAAAAAGATAATATTGCTGATATCGTGTCTGCTATAGTAGGTTTGGGAATCAAGGATTTGGGCATCACCATCGTTGATGATAATTCTCCGGACGGTACGGGCCGCATCGCCGATACGCTCGCTAGGCGTTATCATAGCGTTTCGGTGATCCATCGAGCGAAAAAGGAAGGTTTGGGGAAGGCGTATATGGCCGGTTTTAAAGCTGTATTAGCGGATGAAAACGTTCGATACATTTTTGAGATGGATGCTGATTTTTCGCACCAGCCAAAATTTATTCCTGATTTTCTTGAGAAAATTAAAACAGCTGATATTGTTCTAGGTTCACGGTACATTGATCGGGGAGGCGTAGAAAATTGGGGCCTGGTAAGGCGTTTTATCAGTTGGCTGGCAAATTATATTATTAGGGTTATTCTACATCTGCCGTATCGTGATTTAACCGGGGGGTTTAAGTGTTTTCGTCGTGAGGCACTGCAAAAGATAGATTTTGATGGTGTTGAATCCCGGGGGTACAATTTTCAAATAGAATTAACTTACAAAGCGCATCAGCGCGGATTGCGGATCGAAGAAATCCCCATAGTCTTTGTTGAACGGCGAGCCGGAACCTCCAAATTTAACTTTATTATTATGCTGGAGAGCTTTTGGAAGGTGATTAAATTGCGCCTCGGTAAATAATCGTTGTTAAGTTAGGCTATATCAGCCCTTGTTTGCAAGGGTTTTTTGCTATTGGGGATTGTGGAATGCCTTTGGCTTTATAAAATATTAGACAAACTAAAAAAAATGTGCTATAATTTATATGAACGCTTGTTAAGTTACAAAATAATTATAGCTAATATTAGCAAAATAGAATATTTTTTTGTGACGCTATCGAATGATTAATTTGTTTTCAGGACGTCGGGGCAGTTCAGAAAAGACTGGAGGTACAATTGATTTTAATTCATTGCCGAATCTGCTTTCTATCAGCCAGGTAAGCAAGATTTTTAATATTCACCCGAATACGGTCAGAAATTGGGATAAAAGCGGAAAATTGGTAGCTACTAGGATAGGCTCAAGAAAAGATAGGCGATATGAAAAAGCTGCAGTAGAGAAATTGTATTATTCTATATACCCCCTACATACTTTGGGTCCTACTGATAATAAGCCGAAAACACCACTGTCAAAATCAACACCGCCACCTGAAGAAGATAAGTACGTCATAAAAAGCGGTTTTTCGTTTCACAACGTTAAGCTTTTTTTTATCAGCAGGAAATTTTCGCTGTTTGTTTACTCTGCCGTAGTGGTAGCATTTACTTTTTTTTCTTTACAAGTATTGTTTTTTGCCTACGTATATACTATCCAAGCTGAAGAGCGACCGGTAAAATCATATGCCGTGACTGTTGAGCCGACTGCAGCGCAGGGCTGGCAATTTAGTGACCATGCTACCACGCTAGAATTAAAATCCTCCGCATCATTGGATGATTTTAATGAGAAAAATTCAGCGACGTACAGCAATAACGTAGTGATCAACGAACCCGAGCAACCAGTAAAGGATTTGCCATCGGAAAAAAGCACTGAACAACCAAACGCCAATACCAATAAAGCAGCGGTACCAGTACCAGCCAGTAATAACAATGCAATGCCGTCTGTGCCGGAAGAAGACGGTAGTGGTGACGTTACCAACCAAAATAGTAATACGAACAAAAATATCAATACCACCACTGCCCCAGTAAAAACCAACACCAATACCGTCCCTGCCGAAGAGGAAGGGAGTGTTCTGGGAGAAGAAACTACGGTAGAACAAATACCTATTGTTTCAGAAACAAGTCCAGAGTTGATCGCCAGTGGTTTCCAATTGCCCAAATCAATTCCGTCAGAGGCCCTGCTGAAAGAAGCGGTATTGCAGATTTCATTGGCGGTTGATTCATATGAAACCAATGAAGATGTTATTACCATTTCGTATTCGGCAGATGGCGGTGCTACTTGGAAAACTGCAGATTCGTTTGCACTACTAGGGGCATTGAGTAATAAAGACCATGGTGGCTACTGGGAATATGCTATTCCGGAGATAACGGAGCAAGCTGATTTTAGCAATTTTCAAGTTAAAATTTTTTATGACGCAGTACCTGGCGAGAAGGCATCAGACGCTTATGTCGATGGTATTGTTTTGGAGACGGAGCTTGAAGAACCTCATCCGGCCGCCGAAGAAATACAAGAGAGCGTTTCTATCAAAGACAGGGATTTAAAAATAGACGAGGATCCGGTGATTGCCGTAGAAGTTGAGGAAGAAGGTTTTTTCTCATTTTTGGGAGCTGATCCCAAGCAGCGGCAGGTACAGTCGGTGAAAGTTGTTTCTCCCGATGGTACGGAGATTGACCCGGCTATTACCACCAAGGACGTGCAAGTTGGCAACAAAAAACAGGCCGAGTACGCTATTGAAACTTCTCAATTTGAAAAGCCAGGGAAATATCAAGTAACCTTTACCATAGAGCAGGACGGAGTGGTTGAAGAGGTGATGGAAGAATTTACCTGGGGCGTACTGGCTATAAATCCCGATCAGGCTGTTTATAAACTAGGCCAGGAGTCACTGTTCTCAATCGGCGTCCTTGATGACAGCGGAGACATTGTTTGTGATGCTGACGTTATTTTGACAATTACGGCGCCCAATGGCCAGCAAGAGCTAAAAAGAACGGCTGACGGGAGCATTACGGTAAGTGAGCATTGTTTGGAGAAAGGTGAGTTTATGGGCCCTGATTATTTTGCAAATTATTCGCCGGCAGTACCAGGCAACTATCAATTACACGTTTCAGCGACGCATCAAAATGGCACCAGGGAATTGGATGACAGTTTTGAAGTACAGGTTGATCCGCCGTATACGATCAAACGTACCGGTCCGACGCGTGTTTTCCCCTACATTTACCAGCCGATGGTTTTGGAAGTAACCGCTTTTAACGGCTATAACGGTGAAATACGCGAACTGGTCCCCGGTGATTTTGACGTAGAGGTAAAAGATGGCGGCCGCCTTGAACAATTCGATACTGGAGATGAAATCGTTCATGCGTTAGTTTGGGAGAAGAATATCGGTACTGGCCAGACGGTCTCGCTTTCATATGATTTTAAAACTCCTGAAGAAAGTCCGGCATTATATTTTGTCGGACCGGCTTCGGTGGGTGATTGGGAAGAGCCACGGCAGTGGCAGATGGCTATTGACGCTACCTATCTATATTTATTGGGTACCAGCAGTTTAGCGCCGACCAATTGGTCGTATGTTTCCAGTCATAATGGTGATTTTTTACGAGCAGCTTCAGCATATAGCGGCACCGGAGGCGGGAATGCTACTCATACTCATACGTTTGATGAGACAGTAGGAGTGGCGTCAGCAACTGGCACGATAGCAACCTGCAAGAGCGGTTGTAGCAAATTTGCTTCGGATGTCCATAGTCATGCAGCTGGCAGTTCTATCGATGCAGCTGATAATAATCCGGCTAACCATACATTTTATTTGTGGAAGTACGATACGGCTGATACTACCCCGCCCAATATTCCGCAAAATAGCTTTGCCTTTTTTGAAGACGGCAATACGCCCAGTTCACCCTGGACCAGATTTTCTGATGCTGATGATCGACTGGTCAAATTTGATGCCAGCCATACGACCGGGGGTAGTGATACGCATACTCATGGAATAAACTGGCACGCTTTGGGAGGGGGCAGCGGCTACACGTATATGCAGACGGGAGGTTTTTTGAATGTGCCAATAGAGGCGCATACTCACTCCGCTCCAGCTACACCAACAGACACACCATCAGCTACTTCCTTGCCGCAATATGCCACTATTCAGATATATAAACAGCCTAATGCTTCGGCGCAAGATATACCTGATAATATGATTGCTCTGTTTGACGGCACGCCGCCAAGTGGCTGGACTGTAATTTCTGATGATACACCGTATCAGAACAAGTTTATACGCGGTTCCAGCAGTTCGGGGAGCAATGGCGGGGATGCTACACATAGCCATACCAGTTCGGTAGGGACTACGGGTACGCCTTCGGATTTTAATGTGGCTAATCTAGGTATAGGTAGCAATGGCTTTGCTAATAGTCTTCATACGCATGATATAACCCTGGATAATTTTAATAACGCTGATCATACGCCACAGTATGTTGATTTTATTCTGGCAGAGTGCACTTCATGTAATGTCAGCGAAATTGATCTGTCAGGAGTCGTTTACCAAGAGAATGAAAGCTCCAACGTTGGTTCGGGAGTGACCG
>CAZJUO010000064.1:0-485 GCA_964549245.1 uncultured Gammaproteobacteria bacterium
TAAGGATTTTTGGCTATATTCTTATTAATATCCAAATAAGATACTATAACATCGTCATTAAGCAAAGAATTATTGTTTTTATAAAAATCCGTTTTTTTAAATTCTTCAATTATTTTATTACTGCTTGAAGGGGCGCCGCTTTTTTTAATAATATCGTAAAGAATTCCTGAAGTTTCCTTGAGTAGATGAATCGGAGCGTGAATTATCTGCCATGATCTTTTAAAGTCACCATCGCCTTTTAAAAGCTTGAATTTGTGATTTAATATTTCTGAAATTAGGAATAATATATTTTGTTTATTAACTTTGGTAACGCCAATACTTTGCAATAAATGGTTAATCAAAGCTTGTTCCTCCATAACGCCGCCATGCATTTCTAATACAGAAAAAATTGTGTTTTCGATAGTGTTAATTGTCTTTTGGAAATCCGGCAAGTTTTTGATTTTTTTTATTGCTATTTTTTCAGGAGGAATTTTATTCCTTTTAAG
>CAZJUO010000064.1:495-7049 GCA_964549245.1 uncultured Gammaproteobacteria bacterium
CTGCCGAATTCTTTCACGAGTTACTTTATACGTAGCACCAATGTTTTCCAATGTCTCTTTTTCTTTACCCAATAGTCCATGCCTCCTGCGTATCACATCTTCCTCTCGTGAAGTCAATGTTTTTAGCAATGTAGAAACAACTTCATTAGGATTGAATTGTTCTATTTCACTGCTTTTTTTACTGGATATTATTTT
This sequence comes from uncultured Gammaproteobacteria bacterium, assembly GCA_964549245.1. Taxonomy (GTDB): domain Bacteria; phylum Patescibacteriota; class Patescibacteriia; order UBA10025; family JAHIVO01; genus CAZJUO01. Next base: position 691 of record CAZJUO010000064.1, read on the forward strand.
ATCCAAAATTGAGTTTTGTGGTTCCATGTATTAATTATGATATTTTATTCATCCAATTTAATTGATATGCGCATTGGATACGCATTATATTTCTAATCAGTAATTGCCTTTAGTATAGCATACTTTTAATATTGTGTCAAGAGGAATACCTTATATTAAAACAAAAACTAAAAAATAATGCAAATATTACTGTTTGCATCACTTTTAATTTTGTAATACTATTTTTTACTTATTTTTTGCCAGGTCACCAAAAAAGGACTAGCAATAAAAATTGACGAATACGTTCCCGAAATAATACCGATAATTAAAGCAATGATAAAGTATTTAATAGATTGCCCTCCAAATAAAAACAAGGCCAGTAAAACTAATAAAGTAGTAATAGAAGTATTTAATGAGCGTATCAAAGTTTGATTTACGCTTTCGTTAACTGTTTCTTCAAAGGATTTGTTTTTATTTATGGTAAGTCTTTCACGTACGCGATCATATACAACAATAGTGTCATGCACTGAAAAGCCGAGTACGGTAAGTAGTGCTGTTATGAAAAGGATATCTATCTCTACATCTAACAATAAACCAAGTATGGCAAAGATGCCGAATACTACTAATATGTCATGTATAAGCGCTACTACGGCACCTATACCATAAACCCAGGATTTTACAGTTGGTCCGCCGATTTTTCTGAAGGCAATCGATATGTAAATAATTATAAAAAGTAAAACCAATATGATTGCAACAATAGCTTTTTGTTTTAATTCCTGGCCGATGGTCGGTCCTATAGATTCAAAGCTTTTTTCTTCGAGATTGCCGAATTCTGATTGTAAATTAGAAAGTACCTCCTGGTGCTTATCGTTGGTGAGGTCAGGCATGCGTATCGTATATTCTTCTTGATCAAGTTTTTGTACTTTGCTATTTTCGATATTTTCAAACGTCTGATTTACATTTTCGGCAACTTGCTGGATTGTCGGGTTTTGATCTAAGAATGATACACGAAGCAAACTGCCGCCGGTAAAGTCTATCCCCAATTTAAGGCCTCCTAAAATTATCGCTATCATCCCTGGTATAATGATAATGCCGGAAACAATAAACCAAATTTTGCGTTTTCTGACAATAGAGTACATATAATTATTGCTTATTATTACCCATTAATGATGGATGCTTTTCCAACCATTCTGTTACTGATAAGCGAAGAAACGTTCTAGTAACGGTAATAGCTGAAAACATGCTTATCAAAACACCTATGCCCAATGTAACAGCAAAACCTTTTATAATACTAGTGCCAAACCAAGCCAGTATAACACAAGTTATAATACTGGAAATATTGGAATCTCGTATTGAGGGCCAAGCTCTTTTAAAACCTATTTCAACAGCACTTTTTAGGCTATTGCCTTGCCGTAGTTCTTCTTTGGTGCGTTCAAATATTAATATATTTGCATCAACTGCCATACCTATCGATAAAATAAATCCAGCAACACCGGCTAGCGTAAGGGTTACCGGTATGAGTTTAAAAGCGGCAAGAATTACCATCGAATATATAATCAGGGCAATAACAGAAATGATTCCAGGCAATCGATAATAAATTATCATGAATATTGCAACGAGAACCAGACCAATTATCCCCGCTAAAAAGCTTTTTTCTACAGAAACTTTTCCTAAGGTGGCACCTACATTATGCTGTGATACTAGTTCAATAGGTACCGGAAGGGCGCCGGCATTAAGGCGCTGTGCTAATAATTTAGCTTCGTCAAGTGAAAAACCTCCGGTAATAACAGCCTCACCGCTGGTAATTTTTTCATTTACGGTAGGCATGGAAATTGGAGAACCATCTAAATATATACCAACAATTTTTCCAACGTTTCGTTCAGTAATGTCTGAAAATAATTCCTTTCCTTCACTGTCGAATTGTAATGAAACTTGCGGTTGGTTTGTATTTTGATCAAACGTAACTGCAGCCCTATCTAACTGCTTTCCAGAAAGGCCCGTATTTTCAAATTGAGAAGAGGGTTGAGTAGATTGCGTCAACAATAAAATATGGCTTGCCCGGGCTTCATTGTCTTTTTCGTCAGTTTTTTTGATTATATGATAGCCATAATCGGTTTTTACTAACTCTTGATATACTTCCCCAACTGACATTTTATCAAAAACTACGTCAGCAAATTCACTTACCATAACATCACGGCTGAAAAATCTCAAGTCTCCCCCCTTTTTTTCTCCTGTTTCGGTATCTGTATTTCCAGGATCTTCGGTGTACTCATTTGCTAATTCAGCAAAGTTTGCTTCTGGTTCTAATGCCTTTGCTAAAACTTCCTCCGCTCGATTTTTGACTTCCTCATTTGATTGCTCAATATCTTCTTTTTCTTCATCAGTCATTTCTTGATCAATCTGTTCCTTAAATTCCAGCAGAGGTGTTTCACCAATCATTTTTATTGCTTCATTTACATCACTGATACCTGCTAATTCTACTATTACACGCCACTGATCCCCTGATTTGCTTGTTTGTACTATCGGTTCAGAAACTCCAAAAGCGTTAACACGTCTTTCTATAACGTCTCGAACGCCCTCTAGTGCTGACGATTCTTCATTTGCTTCAATATTTGAGGTATCGGCATTATACAGCAAATGACTACCTCCTTGTAAATCTAAGCCAAGATGGACTTTTAATTCTTTATAATAATCACCTACAGAAATATCGGGGCCATTTGGGTAATCGATAAATCCAGATAAAATTGTTAAAACCAAAATAAGCCCAAAGGTAAGCCATATTTTTTTTCTTTTACTCATACCAAAAAATAGCAATACTAATTAATACGATGGTAATAATATTGCCAGTATAGCAAATATTTTATTTTTTGGCTATAGAACTACTGATTAACGATTACCCTGGTTCCTACAGGTGAAGCGTTGTATAACCATTCTGCATCAGGATATGAAATATTGACACATCCATGGCTCATCCGATGACCGAAATTATTATGCCAATAAGCGCCATGCAATAATCGCGGACCGTCAAATCTCATATTCCAAAGGGTATTTGGCAGATAGTAATCAGGTCCAGAATATAATTTTGAATATATCTTTTGGGATATCATAAACGTTCCAGCCTGGGTATCCATGCCTGGCAACCCGGTAGATACCAAAAATGATTTTAGTAGCAAGTTATCTTCATAGGCGTACAGCCGTTGCTCTGATAAGTCAACTACAATTTTGTTCACATTCCCCTGGTATTGCTTTTTTCTAGGTACAGCGATTATTTCCTCCAGTCCGTCATTATCAATGTCTCCAGAAGCGATGCTGGAACCGCCTCTAAATTCATTTTCGAATGAAAAAATACTTTTTTGTATAAGATCTCCGTTAGCATGGAAGAATCTAATATGAGGACCGCCTCCGCTATTTGCAGTAGCCATTATCTCATCAATTCCGTCATTATCCAAATCAATTCTACTGACGACGATACCGCCAGTAAATTCCTTAGGGAAGGCATAAAATTCACCGATAATCTGTTTTGATTCGTTAGCTCTCATTACTTTTATTAAACTGCTATCCTGGCTAAACACTCCCATAACCAATTCATCGGTATTATCTCCGTCAATATCAGCAGTAGCCAAACTTACGCCGCCTGAAAACTCTGGATGAAAAGGGTAAATTTCAAAGTCAAGCTTATTTCCATATCTGTTAAATACGTTAACAATTGGTTCTTCACCTCGTGCTGGAGCAGTCAATATTTCATTGATGCCTCCTCCGTCAATATCACCTACAGCAATATTAACTCCGCCTTTCATTGATTCGTTATAGGCAAAAAAACCAGGAGTGAATTTTGGCTGGCCATAACGATCAAAAATTCTTATATGAGGACCGCCACTTGACTGCGGTGCGGTAACAATTTCAGGAAAACCGTCATTATCCAAATCACCACAAGCTACATTGATACCTCCCCTAAATATTTCATCATACGCAAAAAAACCAGGAGTGAATTTTGGCTGGCCGTGGCTATTTAAAATTCTTACTTGTGGCCCTCCTCCAGGCCCTGGCCCTACAATTATCTCTTCATATCCATTGTTGTCCAGATCGCAAACGGCAACTGACATTCCGCCATTAAAATTCTGCGCAAAGGCCAAAAAATTTCCTACATTAGTGCCTTCATTATTAAATACTCTTACTTCAGGAGAACGGTAATCCGTTGCATCGGTAGCTAACGGTAATAATAAAAATAAGACAGCAATTCCGCTGGCTAGGCATACGTATATGTTATTCTTCAATTTTTCGCTCATTTTTATGTTTATTTTTGGGTACTATAGCAACATTGTAGCATATTTTCACTACTTTGTAAAGTATAGGTTATAAATTTTCTGCTACTTTACCGGCAATAGATATATCCGGGATCAATGTCTTCTCACCAGTATCCCAGCTGGCTGGGCATGCTTGGTTTGGATTTTTCCTTACAAAAGATAGGGCTTTTAACTTCCTAATGATTTCACCCGCTGATCTTCCAATATTATCTGTTACCACCTCATACGCTCTGATAATCCCGTCAGGATCGATTATATACACCCCTCTATCAGCGACTCCACTGCCTTGATTGAATATGCCAAGCTGTTTTGAAAGGGCGCCATCATGATCAGCGGCTAATGGATAATTTACATTTTCTAAAAGTTTTTCACTCTCTCTCCATGCTTTGTGAGTAAATACAGTATCCGTACTTACTGCTATCACTTCACCATTAAGCTTTTGGATTTCGCTGTATCTTTTGGCCATGTCTTTTAATTCTGTGGGGCAGACAAAAGTGAAATCAGCCGGGTAATAAAAAACTATTACCCATTTTCCTTTATATTCACCAAGAGTTATGTACTTGGTATTTTTTTGTATAGGGAAATATGTTTCTAATCTAAAGTTTGGGAATGGTTGGTTTATTTTTATCATATTTTGTTGTTTTTATTAATTGAATATTTTTGAAGTTCTTCTATTAATTTTTCAATTTTGCCCTTATATGAGTCGTCTTGTATACGGTCATTTTTAAACATGTCTTCAACGTTAGAAAAATAAACTACCGGAAGTATTGGCCTAGCTTTAAGTGCTATTAATATTGGAAGCAGCAGCTCTACTCCCCTACTGCCGCCAAAACCACCCGAAGATACTCCGCAAATACCAACCGGCACATCTTTCAGCTCATTTTTAATTTTATCCAAAAATATTTTTAATTCACCTGGAAATCCATGGTTATATTCCGGGGTAACAATTAGTAAACCATCGATACCATTAATAGCTTTCCTTGCCTGTTCTATAGCCTGATGATTTTCCCAAGGTGGGACCGTTTGGGCAGTGAGATAATCACGTACATCAATTATACTCGAACGTATTTTATTATTCTCTCTTATTTCCTTATAAATAAAATTAGATACTTTTTCCGATTGCCGTCCTTTTCTTGCTGTAGCGAGTAATATTTTTATAGTGGTTATATTGTTTTCCATATTTTATTTATTAGCAAATCGTGCTTTATTTATTCAACTGATTCAATGTATTTCCGAGTTTTTCAATTTCTTCGCCGTACGTGCTCCAATCACCATTTTTTTGGGCCTCTAGCGCATTTTGGTAATACTGCTGCGCCTGGTTTATTAACGATTGATCAGTAGTCGCCTCTTCACTTGATTGTTCTGGCGGTTGTTCCAAAGCAGTCTCACCACTTTCGGAAAATAATTGGCTCAATGCTCCACTAAGCGTTTCTGACATGATAATTTTATTTTCATACGCCACAATAACTCTTTTTAACTCCGGAATTAACCCGCCTTCTGCACGTAAGTATAGCGGACGAACGTAGATAAGCGATTCTTCTATGGGAATAACCAGCAAATTACCTAAATTTACTTCAGAGCCGCGCTGATCCCAAAGGGATATTTGCCTAGATATTTCAGCGTCCTGGTTGATGCGGTTGATTATCTGTTTTGGGCCGTATACGAGTTTTTGTTTGGGAAATCGGTACACTACCAAGGAGCCATAGTTGTCACCATCCGACCGGGCAACTATCCAGGCAGATAAATTATCCTTACTGCTCGGTGTGTAGGGCAGCATTAAAATAAATTCTTCTTTTTCTTCATCCGGCAGCTTCATAATAAGATGCCTCATCATAGGATCGGCAGCTTCTTCACTCGTCTTTGGTATTTCCCACTGGTCTTCTTTGTTGTAAAATATTTGAGGTTCTTCCATGTGATAGGTGGTATATAAAGCTGTTTGGTATTTGAATATATCTTCCGGGTACCGTATATGGGCTTTAATGCTTTTTTCCATTTCTTCTAATGGTAAAAATACGTCAGGAAATATTTTCTTATAAGCCTGGATAATCGGATCGTCAGGATCGCTATTATATATTT
>CAZJUO010000065.1:0-7035 GCA_964549245.1 uncultured Gammaproteobacteria bacterium
AGCGAAGCCCAGGCGTAGCGGGCGGGGAGCAGAAGTGATAAACATATGATTAAACTATTTTATACCTACGTCCTAATAAGCTTGCGCGATAAAAAACTATACGTTGGCTACACAGATAATTTAAATAAAAGATTGACTGAACATAACGAAGGAAAAGTGACCTCGACAAAAAACCGCATACCCTTATCACTTATGTATTATGAGGCTTGTCGTAATAAACAAGATGCTATCAAAAGGGAAAAGTACTTTAAAATGGGATATGGACGTCGATTTCTCAAAACACGACTCCATAACTATTTAATAAACAAAAAGTTATTTTAAATACGCGCCCATAGCTCAATCGGTACCCGCCCGCCATCGCTTCGCCGGAGCGAAGCCCAGGCGTAGCGGGCGGGGAGCAGAAGTGATAAACATATGATTAAACCATAATAAATAAAGTAATCCGAGCAAATGCTTCGCATTTGTAAGGAAAAGGAGAAACGCGTGCGGAGGTGGAGTGGCCGATCAATAGAAGGACACGAAACCGCAGCACCGTTTGGACGCGCGCGCCCATAGCTCAATCGGTAGAGCATCTGCCTCTTAAGCAGGGTGTTGAAGGTTCGAGTCCTTCTGGGCGCACCAAAATCTTTCTTATGAAAAAAATATTTTTTCTCACGGTAGTGGCTAGTCTTGCCATTAGTCTATTGCCAATACACAGCTTTGCACAAACAACCGACAACGACGAAATATTTCAAGCGAGAGTTACTGAAATATTAGAGGAAAAAACGATTACTGATGAAGCTGGGGAAGCTGTTACGCTACAGAAATTACAATTAAAAGGCCTCGAGGGCACATGGAAAGACCAGGAAATCATATTTGATGGAACGGCTTATGAAGTAATAACCGCCAATCAATATAAGGTTGGCGACAAGGTAATGGCGGTGGCCAGTGTCGACAACGAGGGTAATAATGTATTTTATGTAACAGATTACGTGCGCCAAAGCGCACTGTACTGGCTGGCGGCCTTATTTGCTGTGGTGGTAATCGCCATTGGACGCTTGAAAGGCTTACGGGCTATCGTCGTCCTGATATTGACATTTATTATAATTTTAGCCTTTGTCCTGCCGTTAATCCTCCAGGGAAAAAGCCCCCTACTCATCAGTATTATCGGTGCTGTCTTTATCTTGGTCATCGCCATCTATCTAACAGAAGGGTTACAGCGAAATTCCACCATTGCCGTGGCGAGTATCACCATAGCTCTAATCATCACGGGACTGCTGTCAGTCTGGTTTACTCACCTGGCCCGCTTAACCGGCTTTGCCAGTGAAGAAACGTTCTTCTTAAAAAATATGCTAGGAGCTGATATCAATATCCAGGGCTTACTTTTAGCCGGCATCATCATCGGCGCGCTGGGCGTTTTGGATGATGTGGTGGTGGCCCAGGTAGCCACCGTTAACCAGCTCAAACAGGCTAATCCAAATTTTACTAAAAAAGAACTGTACTCCAAGGCTATGGAAGTCGGCATAACCCACATGAGTGCTATGGTCAATACCTTGTTTCTAGCTTACGCTGGCGCGGCGCTGCCTATATTACTGCTTTTTACCATCAACGAGCCGCCCTACCATACTTTTTCCCAGACCTTAAACAATGAACTAATCGCCACGGAAATCGTCCGGACGTTAACGGGTAGTATCGGCTTAATGCTAGCCATCCCCTTAGCCACCCTGCTCTCGGTACAATTTGTTCGGCTTAAAAAAATCGCTCCGGGCGTTCCTCATCAGTTCAAATAAACACAAAGTAAAAACGGATAAATCGCGGACAGCCTCCGCGGCGTTTCAAACAACGCCATTCTTGACATACACATTTTATATTGCTACTATGCTGTGATAGTTATTTAAAAACAAAATAAGGAGGAATAATGGAACTTGAAAAACGCCCAGAGACTGAACTGGAGTATTGGGCAACCATAGAGCAGCTCGGCGGCTTTATCTGGCGCATGAATCATGATCTGGCTGATGGACGAATTACAGATCCAGATGGAGCAATCGATCATGATATTAACCAGGCCCACGAATTAACCCAGCAATTACTCAAAGAAATTGAAGACAAGTTTGGCGTGATACCGCCGGATTTAAAAAATAAACAGGCAGGTGAAAAATCCGCCCCGCCCGGAAAAATTCACTACTGGGATTGGTATAAACAAATGAAGCGTCAGTGTTACAACCTTCATTACCAAAGCCTTATCTGTTCGGCCTGTCCGTTTTCCGATGGCCTGGATCGTTATGTTGCTTTGGGGTCAATCCCTTGCGGCATTTACCCTGGCACCTTTGTGGAGCTTAAAAACCCCTTCACTTGCCAAATGGTTCATCGTAAAATTAGAAGCTGGAACGACGGCATTTTGCACAGCTTGATTAAAAGAAAATTTGGCAGCGATACGCTGGCAGCTTTTAAAGCCAAAAAGCAAGAACTGATGAATGCGCCGTCCGAGACGGCTACCGAATAAACCATCCCATAACAAAATGAAAGGGGGACCATATGAAACAATGGCTTGTGTGGCTGGTAATACCAACGTTAGTATTTGGAGCAAACGTAAACGGCATGGCCAGTGGGTTGTTTACCCATCCGTCTAAAGGATATTTTAGCTGGCAAGCGGCTGATCCGTGGTACTATGACCAAGCTGGCCGGCGGCTGCCTGACAAGTTTGAGCACTTTTGGGGCAACTACCTCGGGGCACGGCTGCTCAAGGGCCAGTTAGGCTGGAGCAATACCGCCACCATTGCCACCACCATGGGCATCGATATTGCCAAAGAAATGGCAGATGGCTACCGTGAGGGTTTTTCCATGCGTGACATGCTGGCCAATAGCCTTGGCTGTACTGCCGGAATACTACAGCTGCCTATTGCCTGTACCTATTCTTCGCACAATAACACCATTATGCTGGTTTTCTACCATCACTGGTAAATGCAAACAATACCCGGCCTTATATATATGCAGGCCGGGTTTTTTATTACACTTCCTGCTGCAATGAACCGTTATCGTTTTTTAATTCAATCTTTGCCGAAGCGCCGTAAAAAATCTTGCAGTTTTGTGACTCTTCGATCGTTAGCTGACCGCCTGACTTCACGACAAATGAACTATCAACCGCCCGTTTGACCAATAGATTTTGGTTAAAACCAACGGTACGGTTAGCTCCGTTTAGCTCGTCGATAACCTCTGTCGGCTGGGTTTTATTTTGTGTTGTCATATTTTTATCCTTTTCTGTATTATACCATACTGCAATCCTACAAAAAAAGAACCCCATTACAGTATTGGGGTTCTTTTTGTTCTATTTGGAAGTCCTTTTATCGGTCAAAATCTCTTTTGCCAAATCCACCGCGTCGTGGGCGATCCCCCATGGGTCTCGCCTCATTAACTACGATAGCTCGGCCGTCGATCTCTTTCCCATTAAGCTCATCAACTGCTTTTTGAGCTTCTTCATCACTTGACATTTCCACAAAACCAAATCCCCGAGAACGGCCCGAAACGCGATCAATGATCACTTTGGCCGATTCTACGGTGCCCGCTTGGGCAAAAAACTCCTGTAACTGATCGTCAGTGACATTATAGGAAAGGCTTCCTACGAATAACTTCTTAGCCATGTTTTCAATAGTGCGAATTAATTATTATAATCTCATTTAGGAAGACCTTTACCTCTAATGTACAAATTAGAAAACCCTAAATTGATCACTTGTATGGTAGCAAACCCTTGGCAGAACGTCAATGGCCTAGGGGGCAGTATTATTTTGACCGCTTATAAGATTTGCTATATCAGATAAAACTTGAGCGGCATGCCGATCTGGCTTAACGGTTCGGTAAATCTTTTGAATGGTTCCGTTTGGGTCGATTAAAAACGATACGCGCTTGGGAAACAAGATGCCGTTGGCGCCGTACGCCTTGACCATAATCCGATCCGCATCTGCCAGCAATTCAAACGGTAACTTATGTTCAGATTGGAATTTCTGATGTGAGGCTACCGAATCACCGCTCACGCCAACAACTTGTACTAACTTTTTCAGTTCCTGCCAATTATCCCGGAACGAGCAAGCTTCTTTGGTACAGCCGGATGTGAAATCTTTAGGATAAAAATAAAGCAGTAACCATTGCCCTTGATAGTCCTTCATAGTACGCTCTTGGCCGTCTTGGTTATTAGCCTGGAAATCAGGCGCTTTTTTTCCTTCTTCTAATTTCATAATTCTCTCTTTACTCAATTACTAATTACTGATTACCAATTACTAGTTACTAGTTGCCCTATTACTTAATTATTTAAAACTACATAAACCATACCACGTCCTAAAATAAAAACAAATCGTGCATTACCAAATAACATAGTGACATGTTATCAACCAACATTTTGCGCTGGCTGTTTTGTCGTTTGTAAAATCTTAAATAATTTATTAACCATGGATTGTGGATAACTCCCCCTTGTTAATTATATGTAATTACTATATATTGTCTATATAATTACTAGACAATTAAACGATGCAGCTAACCACTAAAAGTGAATACGTCTTATTGGCCTTGGTCTACATAGCCCGCCATCAAAAAATAGGCTATATAAAAATTGAACAAATTTGTAAAAAATATAATATCGATAAAAAATACCTCGAACAATTAATGACTTATTTGCGCCGAAAAAAAATTATTATTACACAACGAGGTATACATGGGGGATATCGGCTGGCTAAACCGGCAACTAAAATACCCCTAGCCCAAATAATCCGTTTTATGGACGGCGCGCTTGCCCCTACCGAGTCAGTCAGCACCTACTTTTATTCCCCGACGCCCTTGAGCAACGATAAAAAAATCTTGCCCGTTTTTAAAAATATCCGTGATTATATAGCCAAAAAGCTGGAAAAAATTACCCTGGCTGATTTACTATAATTAGCCATTAAATTAATAAAAAAATAAATGCTTTACGTTCTTATACTGCCGCTGGCCTTTGTCTGCGAACTGGTAGATTCAACGCTCGGCATGGGCTATGGCACCACCCTGACCCCCGTCCTACTGCTGATGGGATTTGAGCCATTGCAGGTCGTACCGGCCGTACTGCTGTCTGAACTGTTTACGGGTTTTACCGCGGCTCTGACGCACCATAAATTCGGCAATGTCAATCTCGATTTCAAAAACGATAAACAGGGTTTGGTAACCAGCCGGTTAAAAAAGATTGGCTACCTGCCAAAATCAAAAGACGCAAAAATAGCCCTGGTGCTGGCGCTCACCAGTGTGATTGGCGGTGTAATTTCGGTACTGGTGGTTGTCAATCTTTCCAAAGTGGCGGTTAAAACTACCATTGGCGGCATTGTTTTAATCATGGGCCTTATCATACTAATAAACGCCAATAAAATATTTAAATTCAGCTGGTTAAAAATCGTAGGCTTGGGTACCGTGGCCGCTTTTAATAAAGGCATCAGTGGTGGCGGTTACGGGCCACTGATCTGCGGCGGCCAAATCCTCTCTGGCGTCCGCGGCAAAAGCGCCATCGCTATCACCTCGTTCTCCGAAGCAGTAGCCAGTCTGGTCGGCGTGGCTATGTATTTTTTTATCGAAAAGAATGTCGACTGGAAATTAGCCCCCTACTTAATAATCGGTGCCATGCTCTCGGTACCGGTCTCCGGATATTTAGTAAAAAAATTAAAAATGAACAAGCTCACTCTGATCATAGGCATTGTTACCGTTATTCTTGGCGGCTGGACTTTATATAATGTATTTTTTTAAATTATGCTTTATTGAAAATCAAACAATAGCCATGATGCACCGACCCTCGCTTCCTGATACTATATATTCTATCTTTTTGCATCAAGACAGGAGTCTGAATTGACAGATCAAAAAAAAGGAACTTCCCGATCTGTGCGGCTCCTCTTTTTTATTCACGCATTGCCCTGCCAAATCTCAATCCTGTTCTTGCCAAGTAATAATCCTATACTGATCTGTAGCGGGAAAAAACGGCGGCGGGGCAAAGTAAAAACAATCATCATACAATAAATTCCGATAACAATATCCATTGGCCGTGGTGCCGCACGGAGCGCAGCAGGGCGGCTCCAGCCAGCCCCCGCAATTTGGCGGCTCATCACAAACGTAGGCATAGCCATACCGTACATTAGTAGCCAAAGCTCCATAACTGGTAATAGTGTCACGAACATAGTTCTCGTTACAACCGGCGGGATTAAAGGTGCCACTTTCAGGCGGGTAATAAAGCCGCCCGATACGGCCTTTTTGGGCGATCATAGCCGCATCGACCCGCAAATCGTCCTCACTGAAAAAACCAGCGTATACATTATTTTGTGCTAACAGCCCAATGGCATCGCTCCCGTCATAATTGGTGTACCGCAAATCATTGTTGGTAATGATGTTGGCATTTCCAGAACTATACGGTGTCTTGGCTGCCACAATCGTCACTCGGCTGCCGTCTATCTGCCCGTCAACCCAAACATCATCTTCAATAAAAATTAATCCATTGTCGGGCATATCCAGATTGCCAGAACTTTGTCCCTGGTATTGAAAAGTCGTTTCGTTGCCTATTGACCATAAATCTTCACTTAGATAATTTGTCCACCAGCACCAAATCCATATACACACCCTTTGTTGGCATGTTTGCTGGCTAGTAACGCGGTATATCTCTACCTTACCATCCGTGCGGAAATGAACATGGTACCCTTCAGCTCCGGAATCAGATAAATAAATGCCATTGGCATCAGCCGCTGCTTGCAAATCAACAAAATCGCCGCTAATACTGGTAAAGCTAACACTGCCCGCGTCAACCTCCCGCCCGGCTTCAAAAACATCAGGTCGTGAGGGCATAGCCGTTGGCGGCAAGGGGTCAACGGTGCCCAGGTGGGTATGGACGGCCCATTCGTCTCCGCCGCCATGGTCTGGATCATCGTAGGTAATTTCTGAACTGCTGACCACATTGTGCGCCAGTCCGTCAAACCGTATCCCATAATTCGAATGTATAGGGCCAAACACCTCTGTCCCTTCGCCAAATCTCATTTCATCGTTAGCTGCCACGGCAAAATTGGT
>CAZJUO010000066.1:0-7020 GCA_964549245.1 uncultured Gammaproteobacteria bacterium
TTACCTTTTTGTGTCAAATCAATTTAGCATGTTTTTCAATTCTCGATATTATGTTAATATTTTAGTATGAGTGATGTATATAATACGAGACAAGATTTAACAAACATTACTAAAGCTGCAAAAGCTGGCGGTATGGTTTTGCGTAAATACTTCGGAGAGAATGTAGCGACAACGGAAAAAACAGCACCAGCTGATTTTAGAACTAAAGTTGATGTAATCTCGGAAAGAGCAATTTTAAAAGTAATCAAGCAGACTTTTCCAGCATATAATATTTATGCCGAAGAAAGCGGGAAAGTTAATAACGGATCGGATTACACAATTATCATTGATCCGCTTGACGGTACAAACAATTTTGCCTTAGGCATCCCTTATTTTTCCGTATGTTTGGCTGTCATGCATGAAAAAGAAACTATAGCAGCCGTTATTCATAACCCTGTTACTAAACAAACGTTTCATGCCCAAAAGGGCCAAGGAGCATTTATGAATCAAGCGCCTTTACGAGTCAGTAAGGTTTCTAGCTTGAAAAAAGCCAGCCTTGCCTATGTCAGCAGCTATAAAATGTCTGATAGGCCTACGGAGAGCAGGATACTGAAAAATATCCTGATCAGCCATGTCAAAAGGGCCATGACCAATTGGTCGCCGGCTATGGATATGTGTCTGCTAGCCCAGGGCAGACTTGATGTATATATAAACAATAGATGTGAGATTTATGACTATGCCGCTGGTAAGCTCATAGCCCAGGAAGCGGGGGCGCAAATTACCGATTTAAAAGGCCAACCGGAGAAGAATGATTTAAATGATAGGTTTGTCATCAGCAATGGTACGAGGTTGCATAAAGAAGTGTTGAAGTTAGTTAGTTAATATTGGCGGGGATTAATCCCCGCCTACGCGGGTGGCGGCAGGACAGAGATGAATATTTGATGATTCCGCGTAGCTGGAGATTTATCTCCAGCCTAATGTAAAATTAATCAAAATGCGCAACATTTTCAGAAATATTGTAGGAGCAGTAATAATTTCTAAAGATAAAAAAATATTATTCGGTAAAAAGGACATAAAAGCCGGGGGCGTATATTCTGATTGTTGGCATTTCCCCGGCGGCGGCATTAAACAAGGGGAGAGCGAATTACAGGCACTGAATCGTGAAGTGACGGAAGAGACCGGGTTGGATATTTCCGGGTTACAACCGGAGCTTATCAGCAATGATATGGAGGGGGAAAGTAAAAAAATATTAAAAACCGGAGAGACGGTAATAGCCAAAATGAAGTTTTTTGTGTACAAACTAGAATTAGAAAAAAACCATAACCAGGTAAAGGTTACGGTAGGAGATGATGTTATTGACTATTGTTGGCTAGGATTTGACGAGTTAGATAAGGTCAAGCACGTACCTTTGTCTTATAAGGTGTTTAATAAAATTAAATATGTCTTTACAAAAAGTAAAAACTGAATTAAAGAAAATAGCCGATTCAAAACAGGCGGAAATACTGTCCCGCTTTTTCAAAACAGGCAAAGGGGAATATGGAGAGGGTGATATTTTTCTAGGCATCAAAGTGCCGATTCAACGACAGATAGTTAAAAAGTACCAAGATTTACCTTTGTCAGATGTGCAGCAATTATTAAACAGCAAAATTCATGAGCACCGCTTAGTTGGCGTATTGATTTTAGTTAGGCAATTCCAAAAGGCTGATGATGAGCAGCGCAGGGTGATTTACAAAATGTATTTAAAAAACGCCAAGCGCATCAATAACTGGGATTTGGTTGATTTGTCCGCGCCGAATATCGTGGGTACGTATTTATTAGACAAATCAAGAAAGGTATTATACAAGCTAGCTCGTTCTAAAAACTTATGGGAGCGGCGCATTGCCATGTTGGGTACCTATACGTTTATTCGGCATAATGACTTCAAGGACGCTCTGGCTATTTCAAAAATTCTACTTCGTGATTCGCATGATTTGATTCACAAAGCCGTTGGTTGGATGCTGCGCGAAGTGGGCAAGCGCGACCAGGGGGTTGAAGAAAAATTTTTAAAGCTATACTATAAGAAAATGCCGCGGACTATGCTGCGGTATGCCATTGAAAAATTTCCGGAGCAAAAACGGCAAAGCTATTTACGCAAATAAACAAACAGTAATAATGTTTTCTAGGAGGTGTAATGGTTACAATAATTGTGGTTTCGCTTTTAGGCGGGACGTCCGTGACTGACGTACATTTTGACAAGGATCAGGTAACTGTCAAGGAGGCCATGGCGCAAAGCGGTATGGTTATTAGCCAGGACGTTCTGGCGGTAAATATGTACCAAAGTTCTGATCATGAGTATTGTTCCACGGTATATGATTTTGATGATCCTGTCGGTAATGGAGACATCATCTATGTGGTTCCGCATCCCCAGTTGATGCTGTCGCATGCTCAAGCGAAGCAGATTCCCAGCGCTTAATAAGCAATAGCCTACAAGGGATAATACTAAATTATCCCTTTTTCTATTTATTTTTTTAATGAAATAAGGTATGATATAGAAAAGTATTGACTAGATATTTTTCTATGAAAATATATATTGGCGCTGATTACGCTGGGTATACATTAAAAGAGGAAATAAAAAAATATTTGGATAAGCGGGGAGTGTCGTATGTTGATTGCGGTACGGATTCTGATAAAAATAAAAATGATTTTCCGGAATTCGCCCGGCCAGTAGCCAAGAAAGTCTCACGATCAAAAACCGATCGGGGAATACTGGTCTGCGGTACGGGGTTTGGCATGTGCATTGCCGCTAACCGCTTCAAAGGCGTGCGGGCGGTTTTGGCCTACACCCCGCAACAAGCTAAGTGGGCCAGAACGCATGATAATTGCAATGTGCTTTGTTTATCCGCCTGGTCAACGAACCAGCGGCAGGCTCGGTTAATCGTAGCCGCATGGTTAAAAACACCATTTAAAAAGCTACCGCGCCGCGTGCGGCGTTTTAAAACCATCGATACATGGCGAACATAATACCAGCGATTCTGACAGACAATATTAATGAATTGCAGGATAAGCTTAATCTGCTCTCTGAAGTTTGCGAGTGGGCGCAGGTTGATTTGATGGATGGGAAATTTGTACCGACACGATCAGTCACTCCAGAGGAATTAGCCGCTATTGGCACAGAAATAAATTTGGAGGCGCACTTGATGGTAGCCGACCCCGCGGCTTGGCTGGACCACTTAAACGCCGATATTTTCCAGCGGGTATATTTCCATATTGAAGCGGTAGCAGAACCAAATGAGCTGATCAAAGCCATACGTGATAAAGGCTTGGAAGTCGGTATTGCCATAAATCCCGAAACACCCCTGACGGCCATTGAGGAATACGCTGAATACGTAGACGGTGTTTTGTTTATGTCAGTGGATCCGGGCCGGCAAGGCCAGCCATTCAAACCCGAAGTGCTGGAACGAATAACGGAATTTTCCCGAGAATACCCGGAGACTGATACCGCCATCGACGGAGGGGTGAATAAAAGCAATATTTATGAAGTCAGCGAAGCCGGCGTTACCAATATCTGCGTTGGCTCGGCGATTTTTGCGGATGGCAATGTAGCGGAGAACTTACAAGCATTAAAGGACGCTTTAACCTAGTTATTATGAAAGATATACAAGCACTCAAGGCATTAGCTCGGTTAGTACGGTATTGGATTTTATTATCCACTACCAAAGCCGGTTCAGGCCATCCTACTTCTTCGTTATCGGCTACTGATTTGATGACAACCTTGATGTTTGGCGGGTTCTTCCGGTTTGATGCCAAAAATCCAGAATATTATAACAACGACCGCTTACTGTTTTCTAAAGGGCATGCCGCTCCGTTATTATACGCCCTATGGGCGGCGGCTGGTGAAGTCAGTGAGGCTGATTTGCTGACCTTGCGGAAGTTCGGCAGTCCGTTCGAGGGGCACCCTACTATGGTTTTTCCTTTTACCGAAGCGGCTACCGGTTCATTGGGACAGGGGCTTTCAGTAGGCGTGGGCATGGCATTAAACGCCAAATATATTGACAAGCTGCCGTATAAAACGTTTGTGCTCTTAGGTGACAGTGAAATGGCGGAAGGCTCTATCTGGGAAGCTGTCCAGCTAGCGGCTCATTATAAGTTAGATAATTTAGTAGGCATTCTTGATATGAATCGCCTGGGCCAAAGCGGAGAAACCATGTATGGGCACAGCCATCAAGCGTTTAAAAAGCGATTGGAGGGTTTTGGCTGGAAAACGCTGGTAACTGACGGACACAACATCGCAAAGATAATTACGGCTTATAAAAAAGCCATGACCGCTGGTCCTAAACCAACCATGATCATTGCCAAGACTATCAAAGGCAAGGGCGTTCCCGCCATAGAAAATAAAAATAATTGGCACGGAAAACCACTGTCTGAAGAATTGTTTGATGAAGCGGTGAAAAGTTTAGGCAGGATAGATACCAGCCTGCAAGGAAGAATATTGGCTCCGAGAAAAAAACAGCCGCGCGTACCTATCGTGAAAAAGGCCAGTGCCGTTTTTTCTTATAAAAAAGCCTTGGCCACCAGGAAAGCCTATGGCCAAGCCTTAGTCCGCATTTATCCGTGGTATCCGCAGATAGTAGCTTTGGACGCGGAAGTAAAAAATTCAACCTACGCAGAAACGTTTGCCAGCGCGTATCCTCAACGTTTTTTTGAAATGTACATCGCCGAACAAAATATGGTGGGGACAGCACTGGGCTTTTCCCGCATGAAAAAAATCCCATTTGTTTCAACGTTTGCCGCATTTTTTACCAGGGCCTTTGACCAAATTCGCATGAGCGCTTATTCCAAGGCCAATATAAAATTTGTTGGATCGCACGGCGGGGTATCTATTGGCCAAGACGGCGTTTCGCAAATGGGCCTTGAGGATATTGCTATGTTCCGCTCGGTTTTTGACAGCGTGGTGCTGTACCCATCCGATGCGGTTTCCACCGACAAATTGGTAGAGGCGGCGGCAGAGCACCAGGGAATAGTCTATCTGCGCACTACGCGGGCTGATGCGCCCATCCTTTATTCCGCCAAAGAACGGTTTTTCATAGGCGGCAGCAAAATCGTTAAACGAAATGTCAATGATTGCGTCACCGTAGTAGCGGCTGGCGTTACCTTGCATGAAGCGCTGGATGCCTACGCCAAATTAAAAAAGGAAGGCATTTATATCCGCGTTATCGATTTATACAGCATCAAGCCAATTGACGCCAAGACCTTAAAAATTGCTGCCCAGCAAACACGGGCTATTGTTACTGTTGAGGACCATTACCCCGAGGGCGGCCTGGGTGAAGCTGTGATGAGCGTATTTGCCAACCCACCCGTTCCTATCGTCCAGCTAGCTGTCCGGAAAATGCCGAGAAGCGGCCAAGCTCAGGAATTGCTTGACTATGAGCATATTTCAGCGTCAGCAATTTACCAGACGGTAAGGAATTTAATTTGATATTATGAATAAAACTACGGGTTATACCAAATCTTTATACATTTTACCTTTTGACCACCGCTCTTCATTTACAGCCAAGCTGTTCGGATGGACAGGTGAAATTTCAGACCAGCAAAAACAAGCAGTAAGTGATTATAAAAGAATTATATTCCAAGGGTATGAAAAAGCGATTTCGCAGTTGGATAATAATGAGGAAACAGCAATTTTAGTTGATGAGCAGTTTGGTGATGAAATTCTACGTTCAGCTCAAGAAAAAAAGTACCACATATGTTTACCAGTAGAAAAAAGCGGACAGCAAGAGTTTACCTTTGAGTTTGGTAATGATTTTGGCGTTCATATAGACAAATATCACCCATTATTTGTTAAAGCTCTGATACGGTATAATCCGGAAGGCGACCAAATATTAAATAGCCGCCAGGTTAAAAAATTAAAACAACTTTCTGACTTTGCGCATGAAAACAATTATAAATTAATGATCGAATCGCTGGTACCGCCAACCAAAAGGCAGTTAGCCAGCGTTGACGATGATGTATATCGTTACGGAAGAGAAATTCGTCCGACCATGGCTGAAAAAATGATTGCCGAGCTGCAGGCTGGCCGAGTAGCTGTTGACGTGTGGAAAATTGAGGGCTTTGATAAAACGGCCGCTTACGAAAAAATCGTGAAACAAATCCGTTTAGGAACGCGTGATAATGTTGGTTTGATTATTTTAGGCCGAGGCGAGGACGCCGCCAAAGTTGAGCAGTGGCTGCAAGCTGGGGCGGGCGTCAATGGCGTTATCGGTTTTGCTATCGGACGGACGGTTTTTTGGCAGCCGCTGGTTGATTACCGTGATGGTAAAATAGACAAAGAGCAAGCGAGCGCCAAAATTGCAGAAAAGTATTTGTATTTTATTAATCTGTTTAAACAGGCGCAACAAGCTAGACAGTTATGAAGCTCGTCATGGCCACTCAAAATCCGGGAAAGTTGAAAGAAATGAAAACATTGCTTAGTGGAATGGATATTACTGTTGTTAGCGCTCGCGAGGCGGGGGTAAGTGAGGAGGTCAAAGAAGACGGCCATACATTTGAAGCCAACGCCCTGAAAAAAGCCGTTTACACAGCCAAAAAGACAGGTTGTTGGGCGGTGGCTGATGATTCTGGTCTGTGCATCAAGGCCCTAGACGGCCAGCCGGGTGTATATAGCGCACGTTGGGCCGGTAAAAACAGCACTTCACGCCAGAAACTGCAGCATGCGCTCAAGGCAACCAAGCATGTCCCGGCAGGCAAGCGCCAGGCTTATTTTGGCAGTGCCTTGGCTTTAGTCAGTCCGCGAGGGGGCAAAAAAATATTTACAGCTAGGTTGTATGGCCGTTTAACCACCGCACCCCGCGGTAAAATGCGGTCCCGACTGCCGTATGATTCTATTTTTGTTCCTACGGGTTTCAAAAAAACATTTTCGGAAATGAGCGACCGACAAAAAAATAAATTAAGCCATCGCGGTAAAACATTTAATCAACTGAAAAAGTATTTGAAAAATATTTTATAAAATATATTTTTACAAAACACTTTACTATTTTAAAAAAATATGCTATACTGTAATCGTAC
>CAZJUO010000067.1:0-6710 GCA_964549245.1 uncultured Gammaproteobacteria bacterium
GCTTTGGGCCAGCTAATTATGGCTACTGCAGTAAATAAGACTGGCATTCCGGCGCGAGTGTATAATTTAGACGTTACGGATTGGCAGACGGCAAAAAAGGATATTTTGAAATTCGTGCCTTCTCATGAACGAACATTAGTTGCATTTACTTTAGTAGCTGGCAATGTTGATGTTTCTTTGCGGCTGACTCGTTGGTTTAAAGATGAAATAGACGCTGCGGTGATTGTTGGCGGTCCAGAAATTACTACCCAAACGGCTGATTACTATGCTTCCATGGAATGTATTGATGGGGTGATTGTCGGTAACGCGGCTAATTGCATTTCAGAGTTAGCGGTAAACGGTTTAGCCCAGAAAAAGATACGGCACCTATCACCGCAAATCAATTTTGGTAGCATCGAAGTTGATTACCGCTTGCTTTTTGGTTTGTCCAACGATCACGGCGGAGTTAGCTATATTTGGGGCGGTGACTGCCACTTGCACAGCAAACGATGTTATTTTTGCGCCCGGCAGTCACGCGGTTTCGGTTTTCGGGATCCGCATACGGTTTGGAAAGAACTGCTTACGCCGTATCATTCTGGCCTGAACTATTTTTACAATACCGCTGATTCCGTAGCAGTATTTCCGGAGAAGTTTAAGAAGTTTGTGCGGGCCAGGCCAAGCGAATTGGAGAATACAGTTCATAAAGTGTTCATCAATGCAACGCAAGTAACTGAAAATTTGGCCGAATATTTGTCGCGTCTTAATGCCCTTGCCGCAGTAGGCATCGAGTCATTGTCCAATCTGTCCGGTGCGAGTAAGGGTACTACGACCGATAACGATAACATGAAAGCTATACGGACATTAGCTAAGCATAAGGTTAAGATGCTTCTGACGTTTGTTCTGGGTTTGCCTGGTGAAACGCATAATTCTTTAAGGCAGAACACTGGTCGGTTATTGGAAGTAGTTGAGGAGTATTATAAAAGCATTTATATGGTAACGGTATCTCCCTTGCTTATTACTATAGGGTCGCGTGCTTTTGATGAAATGGAAAAAAGTATGAAATTGCCGCAGTCTACGGGAGGAGCTTATTATGATCCTTTGTTGCTTTCTCGACTATATCTTGATCGTTATTGCGGTGTAGATAGGGCAGCTGTGGTCAGCAATATCCGTGAACTTTATCAGTTAGTAAAAAGTAAATATCCTGATTTAGAATTTGATTCTAAAGGCATAAGCAAACTAGAGAAAAATGATATCGAACGTCAAACGGATCTTCATTAATGAAGATCCGTGTTTTTTTATAATAAAAAACCCCGTTTATTTTGTGTAGTTTATATAAACAGGGTTGGGTATAATACATTTACTATTCATCCACTACATTCCGAATGGTACGAGTGGTGACACCCAGGATTTTGGCCGCCTTGGTTTGGCTTCCATGGCAGGCCTCAAGGACCTGCTTGATATAATCAGCCTTCATTTCTTTGAGTGGTTTTAGCTTGAGTCGAGGCTTGGCAGGGGCGCCGTTTAACTGGTAGGGAACGTGTTTGATGCAGAAATTGTTAGTTTTAGAAAAAGCCAGATGAAGGGCTAGTTTTTGGATGCCGCGATAGTTGCCCTGGAGTTTTTCTTTGACATAATTGATGAGGCCGTCTGAAACAGACAGTTTGGAAATAGTGCTATTGGGAGTTTCATAGTTCCGCCTGCAGTTAATAACTTCTTTGATAATGATATTCCGCAGAAAAGTGATCGGTAAGCCATTAAGGTCAGGTAGGGCAATCTCAAAACCTCTGGACAGGCGGAAATACAGATCTTGCCGGAACGAACCGTTTGCCTCTTGGGGATTGATAGCTTTGTTGGTGGTAGCGATAATTCTAACATCAAGCTCTTGCTCCGCATTTTGACCGATTTTTCGGATCTTTTTTGTTTCCAAAAAGTCCAGCAGGGTGATTTGGGATTCTGGCCGCAATTCAGAAACTTCCTCGAGAATTACCGTTCCCTTATTGCACGCTTCGAATAATCCAACTCTATCATTCAGGGCCCCGGTGAAAGCGCCTTTGACATGCCCAAAGATTTCGCTTTCGAAGAGCGAATCAGACAGCCCCGAAAGGTTGAGCAAACGCATTTCGCCGGAGCGGCCACTAGCCTCGTGGATCAAGGCGGCTAAAAAGCTTTTTCCAGAACCAGAACTCCCGGTAATCAGTACCGGCATATCAGTTGCCGCGGCCCAGGAAAGCTTATCGAATTCGGATGGCACAAGATACGGAAAATGCCCCCGAATTTTCAGTATAGTATCATCCATGAATAGCTCCTTTATAGGTACATAATATTTTTTACAAAGATCAATTCAGTAGTCCAGCTTAGGTTATTTTGCCCATGGTGTCAAGGTAGGCGCATCTTGGCTTGACTATTTTTTCTATGGTTTGTAATATAGATATCATATATCCCACGGTAGCGGGGAATCATTCTCGCTGAAGTGGATTTTTTTAAAAAGTGTATAAAAAATATGGAACCCGAGGAACTTGCGCATCTTATTCTTCAATTAGCGGTATTACTGCTGGTAGCCAAATTATTTGGCTTGTTATTCAAAAAATTAAAACAGTCAGAAGTGCTAGGCGAGCTGATTGCCGGTATGGTTATTGGCCCGTTTGCTTTGGGAGCAGTGGAATTGCCCTGGCTGGGGAAGCTATTTCCTATCGTAGAACATGTCGGGGAACACGTCTCTACCCTGCCAATTTCTTCTGAACTGTACTTTTTTGGCCAAATTGGGGCTGTTTTACTGTTATTTTTAGTTGGTTTGGAAACTGACGCCAAGATGTTTATGAAATATGGGCTGAAATCGCTGGGTATTGCTATCGGCGGCGTGGTGCTGCCGTTTATCCTGGGTGCCTGGGGCACTATGGCTTTTGGTTTTGCTGATTCGCTAACCGACGGTCCGGCTTTATTCATGGGGGCCATCATGGTAGCCACTTCGGTAGGGATTACCGCCCGGGTTTTATCAGATATGTACAAATTGGACACACGGGAAGGCGTTTCTATCTTGGCCGCGGCGGTTATTGATGATGTCTTGGGGATTTTGGTATTAGCCCTAGTTATTTCTTTGGCAGGTGGCAGTGGCGACGGGATTTCGTGGGGAGCACTGGGCACTATCGGCTTGAAAGCTCTAGGCTTTATTGGCGGTTTGACCTTGCTGGGCTTTTTGTTCGGAAAACGGTTATCCAAGCTGTTACTGCGATTGGACGGCAAGAGTTACGCGGCCATCGCCGCGGCGATATGCTTCATCATCGCTGGTGTGGCGGAAATGTTTGGTTTAGCTACTATTATCGGAGCTTACTTGGCCGGTATTTTGCTGTCTGTCACAAAATTAGGCAAAGAGTTGGAAGAAAAACTAGCCGGCGCTTCACATATTATCGTGCCGGTGTTTTTTGCCATAATGGGCACGTTGGTTGATTTCAAAGCTATGGGCGCAGTATTGGTGTTTGGTTTAGTGATTTCGGTGTTTGCTATCATCGGCAAGGTTATTGGTTCTGGTTTACCAGCACTTGCTTCTGGCTTTAATTTTCTTGGTTCAGCGCGGATCGGCATCGGCATGCTGCCCCGCGGGGAAGTAGCTTTGATTGTGGCCGGTATCGGCTTGTCAGCCGGGTTGATCAGCAATGAAATATTTGGCGTCTCAATTATGATGACGGTTATTACCACGGTTATGGCTCCAATAATTTTAGTTCCCTTGTTTAAGAATCCCAAATCGGGTACACGCAAGCAGGAAGAAAAGAAAGTGGAAATTATTGAGCCGTATAAGACGTTTACCGCCTCATACCATATGCTGGCGGCACTGCGTGATTTTTTGATTGAGTCATTCCAAAGCCGCGGCTATGAAGTACTGCGGGACGATCGGGTGCGGGGCATTACCGAAATCGAGCATAGCCAAAATGAAAATAAATTATTAACTTTGAAAAGAGACAAGGACGCTTTAACCATTGACTGCAGCCAAGAGTGTGTGGGCGATGTCGATCTGACTGTCACTGAAGCTATTGCCCATTTTGATACAGCGGTGAGCAGTCTCAAGACGGTGGTTTCATAATTTATAGTATTTGCCCTTTTGCAAATATATAAAAATAAAAAGAAAAGCCGCTATACAAAATATTGATGGCGGCTTTTTCAATAACCACGTTTTTTGATATAATAGTGGTACTAATTTATTTAATTAATGTTTCATGATTGCCCATATTACCGGGACTATACAGGAGGTTACCGAAAATTCATTGGTCATCGATGTGCAGGGGGTAGGCTATGAAGTGGCTACGGCGCCGATTTTGCTAGAGAAGTCAAAGCCCAACCAGAAAATATCATTGTTTGTTTATCTTTATATGCGGGAAAATGCTATCGAGCTATACGGCTTCCGTTTACTAGAAGAAAAAACTTTTTTTAAGCAATTAATAAGCGTCAGCGGCATTGGCCCGAAGTCCGCCTTGATGGTGCTGTCGCTGACTTCGCTGGTGGAATTGAAAAAGGCTATTGTCCACGGCGACGCCTCTCTGCTAACCAAGGTTTCTGGCATTGGTAAAAAAACAGCCGAACGCCTGGTGGTGGAGCTGAAGAGCAAACTAGAAAAAAGCGATTCAGATACTTTGGGCGCTTCCGCTGACATTGAGGGAGACAGCCAAGCTATTGACGGGTTGGTGGCGCTGGGCTATTCACTGAAAGAAGCCAGGGAAGCCATACAGCAGGTCAGCCCAGATATAAAAGGCGCCCAGCAGCGGATTGGAGCCGCCTTGAAACTGCTCGGTAAATAAGCAATGAACCAAATACGTGATTGTTCGAGAAATTAAAAAACAGGAGGAACTGAACAGCTTTGCAGCCTCACTGCCCGTGGGCCAGTTTTTGCAGTCCTGGGAATGGGGGGAGTTTCAAAAAGCAGCCGGACGGAAAATATTTCGCTTTGGCGTTTTTGATAATAAGCAGTTAGTCGGCAGTGCGTTAGTAGTCCAGCAGTCGTTGCCGTTGGGAAAAAAATATTGGTACTGCCCGCGAGGACCGGTCATTAATTTCCAATTTCCCCACCCGTCTTTGCCAGAGGCGAAGCCGATGGCGGGCGCGGCAATTACCAATTACCAATTAGTTCTGAAAACATTGTTCGGGGCGATTACTAATGAGGCCAAGCGGCAAGGTACGTTATTTATCAAAATAGAGCCACCCGTAGAACGAAACCAACAGCAGAGCATTACCGCAACACTAGAGCAATACCGGACACGCCAGGTATCGTTTGTCCAACCGCAAGACAGTTGGTATCTTGATGTATCAAAACCCGAAGGCGAATTGCTACAAGCTATGCACCATAAGACGCGGTATAATATCCGGTTAGCTGAACGCAAGGGAGTTACCGTGCGCCAAGGGAAGTTAGAAAAAGACTTTGCGGCCTTTTGGCGGTTGAATAAAGCGACGCGGCAGCGGGATCAGTTTACTTCGCATTCGCGTGAGTATTATCATGACATGTGGAAAAGCTTACCGTCTGATTTTTTACAATTGTATGTAGCGGAATACCAGCAGAAAATTATCGCGGCCAATATTGTCATTTTTTTTGGTAATACAGCCACCTATTTGCACGGAGCATCAGCGGATGAACAGCGAAATGTCATGGCTCCGCATTTACTGCAGTGGAGACAGATCCAAGCGGCCAAAAAGCGCGGTTTACGGTATTATGATTTTTGGGGCATTGCGCCGGTTGGGAGTTCCAAAGAGTCTGATTGGGCCGGTATTACCCGTTTTAAAAAAGGTTTTGGCGGAGAGGCGATTTCATATGTCGGGACCTACGATTTGATTTTACGCAAAGGGTGGTATACACTGTATAAATTAGCACAAAAAATTAAACACTAGCTAGCTATATGTCAGATATCAATGATACGAGCGTAGTGCTGTTAGCAGCCGGCCAAGGAACCCGGCTCAATAACGGCCAACCGTCGTCTATTCCCAAAGTTATGCACAAAATATGCGACCGGCCAATGCTGTGGTATACCTTGAATACGCTCAAGCAGGCCGGTTTTGCCGATATAGCCATTGTCGTGGGATATCAGGCAGACATGATACAAAAGGAATTTGGCGATGAGTATAAATATGCCGTACAGTCAGAGCAAAAAGGCACCGGCCACGCGGTGCTTTGTGCTGAACAGGCGGTCAATCCGGATAGTAAGCATGTGCTGGTAATACAGGGTGACGATTCAGCTTTTTATCGTCCTATTACTTTGCAAAATTTGGTAGAGACCCACGTGGAAGAGGGAGCTAAGGTAAGTTTATTGACCTTGGACCATCCAAAGCCCGGGGAACTGGGCCGTATCATCCGCGGCAAGGACGGTAAGGTTATCGCCATTAAAGAAAAAGAAGTCCTGACCGATGAGGAAAAAAACATTACGGAAATTAATACCGGTACCTATTGTTTTGAAGCGCCGTGGCTATGGGAGCATTTGAAAAAACTTGAGCCATCAGCTACCGGCAAAGGGGAATTAATCTTGCCCGATTTGATTAAAATGTCGGTTGATGAGCGCTTGCCTGTTTCAGCGCACATGATCAGTGATTTGGACGAGTGGGTAGGCATCAATACCCCCGAACAGCTTGCGCGGGCCAATCGCATGATGTCCGAGCGGATGTAGCATAGGCGAATAGTTTAACGAGCCCTCGTAGCACAGCGGATAGTGCACGGGCCTCCGGAGCTCGGGACACAGGTTCGAGTCCTGTCGAGGGCA
>CAZJUO010000068.1:0-6521 GCA_964549245.1 uncultured Gammaproteobacteria bacterium
GTTTTCATATGCCCTTAAGCTTATCAGAAAGTGCAATATGTCTGTGCACATTACCGAATGCACTTGACAAATTAAAAAACCCGTGCTATGATAGCCTGTTATTTTGCATCTTTGAAAAATTTGAAAAAATTGTACACAAACATATAAACATACAGGAGGAAACTGTGGACAAAGACAAAGCTGAAATAATACGCGGACCGGCTCATATCATTGATCATTGAAAAAGTTTTTTTAGCCATACGACACACCATCAAGGGTGGCCAAGAAGAAATCGGCGGTGGAGAATTGGATAGCAATTTTATTGGCGACACCGGCCGAGAAGCTGTCTGCCGACTTGAACTTCCCCGTATCTTTTGCCGCGGACGCCTTATGCTCGATTTTTTCGGCAGTGGGCTCACCCGCACCTGGCAGCACCTTCTTGAACTGGTACTCAATTTCCGGCTTTCCGGCCATAGCCATGACCCATTATTCAATATGGGCAACGAGGAGCTATTTGCCGAATGGGAGGAGAAAGGACTGATACAAGCGGCCAAAGAAACCGGATCAGCCATTCGCGGTTTGCATAAAGTCCTAACCGCGGAAGAATTCCAGACAGCGATTGATAATTGCTTTTCGGATATCAAAAAAGCTCTAAAGTACCAAACGCACAGCTATGCCCTTGGCATCTTCCATACTCCTACTATCGAACTGGCCGTTCACGGCACCGGATATGAATTTAAGAAAAAGCTACAGGAAAATCAGGGTATGATCTTCGTCCTGTTGGACGATGATACGCTGCAATTTTATGGCCCTTGGGAATCAGGTGATGACATTCCCCACGTTGGAGATGGCTTTTAAAACCACCCCTAATAAAAATCACTATCCCGATTGATATATTCAGTCGGGATTTTTTTCTTTTAGGATTTTGGTTAAGCTTTTCTTACACAGCCGAAAGTTTTTATACAAGATAGTATGTACTCCCATTTTTTTCGGCTCAACCAGGTTATTGGCCTGATCCTCGATATAAACGATTTCTTCAGGCCGTACCTTGAAACGGCGGCTGATATATTGCATGGTTTTTTTGCTGGCTTTGGGCAGGTTAAGCGCTTGGGTATTGATACTGGTATCAAAATACTTTTTAAAACGCAATCGTTTTTCAAGATAAGCAAACCAGCGTATCAAGTTTTTGCTTAACAATATGTAGATATACCCGCGCTGCCGCAATTGTTGGACTAAAGTAATAACTGACTTTTGCAAATACTGATGGTCAATATGCCACTGCCGCATAGCCCGCCAGTCCTGGTCCCAGCCAAGCTCCTGAATAGGCTTAACCCAGCCTTCCCGTTCGCTGATTTTATTTTCCACGATCAGATTAAAATACTTGGTATACAATATCTTGTGCACTTTTTCCCATGGCGTGCCGTGCACTTTACCAAAGTGGCGTGCAGTCTGTTTGTGGTCACCTTTGACCGTTACACCGTTAAAATCAAAAATGATGAGCCGTATTTTCTTTTTCATAACTTTTTTACAATGCCCTGGTGGGCGTTAACTTCCACTTTATCACCGTCTTTAAAAACCTTGGTGGCATGTTTTGTGCCAATCACGCAGGGTTTTTTTAACTCGCGGGCGACTATTGCCGCGTGACAGGTCACACCACCCTCATCAGTAACAATGGCCGATGCTTTTTTTATAGCGTGCATTAAATGTGGGCGAGTCATACCCGTAACTAATATTTGTCCCTGCTTCATGGTAAATATTTCCTTTGACTGATCTTTACTTAATGCATTAATAACTTTTACTGTTGCTTTTGCATATCCGGGGTTCGCTACATTGCCCTTTATCTCTAGAACATCGGAATAATTTGATTTGGGTAAATTTTGATTCTCCATTTTTTCCGCCTTTTTACCCTGGTAGTAAAATTTTTTTCCTTCTTTAATTTAAAAACAAAATTCTTCCTCTCCTGAATACACTGATAGCTTACTTTTTTTCTAGACAGAAATAATTTCCTCATCTCTTTATGAAGATAGCTTTCTAGATCACTTTCCGGCACATAATATTCCTTTCCGACTTTTTTATAAAGCTGCTTGAATAAAGGGCCACTCTCTACCCATTTCAATCTTAATGACATCCGTAAATTTGATAATTTTCTGGAAAGATGAAAAAAATACAATGTCCGTTTGTTCAAATGATATTTATTTTCAATTTTCTTCTGTTTTAATTTCAGGCTTTTTTTTCCTTTCCGAAGATCAAAAAGTCGCATGCTTTGTTTTTTTCTCGAATCCGCCAAATCATCTTTCAGTGTTTTCTTATAATGCGAAAGTGTCCAAACATTTTTTTGCTCTGAAGCGCCAATCCAGCCGTATTTTTTTTGATGTTTACGTAACTTCCTAGTAACCTCTTTCGTAAAAGGTTTTTTTGGATTTCTCACACTCAATATTATTTCAAGCCAATCTATGGCCTCGATATCAAGTAATGTGTCCTCATCACTTGTTGTAAGAATACCGAACAATTTATTTATTTTTTCAGCAGCTACCCCGTTCTTTCTTAATGAATTTTTAACTAGCACCTCAATTGTTTCAAAGAATTCAGGACGCGATAAATCATAGCACGCCAGAAGATGTGCCAAACGTAAAAATGCCCGCTGGTAAACATCCGCCTTTTGTTTATGTGAATAATTTTCAAACCGACCCAAATCATCACGAAGCTCGGACACTAATAATTCAGCATTCTCATATGCATCTGATAAATATGCCTCAATCTTCTTCTTGTTGCTAAGCAATGAAATTGATTGCCCTTTTTTGCGGTCAAGATCTCGCTGATCATAATACATCTGCATTACATTTTCTTTCATCACGCCTAATAACTGTCCATAATCACTGCCTAGAACTTTTGCTGGATGTCGATGCCCAACAAAAAAAGCATCCATTCTATATAAAGGATGTACCGATTCCCAGCGTAATATCCATTTATCCTTCGACATATAATATAATATAATCTAATCTATACTATCTTCAATAGTGTCTTGTGGAATACTCGGCTGCTTACGAAGTGCCCTGATCAGTTTTTTT
This sequence comes from uncultured Gammaproteobacteria bacterium, assembly GCA_964549245.1. Classification (GTDB taxonomy): domain Bacteria; phylum Patescibacteriota; class Patescibacteriia; order UBA10025; family JAHIVO01; genus CAZJUO01. The sequence goes on from CAZJUO010000068.1 coordinate 3,048, forward strand.
GCAACTGGATCATCATTTTCCTTTTCTTGATGATACCATTCTTTCATTAAAGTAAATCCATTTATTCCTCTAATATCCCCTTTATCAATACGTTCACGGTTAAATTTATCTGCTAGAGTAATAATACTGTTAATTGATGCCGTATTTTCATGCTCCAGCTCTTCAATTAGTTCACGTTGCAGTTGAACATTATTCCAAATTCGCTCTAACTCTTCCTCGGGAACCTTCTCTAAAACACCTAATTTATTTTTATCTGCCTCCCTTAACATGGAAAAAAAACGTTCGCGCTTACCAAGATGAAATTTAAATCGTTTTACGACGAAATCCTTCAAGCTAAGTTGTGGGTCATGTTCGGTTGTATGGTATAAATTCACCAGCTTGGCCAGGCCGTCAAAAACTGTCGATGGCTCGGCCCCGGTCATTTTATCGCTTAAAAAAACGGCTTGTTCAAAATCATCTAGCTCATTGAAATCAACTTCTGTGCCGTCAGGTTTAATAAATTTTCCTGCTTCCAGATCAACTTTTCCGCCAGTAGTGCGTACAGCTTGTGCCATCCGGTTCTTAAGATCGTTATTTATTTGGATGCCATACTCCTTCATTTTTTCCTTAACATGTGGCTGGTCGATATACCATTCTAAAAAACGTGCACTTTCCCTTTCTTCATTACTATCATCGCCTTGACCTTTGTACCCCCAAGCTGTTTCCATGGTATGCTCTAATTCACTGCCGCGCGGCGTTTGCTCCGGTTGAATAATATCATGTGCTAACCCTGTAATATACAGGGCAAATCTATCATTTTTCCCAAGTTCAAGCTGCTTAGCAAAATACTTACATCTTTCGGCTACCAATCGTGTATGGTCTTGTATTCCATGGCCGCGTCGGTATTCAGCCGCTTCGGTTTTCAAACCAGCAACTCTACTAAAAAGCTCCTCAAGATGGTCACCTTTTTGTTCTTCATTAAGATCGGGTTGGTATTTTTCAATATTCATATATTATTTTTTAAATTATACCATGATTGGCGTCCACTTCAACCATATCCCCACTCTTGAAAATTCTAGTAGCGTTTTCCGTACCAATAATGCAGGGCGTGCCAAACTCGCGGCTAATCACCGCGGCGTGCGAGAGCAAGCCTCCCTGGTCCGCCACGATAGCTCTGGCTTTGCGGCACAAAGCCATGACATCAGGACTGGTCGTTTCGGCTATCAAGATATCACCCCGCTTCATTTTGTTCTGCAGCCTGCCAAAATGGCGTGCAGTCTGTTTATGGTCACCTTTGACCGTTACACCGTTAAAATCAAAAATGATAAGTCGTATTTTTTTCTTCATAATTTTGTTACAACGCCCTTATCAGCGTTAACTTCCACTTTATCATCGTCTTTAAAAACCTTAGTGGCAACTTTAGTGCCAACGACACAAGGAATGCCCAGCTCCCTAGAAACTATGGCCGCATGGCAGACCATGCCACCAAAATCGGTTACCACGGCTGCGGCCCTGGTTATGGCCGGCATTAAGGTCGGATCAGTATACGCCGATACTAAAATATCTCCCTTTGTAAACTTTGATAGTTCCTTAGAACGGTTTATTATTTTTACCCGTCCTCTTGCCAGACCGCGATATGCAATCTGACCGCGCAAAAGATTTCCAGACCTATTTTTCGTATAGTCCCGCACGGTCATGGATTGTAAAAATGGTTTGGCCCGATCTCCGGTTATTGTCCGTGACTGCCGGCCGTCCCAGTACCATACTGATAAACGATATCTTTCATTTAACCTTTCTATATTCCCTTTGCCCAGAACCAGATACTGTTTCATTTCCTCTGGCTGTATAGAACGTGCTTGATAAAGACTTATCCGTAAACGTTTAGCGATTTCTTGTAATACGGGTGTTAGCTTAAAATATCCAAAATAACTACAGTCCATGCGATAGGCCTTACTGAAATACAATCGTTCGAGTAAACGAATGAGAATTTTTTGCTTGGCTGATACCTTAAGAGATTGCATGTACAGCCTTTTGCGTCTTTTACTGGCTTGGTGCTCAAGTGTTATTTGACGCGCTAAAACGGTAAAGTTTTTCGAACTACGCATATCGCGATGAATTTCATTCAATAGTATCCGTTTATCTTGTACTGGTCCGGCCCAATTATACTCCAACCAACAATATTTCAGGTAAAAATTTTGTATTAATTTATCTCGGTCACATCCTTTTCTCTTTAATACGGTCAACAAACGGTAGTAATCACGCTGCTTCTTTTTTGTAAACGAAAGCTCGTCTGGAGATATGATGGCGTTGACAATATCGGTAACTGAGATATTGCGCAAAGAACTGGTCGATTGTTTTTTTTCAACAATCTCCATCACTTGATCAATCAAATAACTATTCTCCATTTCCAACAAATTTGGGGTCATGGCCAGCTCCCAATATATGTGGTGCCATTGATGAAATTTTTGATATATAGTATATAGTTGTCGATTTGATATCTTGCGTAACGTTTTAGCGGGTGGAATAGTTTGGCTGAATTTATATAATCGAGTAGCGGCATAAATAATTTTCTCTATTAATTTCAAACCAATCAGCGGCTTTTTATATACACTCAAAAAATATTTGTAACCAGCCTTTTTCCATTCATCTAAATTATAATAATAAAAAAAATCTCTGCCCCTTTTTACCATCACCATGGTATCAATTGAAATACCCGAATGTTTAAAAAGGCGCTCTCCAAAACCCACCAAGGCACAGTGAAACTGAAACACATCATAATCAATTAAATGCTGCCCCAGATGTAAATTTTTTTTTGTAAACATTACTTTACTTTTTTAATAACCCCTTTATTCGCGTCAACCTCTATCATATCACCGTCTTTAAAAACCTTAGTGGCGACTTTCGTGCCAACAACACAAGGAATACCCAACTCGCGGGAGACAATTGCTGCATGAGAGGTAAGACCTCCCTCATCAGTTACTATAGCACTGCAACGGCGAATGGCCACGGTAAAATCCGGACTGGTCATAGAAGTGACCAGAATTTCACCTTTTCTTAACGCTCCTACCTGGCGGCTATCCAGTAACCTTCTCACGCGGCCGATCACTTTTCCCGGACTAACCGGCCGGCCTGTCACAGTCGTAGCCTTTTTCATTTGTAACGAATTTTGTATTGACCGCCGCAGTGCAGCTGCCTTTTTGGGCGGCAAATACAGGTATGTCCCGTTGTCGTCAAACCAAATGATGGACTGCTGGTGCCGCTTCCGTAATGCTGTAACGGATACCTTTTTTCCTTTGAGTAGCCACGCTTCAGCTTCCCGCATCGTCAAATACTGTACTTCGATTATGGTTAATCCAAAACGGCGGGCTAGTTCCTCGAGTAACGGACGAAAAGCCAGATGCGCCTTGGTAAAAACTTCTTTTTTATAGTCCATCAAATACCCGCACGTTTTCATAGCCTGAAAAAGCCAAAGGTGTTTTTTATCGATCCGCAATT
>CAZJUO010000069.1:0-6195 GCA_964549245.1 uncultured Gammaproteobacteria bacterium
TATTTAACCCTTTGAGTATATCATTTGTCGCATTTTTAATGGGAATTATGCGGCTCAGAAGCAGTCATATGCTATTTTTTATACGATTCCAGTAATTGTTGGTATTCTGTTATCAAACCGTTACTTTGTGATAATGCTTGCTCATAAGCGGCATGCTTTTCATCATACTGGTTTTTATGTACTTGATACTTCTGTATCAAATCATCATATGTGTAATAGTCTTCCATGTTGTTGCTATATAAATATTTTTCATAAGCCATATCCGATTGCTCTTTATATTTATTAACTTCGCTCGCTAACCCATTTACTTCATTTTTTAAGGTTTGGATTTTCTCGGATAATACATCAAACGATTTTTCAATTCGTTCCATTGAAAGTAATATTGGTGCTTTTTCTTTAATAAGCTCATAACTCGCACCTTCTTCAAATGCATAAACAGTTACCGAACTGCTATCAAGTGACTCTAAATCAATATTCCATAACTTTTTTGAAAAATGTTCTGCATCCTTGGGTACCGCTAAGCCGACTTGCTGGCTGAACCCTGGCACCTCTCCGATAAAATATTCTGGTGAGGTTACTTCCGCTACGCAATAGCCTGATTTAAAGGTTGAGTATTCTTTTGGGCATTGTACTGCTGGGGCTACATGCTGACCAAAATCAAACAAAGCAGTGCCATACTCGAAAGCTTCCAGTAAGGCAATGGCTAAAAACGTTTTATCGGTACAAACTCCCTTATTTTCGTATAACGTCTCGTAAGGAAAACGAGGCCACGTTTCCTCAACTTGCCGGCTTACCAACTCAATATTTACATTTTCGCTGTTTATACTAGACATAATCAAATCATATTTTTCATTATCATAAGGAATCGATTGAACAAAGCTAACCAAAAACTCCGCAACTTTTTCTCCATCAATCCGTTGTTCACTGAAAATACTTTGGAAGTATTCTTTTATTTCTTGTATAGTTGTATCGCCCTCTGAAATAATATTATTATGAAGCCGATTGTAATAATCCGCTAATTTTTCATTTTCTGTATATACTCTTTCGGGGTGTTGGTGATAAAAACTGCTAATCTCTTTATAAAAGTTTTTTTTCATGCTATATACCTTTTCATCAAATACCCATTGAAATGTATTAGTTTTTAGTTTTACAGTAAGTGTTGGAAATCTTTTATCATAGGTTGTATCATGCCGATTAAAATATAAGTATAAAAACAGCGGCCCGCTGATAGCCAAAAGTATAGCCAAAGCGTAGGTTACTATTTTTTTTACTGGGACCTTGGTGGCAGTTGTAATAGCTACAGTAGGCTTTGGTGAAAGTATGGATACTGCTTTTTGTATCACTTCCTTTACCGGATGCTCCGAATGCAGCCAATAATCATCCAGTTGAGCGTTAACCGCCCAGCGAACACCAGCCTCCTTATCAACGTCGGAAAGGCCTAAAATCGGTATCTTAGCCGTATCATCGTACTCTTTGAGCAATTTAGAAGCCGCATAACCGTCCATATTCGGCATACTCGTATCCATTATGACGAAGTCTGGCTTTCCTTTGCGGACAATTTCTATCAGGTTTTTTGGCGGATAGCAAAATCTGCGGTACCTAAAACCGCTTGCCATAAAAGCATTCTTGTACTTTTTAGCAATAGCGTGATCATCTTCGAAATGAAATACAGTATACTTCACTCGTTTTACATACCTTACATACCCCTCACCTGATGAAAGGTTTCCTGGTGCCTATAAAGACGGCAAATAATCCAAAGGATTAACCGGAATACCGCCAGATCGCACTTCAAAATGTAAATGCGGCCCCGTAGTCAATCTTCCAGCCCCTGGTGTGCCCGGTGTTCCGCCCACCGCGCCAACCACTTGTCCCCGTACCACGTAATCATCTTCAACCACGTCAATTCTGCTGACATGCCCATACACCGTTGATAAATCATCATTATGGACCAGCATAATATAACTGTATCCCATACCGGCATTTTTTGCCCTGACCACATAACCGTTCTCTGCCGCTCGTATGGCCGTGCCTTGGGCAGCCGGGATATCTATGGCCGGATGTTCAAATAACCAACGATACGGATAATCAGGATCATGAAAATATGCAGATATTCCCTTTACGGGCGATACCGGCCACATCAAAGCGGCGCTCACGTCAAGCTCTATCCCCTCTTCCTCAAGTTTTTCCCTGGCTTGTGATTCTAGCGATCGAATTTCCGTTTGGGCTGATTCTTGCTCCCGTTTGGCTTCTTCTAATAATATTTGAAATCTTTCTTCTGATTCTTTGGTATTTTCCAGAAGATCCTCTTTATATTCCTTTTGGCTCTCTAGATTGAGTATGCTGGTCGAGAGCTGCTCTGATAATGCTTCCAGCTCTTCCCTTTTTTGCTCTTGTGCCTGATAATCGCTTTCCAGCTGGGTTTTCACTTCTTTTATTTCTAGTAATGCATTTTTTACGTTATTTTCAAGATCTTCGGTATATTGCAACTGATCAAAAAAATCCGAAAACGAATCATGCATCAGCAATATTTCAAGATAATTTTTTTGGTCGTATTTATAAAGCAGGCGGATATATTCAGCCAATACCTCCTTGGTGTAAGCTAACTCTGTTTCAGTCTCGTCGATATCAAGTTGTAATTTGTCGATTTCGAGGTTTACTTTTTCCTTTTCGGTAGTAACACGCTCTATGTCATTACTTGTTTGCTCTACCTGCAGATCGATAATGCCCATCTGGCTTTGCAGGGTAATAGCCTCCTGCTGTTTGGCTTTGACACTTTCCTCATATACCTTCTGTTTCTCGCGCAATTCTTCCAAGCGCTGTCGTCTTTCATCAATCTCTTGATTCAAGTCATTAAGTGAACCATCCTGGCTGTTGTCAGCTGGTTGAATAGTTTCGCTGGTTTCACTTTGATTAGTATCTTCCTGTGCAATCAGCAGAAGCGGGGTCACTAGAAAAAGGCACGCAGTAAAAAATACCCCTGCCAATCGTAGTGCTAACCTTAGTTTTTTATTTTTATTTATTGTTGACATAGCGTTAAAAACGGCTAAGTGTGCTTTATTATAGCAAATATTAGCTTTTCTGTAAATAGTCCAGAGCTTGCTGGACTCGTTTAAGGACTTCCTCTTTACCCAATACTTCCATCATCTCAAAAACCCCAGGTGAAACTTTTTTTCCCGAAATCGCTACCCGGATAGGCCACAAGACAATCTTATTACTGTAACCATGATCATTGATAAATGATAGTATGGATGCTTTTAATTTTTCGACATCGTTAAATTCATCGGATAACGCCTCAATAAATGATATAGTTTTCTTCAGCACCCCAATAACTCTGTCTTTTTCTTCTTTGGCGGGAATGAGTATCTCTGGGTCATAACTTAATTTATTCGTAAAATAAAATTCAGCCGCTTCATTTATATCACTAAGTTTTTTCATCCTGTCCTGGGCTAGAGCAACCGCTTTTACAAAATTATCATCAATTTTTTTATCTTTTGTAAATTCCTGGCAGACCATAGCCAGTTTATCAACCGGCATCTTTCTTATATAGCTGCCGTTGAGCCAGTCAAGTTTTTTGAGATTAAATACCGCACTGGATTTGTTTATTTTTGATAAATCAAACTCCTCGATTAATTCCTGGCGAGTAAATATTTCATTATTGGTTTTTGGATTCCAGCCCAATAAGGCAATAAAATTTAATATTGCTTCAGGCAAATACCCTTGCCGCCGGTAATCCAAAGCCGCAACCGCCCCATGGCGCTTTGACAATTTTGTTTTATCCTGCCCCAAGACAATCGGCAAATGGACAAAATCAGGCAGCTGCCAACCAAATGCTTCGTACAGCAAAATATGTTTTGGAGTTGAGGGTAGCCATTCTTCTGCCCTGATAACATGGGTTACGCCCTGCTGATGGTCATCAACCACATTAGCCAGATGGTAGGTGGGAAATCCGTCTGATTTTATGAGCACCTGATCATCAATTTCTTTATTTTGTACTTCAATATTTCCATAAACCGAATCCGCAAATACAGTGCTCCCCGTTCGCAGCACTTTTAACCGTATGACATATTGCTGGCCGTCTTTCAGATTTTTTTCAACTTCCTCTTTTGGCAGCTCCCTGCACTGTCCGTCATAACGAGGCGCCTGCCTGTTGGCCGTTTGGAATTTTCGCAGCTGATCGAGGCGTGCCGAATCGCAAAAACAGTAGTACGCTTTATCGTTGGCCACTAATTGTTTTGCATACTCTTGGTAGGCTGAAATATTTTTTGATTGGTAAATCGGCCCCTGGTCATAATCAAGGCCATACCATCGCATAGCCTCAATAATATTTTCTGCAGCATAAAGGTGCCGCTATTTTTACGCGCCCATAGCCAATTAAAAAAAGCCGTTCGCAAACCGCCGATATGCAGCATACCGGTTGGTGAAGGGGCAAATCTGGTAACTACTTTTTTCATTGTTTACAATATATTAAAAAAGTACAATATTTCCAAAACCACCCCCAATAAAAGCAGTGATACAACGGTAATACTCATTATCTGGATATGCCGGTATGACTTGGCCTTTTCTATTTTTTTTAATTTCAAATACATCCACACGACGATAATGCTATTCAAACCCACCATGACCGCACCGGTTAAACTTACCACGTCAATAAAGCTCTGCAGACCGATAATAAACATAAACAACGGAACAAAACACGCCACAAACCAAGCTACGCCTTGAGGCCACTTATAGTCGTACCAAAAAACTTTCTTAGCTGTCAGCCCAAGCGTAATAAATGAAGTAAATGTCGTTATAATGCCGAAGATATAGCCAATGGTAATAACCCAACCACCTAAATAGCCGTCCAATCCGGTCAGAGCATCTTTGCTAGTCTCTGCTCCTGCCAAACCAATAACCAGTAAGGAAAAAAAGAAATAAACAATCAAGCATATCACGGCTGACCAAATAACTACCTTCGTTATCTTTTTTATATCACCCTGCAGCATTTCTTTTACTTCAGGGACCATAGCAGTGCCTCCAAAGGAAAATAAAATAACGCCATAGGGCAAAAAGAAGTTTGAAAATTCAAAAGTAAAAAGATTAGTTATCTGTATCTTCCATATTCCTGATAATAATAACAGTATGACAATTAATAAAAAGACAACCAGCAATACCAATTCAACGGGCCCGACTGATTTCGCCCCCCGCCAAATCAGTAGCGCGCCTAAAATAAAAAAGATAAAAGTATACAGATAAAAGGAGCCATCAAATAAATTTGCCAAAAACTGGCCTCCGATTATCAGATACGCCAGCAATGCCCCGAATATCATAAACGTCCGTCCGATAAAAGCCAGGGTCCGGGCTTTAGGGCCGATAAGAATGCGGGCATAGCCGGGCAGACGATGAAGCTCCTTTACATGAATTGCGATCCGAGCATAAAAATAATTTATAAATATGGTAACCGTAGCTAACAAAACTAAGTATACGAACAACATAAAAAAGCCGCTTTTGGCACCTACGTACGGTATGCCAAACAAACCTGCTCCAATCATGGTCCCTACCAATGAAGCCAGGGCATAAAAAAAAGTTCTGCGTTTAGCCATAATACATATTACTGTTTATTTTTCGTTTTATTATACTCATCCATAAACGCTTTATATGTTTCTGCGTTATATAATACAAAAACTATCCGCTCAAATTTATCTTTATATTTTTTCGCCTCTATTAAGCTTACTGAAGCTGACGTGGCCGCTGGAAGTTTTGCTATGCCAGCACCAATGGCCGGGAAAGCAATGGTTTTTAATTGTAGCTCAAGGGCCCGTTCAAAGCTGTTTTTGATGGCTGATTGTACGTTTTCAGCCACAGCGAGTTCGCCTAATCTCATGGCAGCCGCATGAATTACATAACGAGCATTTAATTTTCCTCCTGTTGTCACCGCCGCCTGGCCCAAAGGAATAGGGGCGATATTGTTTGATTCTTCCTGTATCTTTTCTCCGCCAGCTTTTATAATCGCCGCGGCTACTCCACCGCCATGCAATAAATCGGTATTCGCCACATTGACTATCGCTTCGGTTTTTTGCTCTGTAATATCCCCTTGTTTAACTTCGATAATCCCCATATATAAAAGTATTATACCATAAAAAAGCCCGTATTTCAAGCGATTGTAATGGTTCAATAGCTTTGCAACACCCTCTTAAGGTAAAATTGTATGTATAT
>CAZJUO010000070.1:0-6028 GCA_964549245.1 uncultured Gammaproteobacteria bacterium
CTCTTATATTCGCCATGGACTTTGAATAATATTCTTTTTCATTGATATGAGCGGCTGCGTACAGGGCGTTTCGGGGTTTGTGGCCCCTTTTTCTTTGGTATTTTCTTGGGTAATTATTTTCAATACTTCCGTTCGGCAGGACGAATATATTATGCCTTTTTAATATGGCAATAATTTCTTTTTCAGTTTTTGTAAAATCTTCCTTAATATATTTTTGTATTAAATGTATGCCGGTATCATAAATAGCGTCGCGGTCTAATAGCACGGTGTAAGGAAGGTTAAACATGGAAAGCAAATCAGCGTATACGTCAATATTACTTTTTCCATATACCTGGATTACTTTTATATCTTTTTTGGTTTTATAAAACCTGTTTATCAGACCCCTTAGTAGTAATTTATCCGATGAGCCCTCGACCAATAATACTTTGTCAGCAAAAAACATTTCACAGTTTTCTGCGTTTAATTCCTGCTTAAGACGCGTATAATCAATTCTTTTGTGTGCTAAACGAGGCGAATAAACACGGGTACTGTGCTGTCCGCGAACTACTCTAAATATTCGGTGCAAATTGGTAGTATGTATAAAAAGTGGAGAATGGGTAGTTAGAAATATTTGATTGTGCCTATTTTCTTGTTCCAGAATGCTAATTAGTTTCGTTACCAGAGCTGGATGCAGATGTATTTCGGGTTCTTCAAGTAGCAGTATTGTGTATTGCGGGTGGTAAAAGTACATCAAAATAACGAATACCTGCTGGAATCCATTGCCTAGTTCGTCAAAATGAGTTTTCTTCGTACGTTTATCGCTGATAGAAAATATATCCTCATTGAATGGTATAAAAGGGATGTTATCTCGTAATGTATTATGCAAGGTGTTATATGCTTCGGGAGACTTATTTTTCATCCATTGGTATTCTTTTTGTAATATTTCAATGTTATTTGGCGAGGTGGCGCACAGCCTAATAATATGTTTTGATAATAGTTTCTGCGCTTTTGGCTTTTCTAGCCTTTTTTTATTTAAACAGAATGCTTTAGTCCCATTTTTTTGTTTTACTATGAGTTTATCATTATCGCTTGTGAGGTTAAATTCTATATTTATATCAGCCTGCTTATTTTCCGTACGGTCAGGATTATCATGGTATAGCTGTTTAATAGCATCTATGATATTAGTTTTCCCGGCATTGTTCGCGCCAATAAAAATGTGCAGTTTGCCGGGGTTCTCCAATAAAAAGGGTTCGCGAATGCTCCGATATCTATTTATCTGCAACTTACTTATATGCATGAATATTATTTTTTAATATTTTATTATAAAATATTTTTAAAGCTCTCATCTGGCTTTTTGTCGGATCGACTTTATTTCTTTTCTTTTTTATGAAGCCAATAGCTTGGTTTGGCGTAATACGATCATGCAAAATATAGTATGCCGCCACCATAGTAGGGGCCCTCCCATGACCAGCGTTACAGTGCACATAACATTTCATTTTATTGGCTACCAGGTCTTCAATAAAGTGCGCCCCGATTAATAATTGAGTTATAGAGGGCGGTGTAAAATCTTTTGTGGGCAGCCAAAGGAAGGATTCAACGCCTGATGGATTATCCTGCTTTTCTTCCTGCAAATCTATATCTGCTTTAATTCCAATACGTAAAAGCTTATTAAAATGTTTTTTACAGCAGATCGTGGTGCCTATATAAATATATTTTTCTATTTTATCGTATTCTAAGTGCTTTATATCCGCTGTGCTTACTTGATGTTTCATAAATACCAATTATTTTGTGGCCTGTTGCGTTGTTTATAAAGAGGATTTGTTCTTATATATTAGATAAGCTCCAAAAATTATCATAACGGCAGGAAGCCATATACCCTTAGCCCAATTGTATCCAAGATTATTGAGCAGCCACAGTAAGCCGATTACGATTAATATAATTCCAAAAACATTATTACCTTTTTTAACATTTTGCTTACCTTGCTTATCTGATATTGAAGACTTATTATTCTTTGCATCATTTTTATTATTCATTTGATTTTTATTATTCTTTTTAATTATTAAATAAGATCCAAATAATATGACAATAATGGGTACCCAATCATTGATGCCAACAGATGTAAAAAATATTATTACAGAAATGATAGTTAATATCCAGGCTGGATAAAGCAATCCCCTCTCTTTAGAAACAGCCAAGAAGTAGGTGGCAAAAAAACCTAAGGCGGGACCAAATGTAAAAATGAAGGCAAGTTCCTTGGCAGAAGAGTATCCCGTGTACTGATTATAAATAAAGAAAAAACCATAGGCAAGCAATGTAGTACCAGGTATCAGAATACCGCTAAATTTTCTTTTATTAATAAAGAACAATATCCATAAAAACACCCCGGGAATAAAAAGTGCCAATGTCCAAACAGATTGTAGAAATTCAACGTAGCCAATTTTGTAGAGTAATAATATTATGCCTGCAGCTATAATTACGATACCCCAAATTGTTTTTGTGTTTTTCATACACAGATAGTTAGTAACGTTATCCTATCATAGCTGAAGTAACTCTGGCAACGTTATGAATTAATATGTATTTTTTCTCCGGGTCTTATATTTTTTGCTTGGAAATGCTTTTGATGATTGTTAAAAGGGGTTGGCTTCCTTTTTTTTATAAAAGTTTGGGTATCTTTAGCAATAGCTTCTTTTAATGAAACTTCTTTGCCGCTGGTTGGTACTGTAACTTCCTCTAAATTATCAAATGAAATGGCTGGCTTTTTCTTATAAGGTTGCTCTGTTCTACGATTGTTGTACTGATTTTGTCTATAGTTCTCACTATTTTTGCTAAAGTTATTGGTTTTATTATAGTTACTTTTTTTATTAAATCTTGGCTTATTGCTTCGTTCTTCCTGCTCATACATATCCTTGACGCTGCTCCATCGAATAATTTTATCTTCTACTATTTTTCTATTTTTACCGTATCGTTCTCGGGAAACATTAATTACCTTTTCTTTGTTGTTAGTTTTTCCTTCCAGTGGAGGCAAAGTTAATGCGGAAAATGGTTCTGAAGCCACGCCATCTATCATTAATTTTAAATAGACATTATATTTTGTCAGATTTAACAAGTCGTCTTCACTAAAAGTTGGAAAAAATTCTTTTGCTAAGAATTCTGAATCAGCAGCGCCAACTCTAAAGCATATAATAGTACCAACGTTGCCGAATACAGCCGCCCTTACCTTTTCGTCAAGTTGTTCAATATATTGGTGGGCGATGATTAAATTTAATCGGTATTTTCTGGCTTCTGATAAAATACTGGCAAAACTTTCTGTAGCGAAGTTTTGAAACTCATCTACATACAAATAAAAATCCTTTCTTTCTTCTTCGAGGATGTCTACCCTACTCATAGCAGCTAACTGTAATCGTGTGATCATCATGGCTCCAAGTAAAGCAGAGTTATCCTCGCCAATTCTACCTTTTGCTAAATTAAACAGTAATATTTTTTTATTATCCATTATTTCACGGAGATTGATGGTACTTTTGGGTTGCCCAACAATATTCCTGATAATGGAACTAGATAAAAATTGTCCAACTTTATTTTGTATTGGGGCGATAGCTTCATTTCTGAAGTTTGTATTGTATGATGCAAACTCATCAACCCAGAAGCTTTTAACTATAGGATCAGTGATTTTCTCTACTACTTTTCGACGGTAGTTTTTATCTACTAATATTCTTGATATTCCCAGCATGGTTGAACCGGGGTATTCGAGTAAAGCCAATATACAGTTGTTGAGAATATACTCCATACGAGCGCTCCAGACACCTTCCCAAATTTTTGTAAATACGCCCATCAATCCAGAAGCAACTAAATGTCGTTGGGTGGGATCAACATTTTCTAAAACGTTGAAACCGATAGGATAATCAATGTCCGATGGATTGAAATAAACAACATCATTTATCCTATATGATGGTATATATTCTATAACCTTATCTACTAAATCACCGTGCGGATCAACTAGGGCTAAACCATTACCAGCCATAATATCGGAAATAACCATATTTTCAAGTACGGTAGTTTTTCCCATACCGGTTTTACCTATCACGTAAATATGCCTTCTTCGGTCATCTTTTTTTATGCCAAATTTCCTTTCCGCGTTACGGAAGTTAGTTTTAGCAAAAAATGTAATATCACTATTATCCATAGTAAATTATAATTACATAGGGAGGTTTTCTGGAGGGGATGTTTTTTTATCATCAGTGGTTGAAATGCCGGTGTCAGTGGGGGGTGTCGGAGTCTGTCTGATATTATTTTTTATTAAGGTTTCTAGGGGCAAACCAGTTGGTGGCTGGCCTTTCTTGGCGCCAACTGACTGTACAGTCGGGACTTTTACGTCTATCATCGGGAAATGCCATACGGAAGCTAACTCTTCAATATTTAATACGTACGAAGGTCGTCCTCGTTTCATGCTACGGTACCTATACCCCCAGAGGAGCCTTCTTTTTCTGGCTAGTGTTCTAGTTTTTACAAAAAAATAATCTACTTTTGTTTTGGTTTTTGAGTTGATAATTAGCCCGTTGAGATTTTGGGTGCTAAATTGATGAATAGCTCCTGCAATAGCATTTACACCTTTTCCCTTGTCTACTTTCCCTTTTGGAGCCGAATAAATAAATCTCATTTTTGACTTAAAGCCAAGTTTTGATATTTTCATGGCTATTGATTCTACAATTTCTTTTTCATCTGGTGAAAGATGCTGCATCATACTTGGCCATTCTCGCTCTTGCTTCATGTTTCTGGCATCTTCCATTTCCGAAGGAGGAATCAAGGAAGCAGTAAAAGATTCAAAAAGCCCTTTTGAGATTTCTCTGGGAAAATAACCCAGATCACCGCCTTTTTTTTCATTTTTCTTGCCAATGAGATTATTTAATATTTTTATTCCTTTTTCACGCCATTGGCCGCGAGTAGGTTCTATTAGTAATTGTAACCAAAGTTGTTCACCCGGACCCATACGGCTCATTATTTCCAGTAGTGAAGCCATTGGATCCATTAATTTTTGAGAGAGGCTATGTTCAAAAAAAGGATACGTTCGTATCGGGTATACCTCATCCCTGGCTAATTTGAATTCACTGCCCCAAATATCGGTTGGTGCTTCAGGCAATTCAAGAGGGTGCGGTACCATGTCAATATAATCTTCTACTTCCGTTATTTCTGCGTCTGGATATTGAGCGTAAACAGCGGCTTCAACAAGATCTCTGAATGTTTTTGGAGAACGGATAATAAATTGGATATATCCTTCTATACTTACGATTTCTAGACTAAAACCGAGTTGGGTTTCACCGTCTATCCATTTTTCTTTTAAGGTAGGTTTTTTATCTACTCCATAAAGATGGGAAAATATATGTTCAACTGCTTTAGGGCTCTGTTCATTGTCTTTTGGTACATCAATAGCCAACAGGACATATTTAACCGAAGCATCAAATTTATTACGCCTCCATTCAAGCCACATAGCGCCAAACCCCCAAATTGATACAAAAACAAAGGCAATCCAACCGCCGTTTATAAAAATATAAAACATAGCGCTAAATGGGTTGCTAGCGCTTGGTAAATTATTAAAAAAAATTATGGGGTCAAATGATGTAAAATCCATTTTGATAATAAAGAGCTATATTATTTTAACTGTTTAAGTCATACCTGCCATCCGGAAGCTTTTTAAAAATTTTTTTATCGGTTAAAGCTAGGTGGATGGTGTTTTTTTTGACGATTCTTTGTTCAAGCACTCTTGCTACCAATTCTTCTCTTGATAAAGGCCCATCAGAATTACGCAATATATTTATTAAAACATCAGATACTACTCCTGATTTATATCCCCATTCTTTCAAGGCGTAAATTCCCCGGCCCACTAATACATATTCCTTATTTAATATCAGTTCATTATGAACCGTTGGCGGATATGCCTTTCGATTATCAAAATTTGCATTGTTAATTTTTTCAGCAATTTTGGTAAAATGCATTGGCTTACCTTCTTTTTTTAACACTAAAAATATCTTATCGTTCATCCTTTTTGGTTTTATAC
>CAZJUO010000071.1:0-5839 GCA_964549245.1 uncultured Gammaproteobacteria bacterium
TAAAATCAGCGCTAAATCTATAATAATGATTAATGCAATTATTGCAATGCGATCAGCCTTTGTCATACGAATAGTATAGCATTTTTTTTATTACAATTAAACAATAATTATAAAAAACCCTTCGCTAATAACAGCAAAGGGTTTTGCTTATTTACCTAACCATAATTCTCGTACGAGAAACACGAATAGGCGTACGTAAACGCGGTTCCACGATAATTACGGAAAAAATATACTCATCGGGTGGAACGCTGGCTAGAGAAGAGTTAACGGAATAAAGCGAGTGGTTTTGAGAGTGCTCGAAACCGAGTACCATGTCAGTTTTCTCCAAAAACTTCAATACCGGAAAAGCGCTCTGCTGCATCTGACTCCAAAAAACAGAATCAATCTCAACATGGGTTTTTCCAACTCGTTTACGATCTTTCACAGGCGATAAATACCATACCACGAGCGAAGAATCTTGTGGCGGTAATTTATAAGCGGTTACCAGAGCTCGCAGCGTATCAGTACGCTTAAAAGACCGGAATGGCAACCCCGTATACTGGTGCTCGCCAATGACTACTTGGTCTTTCTTATCAACCGGCTGATCCAAATACAGCAGGATATCACTTATGCCTTTTTGAACATTGTGTTCTGGCACCGTTACTTCATAACTGTAAATGGTTTTGTTTTTTGTGCCATTTTCAGTAGGAGTCACTACTATTTGCCATTTGCCTGGGGGTAAGACGTTTTTTACGGCCGCGAAATACCAACTGCCATCAAGGTTTTTTGAATAAGGCAAACTGATTTCAGCAGTCTGGCTGCTGTCCGTGATTTCACGAAAGCCCGCCGTTTCTCTGACTATCTGTTTGATTTGAAAATTGATATTTCCATTCGAGTCAGGGGTAAATTGCTCAAGCGGCAGAGCCACCGTTGACCAAACCTCGTAAGCATCCCTGCTTACTTGCCGCTGAAATATCTGCCAAGCCAATGAAATATCCTTTTTCGCTTCCGGCAATGGATTAAAAGCCGGCGGCTCTTCACGGTTCATTACCGTATGATGAAATTCCTGTTTTGCAGCTTGGAAATCCTGCTTCATATCTTCTTCAGTGCGAGCCAAATATTCACTGCCCTGGTCAACCCAGGCTACTATTTCATCAAAATAGTTCAAGGCAAAATTTCCTTGTAATTGGATATATATCCCTCTATTTGGATAAGAGATTTGGCAGTGCAGGCATAACCCGGTTTTTTTCAATTCCCCGATAGTGCTGATACAGCCAGCTTCATAGGGCGGATGATAACCCATTCCGTCAACGCCAAGCTGTATCACTACATTTGCCCGCATGTCATTATTCATCCACCATTTACCGAAATAGGTATCGCAGTATTTTATTCTTTGCTGCAGATCCTGGTAAAATTCATTCTCTTTGGTATCGGGGTTGTTGTTACTGTCCATGTAACTGTAATACTCTTTTATTATGGAGTCTATCCGAGACCAATCTTCATCATCGGTCACCTTTAGCTTTTTAAGCTTGTCATAGATGCTCTTCCCATGAGCGTCTACCGCCGATGTATGCATGATCCTAAAAACGTGAACTATTTTCTTTCGGTAGATAATTTCAAGTTGACGACTTGTGGTATCGGCTTCCGCCAACCTTGCATGGATAGCCCGATTAGTAGATGTTTTCATCTGGGCTTTGCTGCTACTAGCGCACGATATAGATATGGCAAACAGAGCTATTAGCAATATAGCTATAACTATTCTCAACATGGCAATACTCCTTTATAGTATAGGTATTATCAATGAACTATTTCTAATTTTAGATGGATATTATATCTTATCTAGTATGTAATCATTTGTCAATTGCCTTTTAAAAAATACCCTTATATACAATAAGGGTATTTTTGAAAAACTTGTTTTGTAAACCTAAACAAATGGCGGTTTAATCAACGCTTGAAATGTAAGAGGTACCGTCAATTCTAAAGCACTGATTTACCCATTTCAGGCAAACATTATCAGTACTACCATTATTCTGCCATTCGATGCATATCTGCGAGCAATCGACAGGACCGTTTTGGGTAGCCATTCCTCGGGCTTCTGCTTTCAGGGTATAAATACCAAAAACACCCGCACTGGCAATAATTACCGCAACGGCAATAATAATAACCTTTTTTGTCATATTTATTGTCCTTATGATTAAGGCTAAGCAATAAACGACCTTTATATAGTGCCCTCTCTATAGTATTACCATAACATAGTACCTATATAACGCAAAATTACTTATCCACAGCATTCTTGACATTTGATTACAATAAGTATAGTATTCAAAAAAGAAATCTATTTTATCTGGAGGCAACTTTTTTGAAAAGAAAATTAAAAGGCTTAAAATCGAAAGATGTTTATCGAGTAACCTTGGATTTTAACCCCAATCTCAAACCCCTTATTGAAGCTTTAATGGAACAGTCCGGCTGCCAGACAAAAGCAGAATTATTCAAACAGGCATTATCAATATTCAGCTTCATTATTGACGAGCTGGGGCAAGGAAATAAAATTATCAAAGTTACTCCAAAAGGAAAACAAATTGAAGTAGATTTTGTCCTGTTTTTAACAAGCAAAACAAAATCATAAAACCATCACTTGATGGTTTTTTTATTGTATAATTTATTTTTATTCTTTGGTATAGTATAATTAAACATATGTGCGGACGATATTCATTTTTTTCACGGGACGATATACTGGAAGATCGTTTTCAGGCTCATTTTTCTCTGCCTATAAAACGGCATTATAACGCCGCGCCTTCCCAGCCACTGCCAATAATAACCACCAGCGATCCGCATCACATTATCGCCGGTAAGTGGGGCTTGCTGCCTCGCTGGACGCAGAAACGCAACACATCCCGTGGTATTATCAACGCCCGCGCCGATTCATTGACTACAAAAAAATCTTTTATTAAACCCATCGAACAAAGACGCTGCCTAGTATTAGCTGACAGCTTTTTTGAATGGACGAGAAAATCAGATAAAAAATTCCCCTACCGCATACTACTCGCCGATGAACAGCCCTTTGCCTTTGCCGGCATATATGAACTCTACCAGCCCTCCCCTGGTATAACCATTCCAACCTTTTCTATCATTACCGTACCAGCCAACGAGCTAATTAATCGCTTACATGACCGTATGCCGGCCATTCTCCAGCGGGATACTGAACAACCATGGCTCGACCCGAGTACTGACATGAAAGATATTTTTAACAGCCTCAAACCCTACCAGCCAAAAAAAATGAAGATGTATCAAGTGACCCCGCAGATGAACAGTGCCAGATACGAATCCAAAGATATCATAAAACCTTTATAATTTGTACCTTAATTAATTTGGATCCAGCTTGCTCTAAGCTCATATCGTGAAATATCAGCGGACGAGAACAGTTCATAATACATTACGTAATTCGCAGTATTACAGAATGAGAGACTTTATATATGCATACACGGGCAGAGTACCCGGGGCTGGATCCATTTTTTATTACTTCATCATTTTATAAAATAGTTGGTTTTTTATGTTTCTGGCACATAATTTATACTAACCCCGGAAAATTCCGCTTCCATAGTTTTTCGAAAGCCAATCCGGTCAGGAGCATGCATCTCATGCAGTTTTAGCAACGGACCCTGTACTATAGTTTCCTCGCCGTACTTACTATTTAATTCATCCATAGCCTGCGTCAATGCCGGCGACAGTTTTGGCTTGTCCGAAAATAAAGATAATTGATTGACCCGCGGCCGCAGGTGAAATAAAGCCATGGCAAACTGGCCTGGTTTATAACGGGCTACCAGCGACGCCACCCGCTGCCAAACAAATTTGAAAATCTGGCTGGTAGTAACGATCGACAGCTGCACTTTTTTACTGCCTTGAAAGGGTTCTCGGTCATCAAAACGAACCCCCCAGTAAATCCCATGCGCCTCCAGACCCTGCTCCCGCAAGCGCCGGCCCGTCCGTTCCGCCAAGCGCATCAGTACAGCCTGATTAAACCTGGCATCAGTACACCGCTTTTTCAAAACATGCGAATGGCCGATAGTCTTGGGCGGCCGCCTAGCCTCCAAACCCGACAATTCGATGCCATTGACGTTAGCCCACAAATAATACCCCTGCTTGCCCATCACCGACATCAAATTCTGCACCGGATAACGCGCCAGCTGATCCAGCGTAAAAATACCGCATTCTGCCAGACGCGCGGCCATAGCTTCAGCAATACCCCAGGCTTCCTGCACTTCCCGGCCCTGAAGATAGCTATACAGATTTTCTTCAGTTAACTGGACAATCTCCCCCTTAGGCGCCGTATCGCTGGCAAATTTTGCCAACCAGCGCGTGGATGCTATGCCCATGGAACAACCCAGCCACTCGCCAATTTCTCTTTTTATACGGGATTGAATTTTACCCCCGATTACCTTAGCCTGCTCGAATGAATGAGCCACTCCAGTCAAATCCAAAAATGCCTCATCAATTGAGTAAGCTTCGATAGCTTCAGTATATTCTGCGCATAGAGCAAAAATAGCCTTGGTGGTTGAACGGTATTTGGGCGGATCCACTTCAACAAAAATGATATCCTTATAGATTTGCAGCGCTTCATTGACCCGACAGCCAGTAGAAATACCTACTTTTTTGGCTTCTTTTGAAGAAGCGATAATGCAACCGCGGCTGGACATGGTTGAACAAACTCCTACCGGTTTACCGCGCAAAAACGGATTTGCCTGTTGTTCAACAGAAGCAAAGTACGAATTCATATCAAAATGTAGGATAATCTTTTGCATATTAATTTCATTGAATGCGCCGCCCACTACTTTCTGTCACTCAGAGCGAAACGAAGTGCAGCGAAGAGTCTCTATGACTTTAGTCTATAGTCGTAGAGATTCTTCGCCCTCCCCTTCGACTTTACTAAGGTTCGGGCTCTGAATGACATATGAGGGGCGGCGCATTGACAATTCCCTTTAAAAAAAGTAAAATCGTATAATATAAAAGAAAAATACATTTCTGCATTATTCTAACTCAAGGGAGGAACCTGTGTCAGAGTTATTAAGAGATTTAGGCAATGGGGTGTACTACGTCCAAGCCAAGGGTGGTCAAGAAGACATCCACGATACTGGAATAGAGATCAGCCACGCAGTTGAGGAACTCAAATCAGCGCACCAGCGCAAGATAGTATGCTTTGCCCCATACATCTATAATGACAAGACCCTGGGCTACTATCTTATCACTGAACCTATTCCGGACGAATAAACTTCCAGCCTAGCTCCTACTGCCTGCCCTTGTATAGAGCAGGCTTTTTTTATTATTAAAAATCATATAAAAAGTTAAAGGTAGTAAGGTATGATAGAATCTAGGGTCCGGGGCTACACTAAGCCTCTCCTATACAACACTTGGGTAATTAGCAACCAGCGCATTGTAGCCCCGGCAGTTCTTTTGTTACTTTTCTTGCTGCCAAGAAAAGTAAGTGAAAAAACTATACCTGCACTTCTTCTAATCTCCACTCTAGTTTTTCCGGATTATATGCCAGAACAAACGAATTGGCATTATCCGAGACCGCAAAGCACACGTCGTATCGATCCCCCCGCTGTTTTCTAAAAATCAAATTAATTTTTTCTATTTCATACCGCCTATTACCCCACAAAAAAGCTTTGGGCCTTACATGCCCAAACCGCGTTGCTTCCTCGTTCGACAAACCGCCCAGCACTTGAAAATCAACAAATACCCTCACCGGCTCCCTTGGTTTTTCATAAATAATCGCCATATTTACAGTATACCCGAAGAAAAACCGAAAGTCAAGTTTCTCGTGATTATTACCCAAACACCCAAAATTGAATAATCTATCTAG
>CAZJUO010000072.1:0-5736 GCA_964549245.1 uncultured Gammaproteobacteria bacterium
GGATAATAGCCACAAGCGCTCTGTCAATCCAACTGCAATGGCATAATAGCCGACTGCTAAAGGATTAATAAAGTAGTTAATAATGAGCTGGTCGATCCTTAAATGCAGGAATGAAATAATACTACCCAAATAGGCTTTTAGGCCATAGTTAAAAGAATCCTTTAGGTAGTCGATGTTAATTTTGAAAGAAAGAATGCCAATAGTTTTTTTTAAAATTATCAAGGAAACGACAAAAACAAAAATTGATGACAAAAGATACGTAATTATCGCGGACTGCAAAGTAAAAGCAGAAGTTAGTAAAAGTATTATAAAAACAAAAAATTGGAAAACAACGCTTAATATATTTACAATATTGTATTTATAATAATCATGAATTCCCAAAAGCGTATTTGAAATGATATTAGTAAGTTTAATAAAAGGTATGGAGCAGATGACCATAATAAAGGCATAAAGAGGAACTCCTTTAAAAAAGGTCGTACCCAGCGGGATCAACAATACCACAGATACTAAAACGGCCAGCAAGGAAAGCAATATGGTAATGGTTATGTTATTGCCGGCTATTTGCTGGGGTGAGTACTTATTTTTTCCAAGATAATAAACAGTTGAGGAGGTAATGCCAAAACTGCTAAAAATGACGGCCAGAGAAGGCACTAATATGG
Source organism: uncultured Gammaproteobacteria bacterium (assembly GCA_964549245.1). Lineage (GTDB taxonomy): Bacteria > Patescibacteriota > Patescibacteriia > UBA10025 > JAHIVO01 > CAZJUO01. The sequence goes on from CAZJUO010000072.1 coordinate 660, forward strand.
CGAGGGCGTATATACCTCGACCATCAGGCCCGAGCAGGCGCGCCAAAATAATTGAAATTACTATACCAATACCAAGATTGGCAACGCGTGTAATCAGTGTAATAGAGGTGCCTTTTATAAAGCTAGTATTCATAAACCGTTATCGGAACGTTGTTAAATCTTGAGATCTTTGATTTTATTTTTTAGGCTATCCTTAAGCGTGGTTTCTGAAAAAGAGATATCTTTTAATGCAAAAATGCTTTGTTTACTGAAAATATTTCTGATTACCTGGCCATCCATATTTTTTGAAATAGGCTGATCGTTCATAAATAATATGGTAGGTGCCACGTCGGTGATTTTTAAATTGGGAATATTTGGGACAGCTCCAATATCAGTGCCGTAAGCCATAAAAATACCGTTTACTTCGTGTTTTCCCTTAAGATCAGGTAAATGCCTTACAATATCGTTAGCGTGGCGCGTATTGGACATTTTATAGCCCTTATTTAATAAGAGAATAATATCAGGAGCTTCTTCAAGGTAGGGGCCGGTATAGGCCTCTTCTTTTTTATAGGCCTTAATAACAACCTTTTCAGCGGTTTTGGGGTCAGTTAACTCGTTGAGCTTGGTTATCAGGAAATCCCTTATTTTGCTATACTCTTTTTGCTCTACGCTGCCGTTCGGATCGCGTCCTTTGAGATTGATATTAATACTCTGCGTTTCAGTGGTAAAAAACGCTGAACAGTAAGCTTTGGTATTATCCCAATCAATATCATAATTAATAGCCGGCACTTTGCTTTTGAAATTTTGGGGGACTATTTTTACCAAGGGCGTTAAATGAAGTTTATTAATAACGTGTAAAGCTTTTTCAGCGGTTATGCCAAGTTTAGCTAATGTATCAGTAATACCGCTTTGTTTCTTATTTTTACCTAGCAATGTATATATTTTTTCTGTTCGCTGTTCTGATGGCAACACCTTTTTAAATTTTAATAAACCGATACTTTCTAAAAAAGTGTTTACATAAAAAGCTTTTGAAAGTTCTCCGAAGCCGTGGTCTGACATTAAAATAAAATTTGCCCGCGAACTGTATGTATCAATAAGGGTTGATAAAATATTGTCCATGACCATATACACTTGTTGAACTTTATTGAATTCATGCCATTTTTTATGCCCGATAATATCAGTTATCCTAAAAACGACCATAGCCACATCCCATGGATTGGTATTAAGAAGTTGCAGGGTGGCGTTAAGTCTCTTTTTTGCGATGGAAATTAATTCTTCCAAAAATTCATTGGTATCACTTCTGTCAGCTAGATACGGATCAATTTCAATAGTGTAATCGGGTAATTCATTTTTTAACTCTGGGGGGTAGGTGAACGGCTTATCTTTGGGGGTGAGCATGCCTGTTATCATCAGGCCGTTGATTTTATACGGCGGATAGGTAGCCGGAATGTTGATGGCAATACATTTTTTTCCCGCTTCACTAAGGATGTGCCAAATTGTTTTTGCTTTGATGTCGCTCGAAGTCATTATTTTCCCGTAATATTCTTGGCCCTTACGTCCCATAAAATCAAAAACACCATGTTTGCCGGGATTAACGCCAGTCATAAATGACGGCCAGGCGGGGAGAGTAGCAGCTGGTATGGTTGATTGTAGTTCCCCAAAAGAACCTTCTTCCATAATTTTTTTAAAGGTTGGAAGTTTTCCTTCTTTGGCGAGTGGTTTGATAATATCGAAAGTGGCTCCATCAAGCCCGATTATTAACGTTTTTTTTCGTGGGCTGTCTGGCATATTTATTTTTGCTTCAATGAATTAATAATCTCCTTAGCAACTATTTTTTGGTCCGTGGAAGATAATTCCGGATACATTGGCAATGAGACCACTTCTTGGGCGGCTTTTTCAGATTCGGGAAAATCACCTGGCTGGTAACCAAGCTTCATATTCTGAAATACGGGCTGAAGATGCAATGGAAGGGGGTAGTGAACAGCAGTGGGGATATTGTTTTTATGAAGCTCTGTTTGGAGGAAATCACGATTTTTTACTCGAATGGTATACTGTTGGTAAACGGGCGTAACATGCGGCAAGACAAAAGGAATAGCCACGTATTTACTCAATAATGTGTTGTACTGATGGGCAATTTTTCTTCGCATGTCATTCCATTGATCAAGATGGGGGAGTTTAGCTTTTAAAATTGCCGCTTGGATATTGTCAAGCCGTGATGAATCACCCATAAACTCGTGATAGTATTTTTTCTTGGAACCGTGGTTTCGGAGCATGGATATTTTTTCGGCTATAGCTTGATCGTTGGTTACTACCATGCCCCCGTCACCATAAGCGCCTAAATTCTTCGCCGGATAAAATGATAAACAACCGATATGGCCAATAGAGCATACTTTTTTATCTCGGTAGAGAGCTCCAATGGCTTGAGCGGCATCCTCAATAACTACAAGGTTGTGTTTTTTTTCGATATCCATGATCGGATCCATATCCGCCGGCTGGCCGTATAGGTGGACGGGTATGATAGCTTTTGTTTTGGGTGTAATAACCGCCTCAATTTTAGCGGGGTCAATATTGAATGTCTTGGGGTCTATGTCCGCAAAAACTGGCTTGGCACCGCAAAGAACTATTGTTTCCGCCGTAGCCACAAAACTAAAGGGGGTGGTGATTACTTCGTCTCCAGAACTTATTCCATAAGCCTGAAGGGAAAACAATAGTGCGTCTGAACCGGAATTAAGCCCTACAGCATAACCAGCTTCACAATATGAGGAGATTTCTTTTTCTAAATTTTTAACTTGTTCGCCCAAAATAAAATCAGAGCTTTCGATAGTATCGCCAATAGCTTGGTCAATTTCTTTTTTTATTGACCGGTACTGTGCTTGTAAATCAATAAACTCCATATATTAAGTTATTTGCGTGATGGTATTATTATCAGATAATTGGTATTTCATCTGGCAAGTAGGGCAGATGGCTTCTTTGGCCGAAAAGTCCAGTTTAGAGCCGCACTCACAGACCCAGCCGTTATGCTTGGCTGGTATGCCGTACACTAAAGCGAAATCAGGCACGTCCTTGGTGACTACCGAACCGGAACCGATAAAAGCGTGCCTGCCAATGGTTATGCCGCAAACAATGGTGGCATTAGCGCCTATGCTGGCCCCTCCCCGCACTAATGTTTTTAAAAACTTTCCGTGCTTTGGGTATTTAGCCCGCGGATTAAGATCATTGGTAAAAACCATTGAAGGGCCGCAAAAAACGTAGTCTTCCAGGGTTACGCCTTTGTAAACTGAAACATTATTTTGAATTTTTACTTGATTGCCGATTTCCACATCTTCACCTACAAAAACATTTTGGCCCAAAACGCATTGTGAGCCTATAGTAACCCCTTTGGAAATATGAGAAAAGTGCCAAATTTTTGTATCATGGCCTATTGTGGTTGGCTCGTCAATAATGCTTGATTGATGGACGAAAAAATCCTTTTTTTGCATATTTTTTGTTAAGTAAATAAAAAAGTGTTGATATTACTATACCAACACTTAGCGTTTTTTTCAAGTTGTCTGCAAGGGAATAATTAGCCTAACAAAGAGGCGGCCTCTTTGTCAATGATAAAGATGCAGTAAGGATGGTGTTGCAGTACTGAAGCAGGGATTTTTGGATCAGGTTTTTCCATGAGTGCGTTTTTGATGGCCTGGGCTTTTTTCTGCCCTGAAGCTAGTAAAATAATTTTATTTGATTCCAAGATCGTGCCAAGACCCATAGTCAGGGCTTGGGTTGGAACTTCGTCTTTGGAATTAAAAAAACGGCTATTTGCTTCGATGGTGCTTTCATCCAGTTCAATCAGCCGTGTGCGGGAATCAAACGCCGATCCCGGTTCATTGAAAGCAATGTGGCCATTATTACCGATGCCGAGTAGCTGCAGATCAATTCCACCGTGATTTTTAATGCGTTGTTCATATGACCGGCATTCTTCCTGGTGATTTTCAGCTTGGCCATCAAGGATATGGATATGTTCTTGCTGGAGGTCAATGTGGTGAAAGAACTGGGTATGCATAAAATACCAATAACTTTGGTCATGATCTCGGGAGAGTGGGTAATACTCATCAAGATTAAATGATTTATTTTGATTGAACGAAAGGGTGTTATTATTATGATGCTTGATTAAATTTTGATAGGTGCCTATAGGGGTAGAGCCAGTGGCCAAGCCTAAAATTAATTCAGGTTTTTTATTAATTTCATCAGCAATTATCTTGGCGGCAGTTTCACTCATTGATTCGTAATTATCAACAACAATAGTTTTTATAGAATGATTATTCATTATAAGTACTGTTAATTATTTCTTAAAAAGATACTTAAAAATATTATTGTCCACGGAAGTGAATTTTATATCTCTCCGTTTCATGACTTTTTTTGCTACCTCTATGGCTTTCTCGAGTTTATAGGGTGTAATTCCTTTTTGAGCGTCAAGCCATGAAAAAGAAGGAATATATTTTGGCAGATAACCCGCGCCAAAAACGTTGCTGCAAAAACCCACTACGGTGCCGGTATTGAACATGGTGTTGATGCCTGATTTTGAATGGTCGCCCATAAACAAGCCAACAAAGGTTTCTCCTGTGTTTATTTTTTCCTTGTCCATGACTATGGTTACTGGCCCGTAATTATTTTTTAAATCACTATTGTTTGTGTCAGCGCCGAGATTACACCAACTGCCGATATAAGCGTGTCCCAAAAAACCCTCATGCTGCTTATTGGAATACTCGTGTATAATTGATTCTTCAACTTCACCGCCAACCTTGGAAATTTGGCCAATGCTGGTACCTTCGTAAATTTTGGCATTAGCTTTAATAGTGCATTTTTTGCCGATATATACCGGTCCGATAATGACAGCGTTGGGCATTATAGTACCGCCGTTTTCTATAATGACAGGACCAGCGTCAGAATCGATCACGGCACCCGGGTGAATGGTGGATTTCTTACCAATATAAACATTTTTTTTATTGGTAATAATAGCTCCTGGTTTGATAATGCCATGTATTGTGCCGAGGGAATGTTTATAGGAGGAGTCATTGACTATTTGTTCGGCATTATGATGAACAATATTTCATAAGTA
>CAZJUO010000073.1:0-5719 GCA_964549245.1 uncultured Gammaproteobacteria bacterium
CGCCACTTTGAAAGGAGGCCGTGGTTTTTTTAGGTGATCTTTGAAAATTAAATTATAGAAAATTAAGATATTGAGGTTAAAGGAGGTATGTAATGAAGTGGAAACACGTTGTAATGTTGCTGGTGGTTTTTTTTCTGGTTCAGGTATTTTTTGCTTGTGAAGAGAAAGGACTAAATACGTCGTCAGTTACGGATGACATAGTGGTTAAACAGAATGTTATAGCGATGGATAACATTAATAATCTATCGCTGATACATTTCACAGATTCTTCTCTGGTTTTTTCCTATTCGGGCAAGATGCCTGATATTAAAATTGGAGATATTTTGACCAGTCGAGCTAATGATTACACAAAAAAAGTAGATTCACTTGATGTTGGCCTTGGTGTTATCAGTATAATGACCAGTCAAGCTGCGATCACTGACGTTATCGAAAAAATACGAATTGATACCACGATTACTTTGTCGCTAAGTGATATACTGCAAAAGCCGACTATGGAAGGGGTGTATTTAGCTCCCGGTGTAACCTTGACAGGTGACTATATCGATTTAACGAATTATAATTTGTTTTCTGGTAGTGCGCATGGTGTTGATTTGAAAGCGAAAATCACGGAAGGTTTCCTTAGCTACGACCTTGATGATGAAATTGTGCTGGAAATCGATCTGGGTGGTATTCAGAAATTCAGCACTATTGTGGAAGGTGATTTGGATTTCGATTGTAAGTTTCTGATAGAGTGCTCACAAGATTTTAATTACACTTCGCAGGAAATTGAGTTGGTTAGCTTCAATAAGCAGGTCGTAGTTGCCACCGTTGGAGTGGTACCGATTTGGGTTGATGCGACCTTTACGATTACCATGGGTTTTAGTGCTTATGCCAGTGGTTATCAAAAAGCCAGCGGTGGTTACCATGGCAGTTTTGGTCTGGAATTTGGGGCTGTTTACGAGCACGGCGGCTGGTCGGATGTTTGGGAACACCACGCCGATTTCGACGACTATCCTTTTAATTGGTATAATCGGGAAGAAATCTGGCTGGAAATTCATCTGACTCCCACGGTTGAACTGAAAATCGAGTCGCTGGTTGGCCCATACGCCTATGCCCAGCCGTATTTGGAATTTGAGGCGGAATTCGGTGATCCAAAGTCATGGTCATGGGAGCTTTATGCGGGAGCGGAAGGCCGAATCGCGTTTGAAATTGCTTTCCTGGTCTGGCAACTGGCCAACTATGATGTTTACTTGGACAACTGGGAGGTTCTGGTGGCCTCGGCACACGGAGAAGATGAAACGCCGGATAGCGATCTTCCCACGGCTGATGCCGGCGGACCGTATTACGCCACTGTTGGTGAGCAAATTAATTTCACTGGCAACGGCAGTGATTCCGACGGGTATATCACGCAGTATTGCTGGGAATTACTGAACTACAATCTCTGCGAGCGCAATCCGAAAGACACGCCAAATTCTGAAGGAACGTTTACCGTGCGTTTGCGCGTTCAGGATAATGATGACAACTGGAGCGACTGGGATGAAGCTAAGGTGTACGTAAATACCGATGAAGACGACGACCCAGATGATCCGGATACGGCTGATAAACAGCCTATCGCTGATGCCGGAGGACCGTACAGCGCTATGTTGGATGAATTAATTCAGTTGAGTAGTGCGGGCAGCTATGATCCAGACGGTGATGAGGTTACTCGCTGGTATTGGGAGTTTGCGGATGGTGCAACTTCGAACGAGGAAAATCCCCTGCATAGTTGGGGGGAAGACGGCATTTATTTTCCGAGGCTCCGCGTCTACGCTAATGGGCAGTGGAGTGAATGGGATGGATGTCAAGTAACCGTTGAGGATGATGAGCCCCAGACGGCGATGATTGAATTAGCAGTAAACCTTGAAGAAGCCCCGTGTTACATTAATGGTCAATTGGTTAGTTATGGCGACTATCATGGTGCATACGAGATCGGTAAACGATACGTTATTAACTGGGAAGAGATTGAAAATTACCACACACCACCCGGAGACGATATATTACTCACTGCAAGCGGGTTCTCGAAATACTATGAATATGAAATTATTGACGATGGGCTGGGATTTGTTCTTATTTTCTTTGAAACCAGGAACGATAGTAATGATGTATCTGATGCTTTCTATCCCCGTGAAGAAATTCATCTTAAAACTCGAGTATTGAATACTAGCAGTACTACTCCCAGAAGTTTTTCCCATAGCGTGGCCGTTACGGGACCCGATGGAGAAGAAGTGTACTTTTCGTATGACGAGAATTTTGAGATTGAACCCGGAGAAGCTATAACGTTCAGTGAATTCTTACACGGAAGTTATGAGAAGCCTTTAGCTTCTGGTCCATATTCAGTCCTGTTAACCGGCGATTTGGAATCAGAAACTTATTTTGATGTTATTGATTCCGGAGTTATTCTTGATGAGTTTGTAATAATGGATGCTAATCATGTTCCTCAGGATACGTTTTTAACAACTCAGACAGTACTAGCGAAAGTAGTAGTTAAAAATACCAGTTTTAGTGAAACATATCTTTTTAATTGTAACATGACGGTTGTAAATCAGTTCGGTCAAGAAGTACATAATGTTAATGAAAGTTGGTCTGTGCCACCAGACGAAGGCAGAACCGGAGGTTTTTTGGCTATTAATTGGGGTGGAACGCCTTGGCCAGCTGGCAACTATACTGCAATATTTTCCGGAGGTAACATTAATGAACACCGTGAATTTACTCTGATTGAAAATGATACTGATAATTCTACTGATGTACAAGCTACTAATATCACCTTGCAACTTCCCAGTCGTGGTTATTTTAATTCAGGAGAAGTTATTACGTGTATAACTGATTTAAAAAACGATGGCTCGTCGGGTTATTGGAATATTATTTTTACTGCTCGTAGTCCAGGTGGAGTAATTGCCTGGTCTGGCTGGAGTGTATCTGATTTATACGCCGAAGATAACCCATGGACGTATACTGACACTACTGTATTCAAACGTTTGGCAACAATAGCTGGGACCTGGTCTCTGAATATGAAAATAATTAGTAACAGTGTTACAAAGGAGCAAATGTTACCTCAAGGTATCATTACTCAGGATACAACAATGTACTTTGAGGTATCTTCTGAAACAGATTTGGCGGTTGATGAAATTTATTTTTTAGATAGAGATCGCAATCGTGTAACATGGACAACTCCAGGTACATTTATTGAAGGGCGAGCTGTAATACGTAATACAAGTGATAGTATGTGTGCAATTTTTCCTCACTGGACTGTAAAAAGCTTTTCAAGCCAAATAATGTTTGATCATAGTTGGCCAGCTCATGCATATACGTTAGAATCCCATCAAGTAATCGAGGTGTTCTTTTTCTTGAAAGATGAAACACTTAATTGGCCGAATGGGGTGTATACGGTGCAATTTGTTTCTGAGTTATTTGAAACAACCGGAACATTTGAAATTCGGTAGCAGAACTAAACTAGTGCACTTTGAATTTTTAACCTATTTTCAAAAGGGTAAGTATATTAACACGCCGGACTCCCGCAGTTCGGCGTTTTTTTATTACTAAATTCGTCTTTAATCATTTTTTTTGCTACAATAACTATATGGATGTATTCAGTAACCTTAATCCCGCGCAAAAAAAGGCGGTCCAGTTTGGGCAAGGGCCTTGTTTGATCGTGGCCGGAGCTGGTACGGGTAAAACTACGGTGATTACCCAGCGCTTAGCCTGGCTGATTATGGAAAAAAAAGTGGGCACGGAAAATATTCTTGCCTTAACCTTTACAGAAAAAGCCGCCGGGGAAATGGAAGAGCGGGTGGACGTTTTATTGCCCTACGGTTACGTTGATCTGTGGGTATCCACCTTTCATGCGTTTTGCGAGCGTATTTTGAAAGACAATGCCTTGGAGATCGGCCTCCCCCTGGATTTTAAGCTATTAGACGAGACCGAGCAGATGCTTTTGGTGCGCCAGAATTTTGATGCTTTTGATTTGGATTATTACCGGCCACTAGGCAATCCAACCAAGTTTATCCAAGCCTTGGTCCGGCACTTTTCACGGGCTAAGGATGAAAGCGTTGTACCCGAGGAATATGTGGAATACGCCACCAATTTGCAGTTGGATCGTGATGACGATAAATTTTTAAAGAAAAAAGGCGACGACGACCAGGAAATTTCAGACGAACAGCGTGTCATAGAAGTGGCCAACGCCTATCATGCCTATCAGCAGTTATTGCTGGATAATAGTGCTTTGGATTTTGGCGATCTGATTTTATATACCATTAAGCTTTTCAAAACCCGCCCCAAGATTTTAAAAAAATACCAGGGGCAATTCAAATACATTTTGGTGGATGAATTCCAGGATACCAATTACGCGCAGTATGAGCTCGTTAAAATGCTGGCCGCGCCAAAAAATAATGTTACTGTAGTGGGAGACGATGACCAGTGTCTGCCCGGCAATGCGCTTATTCGACTAGAAAAGAAGCAAAAACGCATAGATCAGATACGAAAAGGTGATCGGGTGCTCACCGCTGTGGGGAAGGGTCATATGGGCGTCTCTACCGTGTCACGAGTGATGAAAAACACCAAACTCACGCGGTTGGTCACCTTAACTACTGCAACAGGCAAAAGAATCACTGCCACGGCCAATCATAAATTTTTTTGTTACGTACCAACCAAAGAGACCAAAGGTGAATTCTTTTATGTATATCTTATGTACCGAAACGATCTCGGATGGCGTATCGGCATAACCAGCGATGTAGCCAGCCGCCTTCGTTTGGAGCGGTCAGCGGACAGGATTATCGGCATCGGTGCGTATGCGACCGAGCAAGAAGCCCACTATTGGGAAGTGTATTACGCGCTGCGGTACGGTATTCCCTCAGTTTGTTTTCAAAAAAGAGATGGCGCAACTATTACGGATAAAGGGCTTGATCGGTTGTATCACGAAATCGATACTGAACAGGCCGCAAATCGATTAGCTGCGGAGGTGGGTATCGATTTATCGGCGCATCACTATGCGTTGCAAGCTGTGCGGCGGGGCAATAAGTCTCGAGTGAAAATCTATTTAGACATGTGTTATCGCCGGTATAGAAGCAAGGAATACGTTAAAAAACATAAGAAGATCATCGGCAATCCCGCCATAGCGCATATGGTAACCATGGAGACATCAGATAGGCGGCTCGTTCAAAAACTCACGCAGACCGGCTACGTGCTTCATCCTGGGAAAAAGGGATATCGATTACGTATCCAAACAAAAGATATAAAAAAAGCTGGTCAGATAGTTAAAAAGCTGGAGCGGATAACCGGTGGTATTGTAGAGAATCGTTTTTCGGTGGGGCGGATTCGCTATCAGCATCGTCCGGCGCTGCTCATGCCAGCCAGTAATGTGCTGCCCGGCCATTATATACCGGTACAGCGCGGGGACAATATAGAATACGAACGAGTTGTTAATAAAACCTTACAAGAAAAAAAGCAAACGGTCTACGATTTAGAAGTGGAACGGACGCATAATTATATCGCTGATAGTATTGTAGTGCATAATTCAATTTACAAATTCCGCGGAGCGGCTATTTCCAACATTTTGGAATTTAAAAAAGATTTTCCTGATTCCAAAGAAATAGTTTTAACGGAAAATTACCGTACCAAACAGAATATCCTTGATTTGGCATATGCATTTATCAAGCAAAATGACCCCAATCGTTTAGAATACCAGCTGTCCAACGGCCAAGTTGGC
>CAZJUO010000074.1:0-5509 GCA_964549245.1 uncultured Gammaproteobacteria bacterium
AATATGGTTTTGGGAGCCACCCCAAAAAAGGGCATTATTTTGTTGAGCGCCGTTAGTCTGGCGGCTGTTATTAGTTATGTGAACGTGTCATTACCGTGGTTTATTTTTTTAGGCGCCTTGCTTTTTGTAGTACTTTCGATTTTTGTTTTTACCAGTCCTTTTACTGGAATTTTGCTCATTGTTTTTTTCCTGCCTTTTGAACGGCTAGGCGCTTATGAGTTTGGCGATATCACCATCCGTATCAGCCAGGTATTGCTGATCGTGACTATGGCCGCCTGGTTTTTTGGTCTGGTAGCAAAACGCCAATACAAACTAGTGAAAAATCCCCTGATCATCGTATTACTTCTGTTTGTGGCGGTTAATGTGCTTTCACTGCCCCACAGCCTGAATATGACCAGATCGGTTTCAGTTTTTGTATATATCCTCTTCACCATGTCGCTCGCCTTCCTGGTGCCTAATATCGTACGGTCAAAAGAGCAGCTGCAGAAAACTATTGTAGTAATTATAGTTAGTTTTGTTATCGTTGCTTCATTTGGCTTATTCCAGTTTTTAGGCGACATGACCGGATTGCCGAGCGAACTTACTGGATTGCGAGAATTATATACCAAAGATGTTTTGGGTTTTACCCGTGTGCAGTCAACGGCTTACGAGCCTTTGTATTTTGCTAATTATTTGTTATTACCTATTGGCTTGCTGTTTGTATTCTTTTTGTCGGGCAAAAGCGCTCTCAAATCAGGTTGGCTTTTAACCCTTTTTGCTTTGGGTATGGTCAACATGATTTTAACAGTCTCGCGCGGCGGGTATCTGGCGGTAGCGGTTACCTTATTGCTGATCGGATTATTTTATGTGCGACGCTTATTAACTGTTCGAAACCTAGTTATATTTATCATCGCGGCAGTATTGGTTGGCTGGGTGTCGATACAGGCGTTAGGCGTTTCTGGCGAGCAATTTACCTTCGAGAAATTTGAGGAGCATATTGGCAATGCTTTTTACGGCGCTTCATATGATGAGCGGGTAGAGACATTTGAAAGCGCCTTAGTCGCTTGGCAAGAGCATCCTTTGGTTGGCGTTGGTGTGGGCAATTTTGGCCCGTATGTGGCTGACCATCCTTCATACACGCCTAAAGATGGCTGGCGTATTGTTAACAACGAGTTTATCGAAATTTTAGCTGAAAACGGCATCGTGGGGTTGCTGGCGTTTTTCTTGTTTTGCGTTTTATTGGTAGTGCGGTCTTTGAAGGCGGTTTTTCGAACCCGCTCACGGTATTTGCGCGCTGTTATGATTGCTTTGGTAGCGATTTTTGTCGGAGCGGTAGTGCAGTACCAAACATTTTCTACTTTATATATTATGCATGTTTGGTTTTTGGTCGGTCTGATGATAGCGGCGCAAAATATTATATTCAAAAAAACAAGCCCCCATACGCGTATCCAATAAAAAAAGGAGCCTCTTGTTAAGACTCCTGGGGGGGGGGTGAAACGTAAGGTTAGGTAGGTATAATATTCACCACAGTATGGAGGGAGCTGATTTTCGTTGGTATCAATAAGCGGCCGCCATTGTATCAGCTGCCATTGCTGTTTTTGTTTGGCCAGTCGGGCGATTTCATCAGTGACAGTCTGCACCATACCGGCAAGCTGTTCTTGGGAATGAGCTGATACACGCACGTTAGCGCTGCCGGAAAAGTGGACGAAACTTATAATTTTTTGCAGATATTCATCCTCGATAACATTATGCAGATTAAGGAGAGCCGGCTTGACTAAACAGTTTGTCGTTTTGGCCAATTCGGGTGTTAGGGAAGAAAGATCTTCTGGCGGTACTGTTTTGGCAGTCATATTCTCTATGAGCTGTCGTATGTACGGCCAGTCGATTTTTCCATGCGTTGGAATAATCATGCCATACCCCATAGCCGCCAGGAGGCTTAGCGTGTTGGTAAAGGTGCTTGATTCGGCAGTCCGTGTGATACGAAACGTATTACGGCAAATAAGTGTATTGTTGGCCTCACAAAAGCCCAGCTCACTCCATTGTAGGGCAATTTGGGTAAACAAATTTTGCACTTGCCTATTAATATTTTTAGTATCAGGAGAAAGTATAATAAGCGGCACTTCAAGATGATCAGGTTTATTGGATTTTTTGGGCACGTGTTCCTCCATTTTTTAAATGAACCGTATGGTAATTAGCCTACCGTAACAAATTAAGAATTTTTTGTCAATGCGTTTGGTGTATTTTGGTAGTACTTTGGGTGTGCTACAATACAGATATGCTTGAATTAGTATTACTAATTATATGTACAGTTCTATTTGTTTTTGTGGCCTGGCGGCGGCTTGACTGGGCTTTGGCCCTAGCCGTTGTGCTGTCCCCTACCTACCAATGGCGGTTTGAGTTATGGTTAGTGCCCATGACCTTTTTAGAAGTCATGATTTTGGCAATAGTAGCTGTTTGGTTGCTGCGGCATGCAATACTAATTAAACAAAGTAGGCAGCAATACATGTGGTGGCCGTGGAAATGGTTGACCCTGTTGTTTATTTTGGCAGGTGTGGTTGCAGTGCTCATTTCTCCGGATACCAGGCAAGCTTTGGGTTTGTGGAAGGCATATGTTTTGGAGCCAGTCCTTTTTTTTATAATATTAGTTAATGAGATTAAAACTCACCGCCAGTTGCGCCTTATCATGGCAGCTTTGGGTGCCTTGGTAGTGGTTATCGGTTTTATTTCTATGCTGCAGTATCTGGATATTGTGCCGATTGCCGCACATTATGGCAGCGAGTCACCGCCTCGAGCCACTTCGGTGTTTGCTTTTCCTACGGCAGTAGGCAAACTGATTGGACCTTTGGTAGCTCTGTTTATGGCTATGTGGTTGGTGCCTAGGCAGAAGAAAGTTATATCCTTAGATGAGCGTTTTGTTCGAGTGTTTATTGTCGGCGTAGTGTGTTTTGGGGTAATTGGATTATTGTTGTCTGTTTCGAGAGGCGCTTTATTGGGGTTGTTGGCGGCTGTAATATTTCTTAGTTTTTTTTCTCGCTGGAAAAAATGGTTATGGCTGGGCATTGTAGGCTTGGTATTGCTGGCTTTGCTTATCCCCCAAACGAGAAATAATATCACTAGCGTTTTTCAAGCAACTGATGTTTCTGCGGACGTACACTTGGTTATGTGGAAAGGCGCGGTTCGCATTATAGAGGAAAACCCGGTGACGGGTACTGGCTTGGCAAGTTTTCCAGTGGTTTATGAGCAGTATAAAGAGGCCTCGCATACGGAGTTTTTTCCCAACCCAGACCATTTTATTTTAAGTGTCTGGATTGAAATGGGCTTAGCCGGTTTATTGCTATTTATTTGGTTGATCGTGCGTTTTTTCAGCACCGGTATTAGGGTAATAAAACAAAAACCAGAGTATAAGATTTACGCTATTGGTTTATTGGTCGCCATAATAGTGATTATTGTTCATGGATTGGTTGATACACCGTATTTTAAAAACGATTTGGCGGTAGTTTTTTGGGCTTTGGTTGGTTTAATGGTTATCATGGCCAATACGAGGTATACTAATAATGATAATTACTTTATAAAAAGAAAGGGGGTGAATATAAATGAAAAAGACTCTTCTTATTAGTCTGGTGGCGATTGCTGCTGTTGCCTTGACTGCTGGGGTTGTTAGGGCTGCTTCAGAAATCAACATTACGGGTGCGCTGGGCGGGGCAACTGGTGATTTTTTTAGCCTTAACGGATCTTTGTCCGTCAATTCATTAAAAGTTGGTCAGCAAAGTGTTGGCGGCGTTACCTTTTTTAATGGCACCGTGGTCAATAACACGATCGATACTTCGGGTGCTGACAATCCAGTAACCTTTGGTGACAATGTCCGCATAGACGGACGCGTATATCGGGGAGCAACTGCTGGCACGGGGGACAGTATGCCTTTTATTGTTAATGATAATATGGAGGTGGCTGGTAATGTATCCATTGGTGGCGATGTAACCTTGGCCAGCAATCAGACCGTTACTTTTGGTACCAGCTCAACGCTTGATGTGGGCAACGCTACCATTACTGGTCTTTCAGTTGACGATTTGACAAACGGTACTAGTGTAGCTACCACCGATGAAGCCGTTACCATAACCGCTGATTGGGTTAATGTGGGCTATCCGTGGGCGGCTAATGAAATTGCTGATACGACTAGGCAGGTAGATATGCCGCTGGCCAGTTGGTATACGGATGCGAATAATGCGCCAGCCGCCATTACCGCAGCAACTACCCCGTCGCTTAGCTATGCTGCCAATCAGGGTTTGTATTTAAAATATTCAGAAGACGATACGGTTGATTTTGGCGGTCAGGTAGTTGTGCCGGCCGATTATGCGTCGAGTGGCGTATTTAAGGCTGTGGTTGACACTTCCGGCGATATCGTGACTGATTGGAATCTAGACTGGCAAATGGCTATTTCCGAAACTGCTGGCACAGCTGCCTGGGCTACTGCTATGGCCAATGAGACGCCAGTCAACATCCCAGACAACGCCGGTACGCCTGACGTGATTACCTTTACCCCCACTTCGCAAATCGATATTTCAGCAGGTGATGTGATATTTTTCAACGCCTGGCCTGATACCAACACTGCAGCTGGAGAGCCTGATGTGGAAATTTACTCCCTCTGGTTTGAATATACGGCCATTCAGTAATTTTTAGAAATAAAAAGCCCCCGTTTCATAAAGTAAGCGGGGGTTTTGTTATCGCAGGACACTTATTCAGCAGCTGGCTGGCGCCAATGCAGGTAGTACCAATCCGGGACAATCAACCGGTTGTTTTCCCAACGGATAAGGCCGTTGACTACCAGATCGGTAATAAAAGGTTGCCATTGATGCTCTGCCTGGTTTACCCGTTTGCCCAAAGTTTCCGGGGTGTCAGCTGGATAGATGGGTACTGGCGTACGGAAGAAGACCGGGCCTTCATCATATTCTGCCGTGACAAAATGCATACATACTTCTGAATGATATACCTTGCCTTGATGGAAGTCAGCCATAATCGCTTCATGGGTGTGATGCCCATACATGCCCGGACCGCCATACTTTGGCAGTATGCACGGGTGGATATTGATTGTTTTTTCTGTGGGCAGGCCTTTGACGGGCTTTAGCCAGCCGGAAAGGGAAATCCATTCAGCGCCATAACCCCGAACGATTTTTTTATATTGTTCAGCATCATAGGGCTTGCCCATAAAGTGGAACGGAACGCCAAGTCGTTTGGCCCGTTCAAAAACACCGCCCTTTTTCCAATTAGAGACGACCGCGACGATTTTCGCTTTTAGGACGCCCGTTTGAGTTGCCAAGACCAGGTTTTCAAAACCAGAACCACCACCGGTTTTACCGCCCGAGGCAAAGACGATCAGTTTAGGTAGATCTTTTGGCAGATCCATGTTTCCTCCTGTTTATTAATGATCTATGTATTGTATTATTTTTGCACGCATGTAAATGCCGGTCAAGTATTGGTATGTTTAGTCCACGATGATATTCAGCATTAAGGTATTAGCTCTTTAATGTTCTCA
>CAZJUO010000075.1:0-5492 GCA_964549245.1 uncultured Gammaproteobacteria bacterium
ACTCCTAATGAAGCCCTTAAGTTGGGGGTGCAAAATGTCCATGCCTAAAACAATTCGGACACTGCTTTATATTTGCGCTGGTTGGCTATACATTATATAATGATGTAAATAAAGGCTAATTTTAGCTTATAACAAGTCTTGGGCCGCTCTATGCAAAATTCCCAAATAAAAAAACAACAAAGTGAATTAATCGCCCAGATTAAAGAGTACTGCCCGTTGCTGGGTGATTTTTTTAGTTTGCCGGGGAGTCTGAAGGAATATTCCGAGAGTATTTATAATTTTAAAAAGAACCAGGTTTATATTAAAAGGCAAGAGGAATTAAAAACTAGAGTAGTTAAGAAATTTAAAGCGTTATTTGGGCCAAAGGCTGTCGAGCAATTGTATCTGCAATTTGATGACCAGTTATGCCTAAATATTGTTGACCATCAGCAAGTTTTGAACCATCCTATTTTGATTTCAGATAATATCGTGGCAAATGCTGGTAAGTTTTTACAGAAAGAAAAAAAGCCTGCGATAGTGGTTTTTTCCAGCGGGGACGTGCCGCCGAATAACTATTTCAGTAAGAACGGTTTTATGCTGCACGGAAAAAAGGTTCCTTTATTCAGTAATAGTGAAAAAGAATTTTGCTCGTATTATATCCCCAAGCGGGAATTTAATTTTGTCCAGCGGTTGAAGGACCAAAAGCAGTGGGCGGAATTTGACCATCAAGAGCAGATGTTTTTAGAGGGAATTGATGGATTGATACGGGGGATCGATTTTTCATCGTGCCATAACTATATCGATCAAATCAGTCTGATTGTGAATAAGACCTGGCCGCTGATGTTTGAAGAAACGTTACGGACGAATTTGCCGGAGCTTCTGTATATTACCCAAGAAGAAATTACCACCGATTCATTGCTTCATTTATTGCAAAATGATAATTTTATTACCCAAGCATTATTTGACCAGCAGTTCCGGTCACTGATTTTAGATGAATTTAGGGGGATAGTAGTTACCTGGCGGGAAGACGAACATAAAGGTACGCACTTTTTTTGGCGGAAACACCCTGACCAGCCGCGCTCGCTGCGCTTGTTTTTGCATGATAATGTTTTAGTGCCGGATGGCGAAGACCATAAGGACTTGGCTGTGCCTTTGGATAAGCAGACTATTATCGGCTTGCTGAAGAAAAAAGAAATCTACCCCAGTTTGTTTTTGATTTTCGCGGTTAATATTTTTTACTACGGAGTTAGGCCCCTCTTAGGGCATGGTTCACTGACCTATTTGAATCTAATAAAAGAAGCCTGGCAAAAAGTACTGCCCCATTCTGATTTCCATGACGAAGCAAATCATATCAAGGCCTTGCCTATTGATAAAATGATTACCGGCGTTCCCCTGTTTATAAAAAAGCAAGCTGGCAAGTATCAGGCTATGTATGGGCATGATGTGATGTATGAGGGCGGAGTCAAAGAAGATGAACTGAAGCGGTTGTTTGCCTTGCCGTTTGGCGACCAGCTGGCTACCGCAGTGAATGATATGTACGATTATGTGGCACAAAAATACGTGCCAAAGGAGAAAAAGATAAAACCGCAGTTTGGTTACAGCGAATACGCAAAATTGCTATTTGGGTAAGTTTTTTGGTCTGATTATGTTAGAAAAAATATGAATTTTCAAAAGGCATTACAAATGACTAAACAGCACACCTGGTGGATAGAGCATGCCCCGGCGGTCTATCAATATGTCATGTACCCTTTGCACGCTTTTATCGAGCAGTCGCGTTATTTTCACCCAAAATATTTGACTATTTGCTATTTATTGACCAAAGGGGATTATTTTTACGAAGTCACTTCTGAAGAGGAGAAGTACAAAGTTTATCAATATATTTTTCGGAAAGTAAAAAAAGATAATAATTACCTTCAAAAAAAGAAGCAAGCCGGGGATACAAATAAGTCATTCATGGCGCTGGGCCGTTTTTTTGAACAGCAGAAAGAACATTTGACCAACCAGCAGTTTTGGGAAGTGTATCAAGCCTACGCTGACACCAATTTGGATTACGTACGCTATAGCGTCACTTTGGAATGTGTGGATATCTTTTCTTCCTACTATTTAGAGAAATTGGTATGGCAAGAATTACCGATGGAGCCTGTTAGCGCTATTAAAAATATTACCAGTACCTTGGCTACTCCAGCACACCTAAGTTTTATGGAACAAGAACGTATCGCTTTCCTAAAAGTTTGTTTGGGTCTATATTCTTTACTATGGAAAAATAAGAAGGTTGCCTATGAATCTTTACCTTCCAAAAATTGGCGGGCACGGATTAAAAAGTTAAGCGATGATTATTTTTGGGTGCAAAATAATTTTGCTGCCACTAGATACCTG
This sequence comes from uncultured Gammaproteobacteria bacterium, assembly GCA_964549245.1. GTDB lineage: Bacteria > Patescibacteriota > Patescibacteriia > UBA10025 > JAHIVO01 > CAZJUO01. The sequence continues at coordinate 2,356 of CAZJUO010000075.1, forward strand.
ACGCCGCAGGTATACTTTCAGGAAATAAAAAAGGAAGTCCGTAATAAAGCGAAAAAAACATTAGCTGGTGAACTGGCCAAATTGCAAACAAAAAAAGCACGGCTTATCAAAGAACAAAAAAAACTTTTGAAAAAGCGCAAGTTGTCCAAGGATTTGAAGCTTCATTTTAAAATAGTTCGTTTTTTGGGAGAGTGGATTGACGACCGCAAAAAACATATGATTATTTCCAATCATTATTATTCTGTTTTTTGTGATGAGCTGGCAAGGCGTTTTAAACTTGCCTCATGGGTGCCCCGGTATTATTTGCCCGAGGATTATAAAAGACTGCTATTGAAGGATAAAAGACTCGACTTCTCTATCGCTCAAAAAAGACGGACTCAATCCGCTTATGTAATTTACAAGCAAGGACAGCAGGCAAAAGTCAAAATATTTTATGGCCGACAGGCAAAGCAATTGTTCAAAAAATTAGTTTTTAAAAATACCAAGCAGCAAGAATTGCGGGGGCACGTGGCCAGTGCGCCGGTTAAAAGGTGTAATGGACGGGTACAGGTTATTACTGATGTGAGTAAGCAGAAATTTGTTACGGGAAGGATTTTAGTAACCTCTATGACCAGGCCGGAATTCGTACCGTATATGCGGCGGGCAAAGGCAATTCTCACCGACGAGGGGGGCTTGACCTGCCACGCGGCAATTGTCTCGCGGGAGCTGGGCATTCCTTGCATTATCGGCACTAAACAGGCGACTAACATATTACGTTCCGGGGAAAAGGTGGTTATGGACTTAGAACAGGGTATAGTAAAGAAAGCATGATATATTATTGATCGTCATAATTGGTTAGTATAAAAAAGAGAATGAAAATAATAAACCATAATAATTATTAAGAGGAGATATATGGATTCAATTTTCGAAAAAGTGTTAGACAAAGCAAAACAAAAACGCCGCCGCATTGGTATTACCATTTTCCGTACTGACGATGAAATAATCAGCAGTTTGAAAAAAGCGCAGGATCTGGCCGAAGTGATAATTTACGGTAAAAAAATCGATGGCTTTGATTGTGTGGAAATGGAACCAGAAGGCAAATTGCAAGAGAATATCGGCAGAAAAATCGTACAGGATTTTAAAGCGGGGAAAATCGACCAGTTTGTGCGCGGGCAGGTTGATGATTTTGGGGTGGTTGAGGAATTCAAACAGCAGTATGGTATTCCCAAAGAGGAAAAGCGTGTTTGTTTCGGCCTGATGCAGGACGTATTTGGCCGTGAAACGTTTATGACGATTATTTCCAATCCCGAAGGCCAGGATATGGCTGATAAAAAAAGAATCGTTGATCCAACCGCTGAATGGCTGCAAAACCAATTTGGTATGAAGCCAAAAATAGCCGTTATGGCTTCGTGTAGGCCCGGCACCTATGGCAAAGATCCAGCCATGAGCAAGACCTACGATGAAGCGGAGGAATTGGTTAAGTATTATACTGATAAAGGGTATGAGGCAAAAAATGTCCATATCGAATTGGAAAAAGCTATGGGCTGGGCCAATATCCTAGTCCCGGCCAATGGGGCGATCGGCAACCAAATTTTTAGGACGCTGTTGTATTTGGGCAATGGAAAGAATTTGGCCAGTCCGACACTTTTTCCCGGCAAAGGGATCTACGAAGACGATTCCCGCAATGAAAAAGACTGGTATCCGCATATTGCCGCGGCTTCGGCCTGGGCCGCCAAGTAAAGGTTTTGATAATAAAAAACAGGTTACTTATTTAGTAACCTGTTTTGGTTTTTAAAAACGTAAAAGATCCTTATGAAGCTGTAGCCAGGTTTATGGCGATACGGCAGGCAGTAAAGAATTCTTCCAGATCAAGGTATTCGGTTAGTTGGTGTGGATTATGCGTACCGGTGCCGATCAGGCAGGTGGGGACGTGCTGGTTGAGCCAGTTAGCATCGCAACCGCCCATGAGCGGTTCACAGATTTCAGGCTGGCAGTCCGCTTGGTCCATGGCACGTACGGCTCGCTGTATGATGGGGTCTTTTTCTGTGAGCGAGAAAGCTTTGTAGGCTTGGTCGCACCATATATCCAGAGAAAGGTCCTCTCTTGAGATGTTAGCGCCGTATAGCTTATCGCTCGCTTCATGAAAACATGTAATGATCTGATTATAAATTTCGTTTAGGTCTTCTTGGCTAAAAGCTCGGACTTCACCGCTAATGTCTAAGCGAGGCTGCACAGAATTGGTACCGCATTGTTCAAAGCCTGAAATGTTGATGTTAGTTGAGGCTATGTGGCGATCGGCGCGTATTATTTTTCCAAAGAAACACGAGATCTGGACATCGCTTAAAGCTTTGGCAAAGATCAATGGCGCGGAATAACCTTTGTCTGGTTCCAAACCAGCGTGGGCCGTTTTGCCTTTGATGGCAATCTCGAATTTGATAGATGAGCAGGCTCCGCGATACAAATCCTGCGGACTAAGGCCGTCAAAGGAAAAGATCATGTCAGCTTCGATAAGATTTGAGTTGATATATCGAGCCCCCAGCAGGCGGTACTCTTCACATATAGTGAAAATACACTGTATTTTTGGGTGCGGAATATTGTGTGTACGAATCACCTTTAACATTGTCAAAATGGCAGCAATGCCAGCCACATCGTCGGCCGCCAGTATGGTGTCTCCGTGGGAGACTATGCGCCGGCTGCCGGCCGAAGGAAAAATTGGTTTGATGTCGAGGCCAGGCTCAACCCGGTCCATGTGAGCATTGAATCCAACGCAGGGCAAGCCTTCGCGACCTTGAGAAGCTGGAATGGTAACAAACAAATTTCCAGTAGTAGCCTTAATCGGATGAGCTCCGCTTATTCGAAGGTGGGCCAGGTCCTGATCAATCTTAACTTCTCTAAAGCCGATGTCTTCAGTGATCGTTTTAATAATGAAATCTGACATTTTTTTTTCTTGGCCAGACGGCGCATTGATCTGCACCGCTTGAATGAAGTAATCTACAGCAATATCGGGTAAACGATAATTTTCCATTACCCCTCCTTATGGTTTTGATTTTTTAATGTTCAAATCTGGCTAGTGTATCAGATTATGATGGGTTTGTCAATACTTTGTGGTAATGTGCACAGACATATTGCACTTTCTGATAAGCTTAAGGGCATATGAA
>CAZJUO010000076.1:0-5157 GCA_964549245.1 uncultured Gammaproteobacteria bacterium
TGAATGTGGACCGCACCGGCTGACATTTTTGTTTTTTGATATCTTTTTGATCTGTTCTGTGGTGAACTTTTGTTTGATCATATTTTGCTGTTTTATTTGTTATTTCTATCCTTAATTAAGGTTACAAAAAAGAGACACGTTGTGTCCACTTTTCGGGGTACAGATCAGTTCTTGACTCATTTGGCTAATCATAGCGTAATATCACTCAAATAATGAGCTTAACTAAATGTCACCTTTTTTATCTTATTCTGCAATAAGACCGATTGATTGCATATAATCAAGAATGTCATTCGTCCCATCGAGAACTGGATCTACAACAGGTAAATTGTGCACCTCACTAAGTTGTTTTTTCATTTGTGATATATCTCCATGAAATGCACTTCCATTTATTGAAATACCAACACAACGAATATTTGAATTGGTTAATCGTCCCATATACTCGGTGGCTTCGCGGACTGCGGCAATTGAAGGAACCGGATATGTGATTCCCAACCTATGAGTTCTTGTAGGCTCGTGGCATAAAACGAAGGCATCTGGCTGTGATCCATGTAAAAGACTTAAGGGTACACCAGCGTGACTTGGATGGAGGATTGAACCCTGACCTTCAATCACGTCCCAATGATTAGGCTTGTTACTTGGAGAAAGCATCTCCGCCGCTCCAGCAATATATTCGCCAACAATTGTATCCAGCGCATAGCCTTCACCTGAAATCATGATGCCAGTCTGACCCGTCGCTCTAAATGTGCAATCTACGCCCCGTGCTTTCATGTCTCTTGTAAGAGTAAGGGCTGTGAATTTTTTGCCGCAAGCACAGTCGGTTCCGATTGTCAGTAATCGACGCCCTTGGCGCTTTAAGCCTGTTGCCTTTGGAATTGGGGTATCAACATGGCGCAAATCAAGGAGTCTAACCCCTGTTCTATTTGCTGCCGCGACAAATTCTGGTACGTCAGAAAGTCGATCGCGCAACCCGCTAGCAATATCTAGCCCGTAATTGATCGCTGAAAGGATGTGCGGGTGCCAGCTAGGATTGAGTTTGCCACCTGAATTCGTAACGCCAATAACAAAGGTCTTGACGCCGAGTCGAACTGCCTCAGCCAAATTAATAGCGGGGAGATCAATGTGAACCGTGCAATCAGGCATCCTAACTTGAGCAATACAATCTTCAGGGCGCCAGTAGAGTAAGCCAGTCGCTGATTTTGCAGCAAGCGGATCACGAACATCCCCAAGAAAAAGCACGAAAGGTGCTTCCATTATTCTTGCATTTCTCGCAACTCCCGTATTTCTTTTCTTGCTTAACTTGTCACTATTCGACATATGATTTATGCAATTACATCTTGTTTAATTTTTTTACAAATGCCTGGGGCGATATGATATAAGTGGGTTGATCATGATATTATTCAGTTTTTGCTCTTGTACATGAGCACTCCAGCCTGCCATTCGTGCTAATGTGAAGACAAGTGTGCCGTAACCAAGAGGTACTCCAAGCATCGTGAGGAGTACTCCGGTGTAGGCATCTACATTTACATAAGTCCCGTGACGACGCATAGGGACCATAGCTTTATCAACTTCTGTTAGAATTTTCATTGGTCTAGCATCAGCCCCTTCTTTTATTAATGTCTTGATCCAGTCGGCTATCAGCGCTGCACGCGGATCCGGTACTTGAAAAACTCGGTGTCCAAATCCGGGAACCGAATGTTTCTTACGCTGTCTTTTCTTCACCCAATCAGTGGCATTTGAAGGTGTGCTAATATCTCTTATCATTGCCATTACATCGTCTGTTGCACCACCATGCTTACTACCCGAAAAAACAGCCAGAGCTGCAACAACTGATGATATGTAGTCCGCATCAGTTGATGTTGCTATTCTTGCAGCAAACGTTCCCGGGTTGGTTATGCATTCTGACAACATGACAAAAAGAGATTCGATGGCCTTCTTCTCCGTATCCGAGGGAGAACGCCCAGATAGTACTCCTAGTGCCCACTCTGGAAGAGATTGCTTGATTATTGATCCAAATTCATGCCCCCCTCGTGCCAAGGTCGCATGATGTCCGATTGCAGCCGCTACAAATCCTTGTACCTGCAATCCAACTGACCATTGTGATAGATTCCTATTAAGAGATCGCTGTTGAAACAAAGTAACTACACTTAAAATGAATTTTATTGGCGATGGACATGCTAAAAATATCTTGCCCATTAGTTTAGTCACCCCCCTCGCACATTCTTGCCCGATTCGGTATTGCTCAAGAGCGAAATCTCGTTTAGTTTTGTTTGGGTAACGGCCATGATACAACAGAAATGTCACATCTATATATTTTTTATTAACAAATTTGCTAACCGGTGTCCCACAATACGACAGGAATCCATTCTTACCATCAATATCAGAAATTGAACTATAGTCCAAAATAACGTTTAAAAGGCCGCGCTGAACTTTTGGTTCAACGTCTGCACTTCCAGAGACATTAGGGTTGCCTTTAGTTTGGTTGCCAACCGAGTCGCCACGAACTTTTATTACTTCTCGCACTAATTTGTCCAAACGAGTAACAGCCTTCCACTCATTTATAGTAATGGCAAATTTCTTTTCAAGTTCAAAAATCATGCTTATGAATCCTAATGAATCAGTGTGTTCAATAAGGTCTTCATCATGTTTAAAATTTGGTAAAGAACTTAGCAGGCTTTGTTTCGATAAAATATCATGCACCGCGAACTCAATATCTACCACCGTTGGCAATGGGCACTGTTTAGGTAAGGAAACACCAGTCTTTTGCTTTGTCTGCTTCTTATACAAGGTAACCAGCTTCTTTCGATCCAACTTTCCATTGCTAGTTAGTGGTAAACGATCAATCTCAATAATCTCATTAGGTTGTTCATGGGATGGTAATAGATTCCGACATTTCTCTAAAATATCACTTGCTAACAGACCACCTTTCTCAACATACACAATTAATTGTTCAGGAAAATCCTCAGGCCAAACCAAAGCAGCTACTTGTTGACTTCCGCTCACTCGCCTGACCGCAGCTTCGATCGCGCCAAGTTCGATTCGTACACCATGAAGTTTAACTTGATTATCAATTCTTCCACGAAAAACAAGTCCAAGACCAGGCACATTAATGGCTAGATCGCCTGTAGAATATGTATGTAAGGGGGCTTTGTTATTAAGTTTTAGGTTGTGATATCGGGCGATAGTCTGTTTTGAATTTTTCCAATACCCGTCGGAGACTTGAGACCCGACAAGATTCATTTCGCCGACAGTATTAGCTGGCACAGCCTTACGCTTGGAATCCAATAAAAATATTTGTTGTTCTGGTAATGGGCTACCGATTGGTAGGTCATTACAGATCTCAGGAAGATTCCTTCCATCCCATCCAAAATGAGTAAAAGCTACAGTTGCTTCAGTCGGACCGTAGAGGTTTACTATAAGAGCATTTGGGGCGGCAACCTTCATTGCCTGTGCAAACTCCACTGGCATACGTTCGCCACAAAAAAATGCTAATCTCAAACTTTGGAGTGCGCCTGGGGTCAATTTTCTGGAACGCATTAATTCTGACACTACTGAAGGAACGGAAAACCATACTGTTAGTTTATGGTTTTCAACCAAATCCGCGCTAAATAACGCCATGCCCCTGTGTGGCACATACAGGCATGCCCCGGCATTCCAAGTCACAAACATATCATGGACTGAAAGATCGAAAGTTAACTCAAAGAGTTGCGTGCAACGATCAGTGGAGAGTAAAGGATATAGTGATGATATGGATTGAACATATTGAAAAACACTCTCCTGGCGAATTGGCACACCCTTAGGTTCACCCGTCGTTCCACTAGTGAATGTAATATATGCAAGGGATGCTGGATTCACTTCGACCGGTTCAAATTTCTTTGAAAATTGATGCAAGTTGGACTTGTCATACACTTTATGTGGCGCAAAGTCACCTTGATTAACTTCGGACGATTCATGTTCCGGTAAAATAATGGCTAATGGTTGGCTAGAATTCTGTGCAACCAATTTAGCAAAATTCAATCCGTAATGATCTGCGATAACTGCAACAGGGGATGTAATAGAAGCGATGGAAATAGCCCGTTCGTGTGTTGTATTAGGAGATACTGGTACATAGGTCTTACCAGCACCAAGAATGCCCAGAATACCGGCGAACCCGGTGAATGTGCGTCTAGTTGCCAGAATACAGTTATTCTGACCACTCACGGTTGATCTTTGTAAGCAATTCAAGATTTGACCTGCCGTCTTGGCGAGTTCAGCATAAGTTAGAACCTTAGAGTCAATGCAGATGGATGGTCTTTTGGGATAGGTTTTAACATTCTTTGCAAATAAGTGAGCTATCATTGTTGGTCTTTAAATTATCCCCGATATATAAAGTGATATATGTATAAAATATTATTACAAGGAGTGGGCACCTCTAGCAAGGACTTGCCCCGCTTTGTAAAGTGGTCCGATCACGCTGTCAATTTCATCCTCGAATTGTCATTTTGAGTTCGATTACAAAAAATCCAAGGTTGATCGAGTGTAAATTTTACATAATTCTTATCATATACCACAGACCTAGAAGTGCAAACGGATAAAATAAACTTTTCTTCTTTCAATGTTGATAAGTAGTATTGTTGATTATCGTATCTTATCTCTTTTCTAGGTTTAGTATGATCAAAATTAAATTGCGTTATTGGTAATGGCCTCTGTAATCCAATCCCCAATGCTTTCAAAAAAGATTCTTTTCGTGTCCAAATTTCAAAAAAATTTTTAAGTCTTTGCATAGCTTCCTTGCCTGATTTAATATAATTTTCTTCACTCACCGATAAACAATTTCTAACGCGCCCAAAATCAACATTTTTTAAAAGCTCAATATCGACTCCAATTTTTCCGCTGTCACATATTCCAATTGCCAAATAACTACCCGAGTGAGAAATGCTAATGTCGAGATTCGAATCATTAGGCTTTTTTATCACCGGTTTGCCAAGTTTTGTTTTGTCAATAAAAACGTTTTTCGTGGAGCCGAGAGTTTCATGAGAAATAATTTGTTTTGCTAAAATTTTACCAATTAACGAAATTACAAAATCTTTCCCCTTACGGTTAGGGAGAGTTTTTATATCAGAACTATCAAACATTGAAAGTAAAAAAGACCTATCTTTATCCCAAATAGTCGAAGTAACC
>CAZJUO010000077.1:0-5148 GCA_964549245.1 uncultured Gammaproteobacteria bacterium
GAAAATACTTGGCTTGTACATTAAAATACCCGTTCTACCCTCTCTCACGCGTAGGCGGGGATTAATCCCCGCCTACGGGGTTACTGATTACCCCATACCCATAAAATCGCAAGAATCAAAACCGTACTGCTTGACATAACTCCCTTCTCCCCTCATAATTAATGAAAATAAAAATCATGTCAACAAATAGCTACTTAAAAACAAGAAAAAGGAGGAAATTGTGAAAACCTTCATGAAACTAATTGGTCAGTATCTATTTCTTTATTGCATTTTGCTCGCTGTTTTTTTTGTTATGAGCCGCTGGTTTGAAATTGATCCACAATCACCTGTTCAATATATAAGCTTTTGGCAGACGTGCTGGTATGCAGTAGGCCCTTTATTGTTCATGCTGCTGATAGTACAGCAAGCGCCACAACATCGGCCCTTACCCTGGCGTGCTTCCGTTGTAGGCTCCATTTTTGATGCACTGCATTCCATAACAGGTATTGTTGCACTGGTGGTCGGTTTGTTCCTGGCCATATATAGCAGAACCTCTGCTGACCCCGCTGTCCTTTCGAGGCTCCATTCAGTAACCATCATTTACACAATAACTACTATTGAACTGGCGCTTTATATTTTTGTGATTGGTACAAGGCATACAGTAAATTCTGGATGGATCGTCACCCACCATCAGCGTATCTACTACCCTGGAGATACTATCATCATATTTCCGCTGCAGAAAAAAGGCCTGCAACAAACTCCGCAAACCGTAGAAATGGAATGCATGCCCATTCCCATCACCTGTCCTGACGGCTCATTTAAAATTCTCTTTACTCCGGTACTCGACCTGCAAATCGACAAGGGGCAACGGCATAATATCCGCCATTTTGATCAGGGAAGCTTTACCCAAGAAGTGCGAAACTGGGCTCAAGCTACCATCGGTTCACTAACCAAGAGTTGTACTTCAGCAGGTTCACTCTTATCCGCCTTTACAGCACACTGCCAAGAAAGCCGCACCTTTGACAGCTTCCCAATACAGTGGAATACCAAAACCAGCGTGCTCTTACAACCCGCCTAGGTTTCTTTTATAGCTACCGTTTTGTAAAAAAGACGGTAGTTTTTATTTTAATTTATCCTTAATCGCTTTCAGAATTGCGGTGAGGTTTGTTTCCGCTTTATTAATCAATTCACAGCGGCCCTCTTTCACTGCTTCAGCTACTTTTGGATCGTCAGCAAAATTCGTCAGCAAAATTATTGGCACATCTTTTCCCCATTCATCCTCCTGAATCTTTCGCAAAATTTCCATGCCGTGCATTTTTGGCATGATGACATCGAGCAAGATAACGTTTGGGCGCTCGGCTAACGCTTTATCCAAAGCCTCTTGGCCGTCAGCTGCCTCGATAACAGCAATAGAATCACGCTCTAGCTCTTTGCGTAATACCTGACGAACCGAAGCGTCATCTTCCGCCAATAATACTTTTTTTTGATCGGCCATAAAATGTATTTATGAAATTATTGCTCTTCCTTGCCCCGGAGTCTGTTTATTGTAGCTACCATTTTTTTACTGGCGGTATGTATCTCCTCAACATACTCTTTTTGCTCGCGCGTTAATTTTCCAACATTACCGGTGAGCAACGCTTCTGCGTATAGATGAATGGTGGTTAGCGGACCCTTTATTTCATGAGCTGCTTGTGAAATAAATTTTTCAACCTCCGGTATTTTATTATCCATAGGCTAAAATTGATTTACTCCTCCAATGGTTCCCATGACTTGACTGTACCGCAATAATTAAATAATGACCGGCAGCAACCGCTAACCGCACTTCGACATACCCCAGTAAAAGTGATAGTGATGCGTTCCCCAACATAAGGCCGAAACTGCTCTTTCATGGAATCATAGCTCCCAAAGCCAATCTCATACCCTTCCGTCGAAGAAATCCCATATGATTCGCTGGGTGTTTTGTATCCTTTAATAAATACCATGCCTTCAACCGTCATCTCCGTATTGGTTGATAAGGGGCTCAAAGTATTTAGGTTTTCGGTTTCCTCGTTCGTATTCCCGTTAACATTGCTGTTGGCGGGAGGAATAATCTGATTTTCCTGGCCTGCATTAGTATTTTCCACATTAGAAGCTAAAATTACCAGTGCCCCTATTGCTCCTGCAATCACCACAACGATAGCAATAACAATAATCAAAGTTCGTTTATTCTTTTTTTTCCCTTTTGGTTTTTCTTTTAAAACCGTAATATTTGGATTGTCCTCCTCTGAAGGAAAATATTTTTTTGGCTCATCCATATGCTATATCTTATTTTGTTTAGGGAGCCTTTTGATAATGTCTTGGGCTGTGCTAAAAAATATTAGCGAGGCCAAAAAATCACTGGGTATAGCCCCCAAGCTCATCATGGTATGCAGCAATCCCATCCAATAGTTGCTTACAAAAACCATTTGCGGCAACTGCTGTGCATGATACTTCCTATTCTTTAAATGCACGATAGAGCGCATCAACACCATGACGGTCCCCAACCCCCCGCGAAATACAATAACTAATGGGGCGCAGGTGGCCAGCAACTCGATACGCGTCTGCGGTGAACTAACCACTACCTTGCTCCCATAAGAATTATTTTCCTTTTCGATTTCAGGAAATAATATTCCTAAACTGTTATCCCCAGCTGCTTTTGACGAAGACTCCATGATCCCCGACGAACGCCCGCCATTCATGACAATACCCCCTTGCTCCATAAGAAATTTACCCATCTGCTCTGCTTGCTGACACTGGGGGTGGTCTTGTTTGAGTGAGCCGCTGCCGTTAATAGAAGCGACCAATCCCTTACTTTCGTAGGTAACCATTTCCTCACGTGACGATTTGCTGATACGGAGCCAGGAATTACCGTTTTTTACTTCAGCTTCTTTAACAATTTTACCGACAACGCGCCATTTCTTTTCGTTGTAAATACCCTCAAGATTTTGTTTAATAGGCATATAAAAATCGCATTATTTATTCATATCGCAAAGCGTCAAGAGCATTGATCTTAGCGGCCCGCCGGGCAGGATATACGCCAGTGATAATACTAACGGTAAAGACCAACAGGATAACCACCACGATAAATATCATTGGCGTATAAAAAAGATCAACAGGATCCCCGCCAAGTTTGCCCGCCAAATAATTTATGCCGAAATTTACTGCCTTACCAGCCGCCATACCCAATCCAATCCCGATAGCTCCGCCGGTGATACCTATCAATATCGACTCAACTAAAAATAACCGCAGTACATCCCCGGACGTTGCGCCTAATGTTTTTAACAGGCCAATCTCCCGTGTTCGCTCCAGAAGAGAAACGGTTAACGTATTTAAGGAGCCAATCGCCGCTACAAACATGGCGATAGCCCCAAAACCCGCCGCGATAATTTCAAAAACAACGAATATTTTATCAATCTGGCCTACCGTATCAGCTACTGAATCAACCTGATATCCCATTGATTCTATCTGTTCCCGAACTACAGGCAGCTTTGATTCGTCTTCGACTTTGATCTTAGCCACGCTGTACTCTTTTAACTCTTCATCCGAAACCTTTACTTTCGCTTCACTGTAATCGGGGGTAAAACCCAGGCTCGTTAAAAACTCCATAGGTATATAACCCAAGCTTAACTCGCTGTCATCACGGACAATTCCTCCAATAGTTACTTTCATCTCTTGGGGCACCAGCTCTTCTTCTTCAGAGCCTTCAATCTTCTGTGGCACCATCAACTTCAACGTCAACACCTGATCAACGGCCTCCTCGGGAGCCCCCAGCCCTATGAGATTAAGCGCTGTTTGCGTAATGACGATTTCTTTTGCGGTGGAAGAGCTAAAACCGTCCCCATAACTTACCTTGACCCCTTCCATTGACATAAATTGGGGATCGATTCCATAAATAGCCACATCAGTTACTGATTCACCGTTGGCTACCTGGCCGGACAAACTAAGTGAAGGGCTGACATCCCGAACATCTTCAATCTTTTTGAACCTATCCACTACTTCTTCGTCTAATTCTAATAGCGTTGATTCCCCTTTTGAAACCTCAAGAATAGTTAATGCTTCAACGCTGGCTATCTGGCTGCGTATCATACGCTGCATTCCAAACCCTAAAGATACCAAGAAAACAATCAACGAGATGCCGATAGCCATGCCGCCGATAGTTAATACGCTGCGTAATTTTCGTTTACGCAGACTTGATCCTGACAGAAAAAAAGTGTATCCGAGCTTCATATCTCTTTATTATGATAAAAACTGTTGGCTGCCCTCAATGACTTGTCCATCACGGATGTAAATAGTACGCGAAGCATAACGAACATAATCAATATTATGGGTTACCATGATAAGTGTTTTGTTTTTATTCTCATTGAGATCTTTTAATAAAGCCAACACCCGTTCTGCTGATTTACTATCCAAGTTACCGGTCGGCTCATCAGCGATCACAATATCAGCGTCATTTATCAGGGCTCGTGCCAAGGTTACTTTCTGCTGCTGACCGCCGGATAGTTCAGTGGGAATATAGCTGGCGTGCGTGTCCATGCCGACTTGCTTCAATCGCTGCCAGGCTTTTTCTATGCGCTCTTTTTTATTTACGCCGTTTATGGCTAGGGGTAGCGCCACATTCTCCAGTACGCTGATTGAACGTACCCACTCCGCCCGCTGAAAGACTATCCCAAAATATCGATACCGGATCTTGGCAATCTGGTTAGGTTTTTTATTAGTCACTTCAACGTTTCGGATTTTGACACTCCCGCGCGTCGGTGGCTCCAGGCCCAGCATTACATTCAATAAGGTTGACTTACCGCTGCCTGATGGTCCTAGAATAACAATAAACTCTTTTTTCCGAATCTGTACATTAATATCTTTTAAAACATGGATGATATTCCGCCCAACAAAAAATTCTTTCTGCACTTTATTCACATCAATGACCACATCACTATCTTTTATTGCTGGTGTGCTGACTTCCTCCTTAACCTTATTATCAATTCCATTTTTATTCTCCACAGTAGTGGTAGAATTATCTTCTTTATTGCTTTGTTTTTTATTTTTTTTCATAGAAATACACCAGTAAATCGTGTAATAAATATATTCCTACTATAACATATTTACAATAAACTGCCAACTTGCCCTATCCAGGAAAAGGTTTGCTCGAGGTTG
>CAZJUO010000078.1:0-5036 GCA_964549245.1 uncultured Gammaproteobacteria bacterium
TGGCTGGCACATTGGTAGTCCAATAGACTTCCGTCTGGCCTTCTGCTTTGTTCTCATATGAAATATCGAGTACTTCAGGGAAGGTTAGGGTGGTGAAGGTGTAGTCGTCGGATTGGATCGGATTCCCCTTTTTATCAACGCCCCCCAGCTTGATATGATACGTTGTATCATCTTGTAATCCCTCTAACTTAACCGTATGTGTATAGGCATACGATTGGCTAGTATCGATCCAGCTCAATCCATAGTCAGTATCCCGGCCATATTCAATTATTGCCGTTGATTCTTTGTTTGTTTCCCATGAAATTATGGCATTAAACAATTTTACATCGGTAATCTCTACATTTAAAACACGTGGTGCCTCCAAGGTAGTAAATGACAGAATATCAGAATATGCTTCATTGCCATCAATGTCAATGCTCTTGATGCGATAGTAATAGGTTGTCTTGGGCTGAAGGCCAGTAACCGCCACCTCATGTTCTTCCACTTGGTCTGAATTCCCCTGCTCTTCGTTTAACGTTTCCGCTTCTGTACCGTATTCCACGAAAGATGAAGCTGTTCGATCCGTTTGCCAACTTACTACAGCCGAATATGAATCTGGTTCTACGGCAGGCCCTTGGACAATATCAGGAGGTGTACGATATCTGCCTTCTGGTTTTTCAGAAACAGCTTGCGTGGCTACCGATTGGGCACCAGCGTTGTCTTTGGCAGTTACTTTATAATAGTATACCGTTTCATTGTCCAATCCAGTATCAATATAAGCAATGGCGGTTGTTTCAGAAACGGTGGTAAATGTTTTATTATCAGTGGATCGCTGTACTATATATATCAAATCGTCATCCGTAGTGCTGGCCGCATTGTTTACTGCGGTACTTGCATATCCTTTGGGCGGATCCCAGGTTACGGTCAGCATATATTTCTGGGTATATCGGTCTGAAGAATCAATAATGAGAACGTTACGCGGGATCCCTGGAGCTGGTGTTTCGGCTTCAAAATCAACCGAAGCGTAATTAGCATAATTAACATTATCATCCTCATCCATAGCCACTACATAAAAGGTATTGGTGCCTTGTTGCGTGGCGTAAGCACCAGGGCCAATACTGGTACTAGTTGTATAATATACATTATCCTCGGTTGGGGTGGAATTTATTGAATAAAAATACCCCTTAACAGTTACTCCCTCGTCCACCGGTTCGTCCCAAGAAAATTTAAATGAATTCGTGGTATTATACGACGGCGAAACTGACAAATCAGTTGGGGCCGATAAAGCATCAGCGGTGGTAAAGGTGTAATCATCAGAATAGCCAGTGTTATTATCCTCGTCAGTCCATTTCAAGCGATAGTGATAGGTAGTATCGGGCAATAAGCCAATCATTGTTACCTCATGAGATGAAACAAAATCATCCTGACCGTCCTGATTGCCATAAGCGCTAGTCGTGCCGTATTCTACGAAAGAAGAACCTTCACGGTCGGTCAGCCATTCTATGACAGCGGATTGAATTCGCGCATGTACGGTCGGACTGCCGACCTGATCGGGAGGTACATAATAACGTCCTCGGGACTGCTCACAGACTTGGGACGTATATGCAGAAACAGCGCCTGCATTGTCAGAAGCGGTTAGGCGGTAACAATACCAGGCATTCTGGGTCAGGCCAGTATCTAAAAAACCGGTGCCCGATACTTCAGAAATTTCTTCCCACGTATCTCCCTCATCTTCAGATCGTTCTAAGCTATAATGGTCTACACCCGAACCAGTATTGGACGGCTCATCCCATGTAATAGTCAAGGAAAACTTGCTCTGGGCACGAATTGACGAATCTGTAATAGTTACGGCGGTCGGAATGCCAGGAGCCGTAGTATCAGCCTCAAACTGTATAGAAGCATATGAGTCCCACTGGATATTATCCACGTCATCAATAGCCACTACGTAAAAGGTATTAGTCCCCTGCTGGGTAGCATACGGCCCGGGCCCAATACTGGTATCAGTGGTATAGGAACTGTTATTTTCAGTCGGTACGGCATTTACTGAATAATAATATCCAGCAATGGCATTAGAGTGCGCTGGTTCATCCCATTCAAAAGTAAAATTGTTAGCCGAACTGGAAACCGGATCAACTGTTAAGTTACCCGGTTCAGGCGGGGCGCTAGCAGAATAATAGAAGTTAGTTTGGATGTATGAATCAGCCACGTTACCGGCGTTATCAACGGCCCTGACATAAAAAATATTTACGCCTTCCTGATACGCGGCATCATCGTCAGTTAAGAGTACTGTAGTCTGCGTTGTAAAAGTATCCGTTGCACCGGGCTTACCCGTTTTATAATAATAACCCGCAATATCCGAATAGCTGTCCGCAGCCGGTGCCCATAAAAATGAAAAGCTGTTAGTATTACTGTACCCGGCCGGATTGGCAGCTACTACGCCAGGGTTGGTAGGGTCAGTAGAGTCAAACTTATACTCAAATAATGTTGTTGCCCCATCGTATGTGTTACCAACCAAATCATAAGCTTCAATACGCAGATAATAACTTTGTCCAGTAGTCATTGAATCAAGGGTATATGTAGCCGCCGATTGTGAAGCTCCATCAACCGAGGAATCTGCTGTATTGTTGGTCCCAAAATAAACATAATAACCCCCAATACCAGAATGATCGTCAACTGCTCCGGAAAATTCACAATAAATCGAGGTATCGTTATTCCATTCTCCGGTAGTATACTCTGTCACTTTACCTGCTCCATTCCAGCACTGCGCCGCATCCACATTAGTAGATGGAGCATCCGCATCAGCTAAGTAATATATTGAAACATCATTTAAAGTTGGATTGGATATCCCATCTGTTTGCGAAAGTGTGGCCCTGACCTGGATATAGCGATATGTTTCATAAGTCGCTTGCGGAAACTGCGCTTCCAGAGTGGCAGCCGAAACGCCGTAGCGGCCAGCATCAGCGTCCTCATCAGTCATGTCATACCAGCCGGTCCAAGAACTGCCGTCTTCTGAAATCCTCATTTCAAAATCAATATCAGTATTGGCCGGTAAAGTTACGCTGGCTTCAAAAGAATTGCCGTTGCCGTTGTCGTCCCAATCGCCGTTCCAGTAAATATCCATAGCATTGGCCGCGCCGTCAGCCGAAGTCCAGGTACCGGAAGCTGGTAAAGCCGACTGCTCGGCACTTGGCGCACCCACCGTCGGGGTGGGATAGGCCCATTGCCTCATCTGGGGATGCATCCAGTTCATCTGTTCGTCCTCTATCGAAGGCTCCTGGGAAACCACGTACACGGGCGCATCACATTCCACCCGCCACTTATTGCTGATATAGTCACTATCAGAACTGACGCCGAAGTTGCTGCCGCCCAATTCATAAACTTGCGCATTAGAGCTGGACAGCGTACGGGTTTGGTAGGACGCAGCATTGTTATATGAAGTACATTGTGCCGCGGAATCAGAGACAACAGCTATATAATCAGTGCCATAGCCTGAACCAGCCATGGGCCCGAATTCAATTCTCGGTAAATACGAAGTGGCGTCCCCGCCATCACCATCTGCGTTTGAAGACATGCCAAACGCTTTAGGTGTTCCATCGGTTGACCATATTTTTACAGTATCACCCCCATAGTAGCTACCCCCTCCTGCATCTATAGTGACGCTGCCGTTATTGCCCAAACTGCCCGAGCTGGCTGAACCCATTCCCGAATCAATCCAGCTATAATTCAAGCCAGTCGCGCCAGCCGCTAACAAATCTTGAGTAGAATCCCAGCCATAGAGCGGACCCGCATAAGCCGGATACAGAGGAAAGGGGTCGTCACCGCCGGCCGCGGACTTGTTGACTAAAACCGGAAAATCACTGGTAATCCTGTATTGAGCATTTTGACCTATTGTACAATTTGCAATTTTTAATCCAGATCCGGCACTAACGCTCCTGGGATTTGCACCGCAGTTGCTGCCATTGGTATAAAAATTGACTTCTGCATCCTGGTCCGTCGGATTATAAACAAAAAATTCCTCATCATAATTTGTAGAACGAGTTTGGTATATAAATTCCGTCCCGGCCCAGGAAACCGGCACGATAGTATCATAACTCGTGGCATTCATATTAAATAATTTCTTGGCGCTTACTGCCGACCAAGTACTGACGCTAAAATCATACGTACCCATTTGATTTAATGTTTGAGTATCACCGCCTACCGTTATTGAATTACCGTTTTCTAAACTGATAGCGCGCATGGCAGCGAGCTGGTCATTCATGACATAACCAACCACCTTTTCAGTGGTATAGCTAAATGTGTCCGAAAATGACGAAGCAGCAGAGGCCGCGCCTGAACCATAATACATACTAATGGTTGTATCGCCCGAAGCGGCAATAGAATCAACCTTAACCCATATCTCCGTATCCGCAGTATTGCAGGTATTTCCGACGATGGCATAAGGCAAACTGTCTCCATCTGAATTTGTAAAGCGGATATCGTCACAATCATTCTGCATATGAGACGCGGTTACTAAGGCAGCAGTGTCCAGCCCATCAATAAGTATTTGATATTCAGTCAACTCGTTGGTATTTGTACTGGTAATAGTAAAATTCTTGATATACAAAGTATCATCAGGACCGGCCCCGCCGGCCAATTCCACTTCTCCGCCAGAATCATCAGTTGACTGTGTGTCAGAAAAAGTCCCCAAGTCAAATTCTGCCTGCGTGGTAATAGTCTGGGAATCCTGGGTCGGCGCAGCGTAGACTGTCATCAGATTATTCACTGCAAAAAAAACTCCTGCTACTAAACCCACAGAAAATAATATTAGACCAAAAATATTCAATTCCCATTTGGCGATCAATAGCTTTTTTTGAAACAAAAAATATACAGCCCGCTTAAGAAACGGCTGTTTTTTTCTTGCGTTTTTTTTCCGAATGTTTTTCTTCTGTTTTTTTATCATACACTCTAATGCAATATAAATCCGGACGGTTAACAACCCCGATTTTTTGCACTTTGTTACTATATTATAGCAAAAAAAGCGCTGTATGTCAAAACAGTTTGGTATTATCCACGCACAT
>CAZJUO010000079.1:0-5000 GCA_964549245.1 uncultured Gammaproteobacteria bacterium
CAACCGGGAGCTCTTTGTCATATTGTGTCATGGTAACAAATACCAGATTATCAATTTTTTTCCTCTCAAATTTATCAAATTTTTTCTTGACAAAAGCGCTCGTGATTTGCCGCGCCCGATCGGGCCGGAAATTACAAAAAATAACCGCATCATCTGAATCGATAGTGGTTGTAGGTTTGCCTTCACTGCCAATGACCGTTGGCGTAAATTCTTCGTCATAAATGCCCTGCTCATAAGATTTTTTAACAATTGCTAAGGGGTCATCGCTATAGCGCTCCGCTTTCCCTTCAGCGATAGTCCGATACGCCTTTTCTTCCCGATCCCACCTATTATCCCGGTCCATGGCAAAATATCGTCCTGTCATACTTGCGATAGTGCCAATTTTTAATTCCTTAATTTTTTCCTGCACCTTTTTTATGTACTCAATACCGCTATCACGCGGCGCGTCCCGCCCATCCAAAATAAGATGCAAATAAACTTCTTTTAATTTATTTTGTTTGCAAAATTCCATCAAGGCATACAAATGATCAGTCGAGCTGTGCACACCACCGGGCCCAATCATACCAAGTAAATGCATTTTGGACTTATTTTTTTTGACCTGGGCGACGGCCTTGGCAAATGCTTCATTTTTGAAGAAACTGCCGTCTGAAATTGATTTTGATATCCTGGGTAAATTCTGATAAATAATCCTCCCCGCCCCAAGATTTAAATGCCCGACTTCTGAATTTCCCATCTCTCCCCATGGCAAACCAACCGCTTCGCCCGAAGCCTGGATAGCCAGTGTCGGAAAGGTATCAATTATCCATCGATAAGTCGGCAGCTTGGCGGAAAATACCGGATTGCTCGGTCCGGGCGGGGCAATGCCGAATCCGTCGAGTATAACTAAGACTGTCGGTTTATTTGGTATTGGCATAATATTTTATCTCCCATTTCTTTTGGTTTTTTAATACCCATCATATGTAGGATTGTCGGGGCTATATCAGCTAGTACCCCTTTTTTTACTTTCGTATTTTTGGGAATATTTTTATTGACAATAATTAACGGTACAGGAAACGTGGAATGCGAAGTATCGACCTGACCAGTCTCCAAATCAATCATTTCTTCAATATTTCCGTGATCGGCAGTAATTACCATTGTACCATTTTTCTTCAAAATTGCATCCTCTAACCGACCGAGGCAATAATCAACCTTTTGAACAGCCTTTATACCAGCTTCCAAGTCCCCCGTATGGCCGACCATGTCAGGGTTGGCGTAATTTACCAAGGTAAAATCATGCGACTCTTCTTCGATAACCCTTAGCAGTCGATTGGTAAGCTGATCAGCGCTCATTTCCGGCTTATCTTTATATGATTTCATTTTCGGGGATTTAATAATTTCACGATCTTCTCCGGCTACCGTATGATCATGCCCGCCATTCAAAAAATAAGTGACATGGGCAAATTTTTCGGTTTCAGCGATATACATCTGCCGTAAACCGCGCAGGGCATGCGGTAATGTGTTCGGAAGTATGCGCGCAGGATAGGCTGACAATACGCCAGGCAGGTCAGGACCAAAATCCGTTAAGGTGATAAATTTTATGTTTTTTACGATCTTTTTTCGTTTAAACCCGGAAAACTTCGGCTGTATAAAGGCTTTGGTAAGCTGGCGCACCCTGTCAGAACGCAAATTAAAAAATACAACTGCGTCATTGTCTGAAATTCTGCCATCATCCAAACCGCCATTTTTAATAATTGTTGGCTGAATATATTCATCGTTTTCCCTTCGATTATAAGCATGGAGTATAGCCTCCATGGGATCTTTTGCTTCATACCCCTCCCCCGAAACCAATGCATCATAAGCGAGCCGTGTCCTGTCCCATTCTTTGATTCGATCCATAGCATAAAAACGGCCGATGATAGTACAGATCCGTTCATGGTCATTTATTATTTTTCGAATTTTATCAATTAATTTAACGGCTAAGTATTGGTATGAATCACGCCCGTCCGTAAACAAATGCAAACAAATATTTTTCACCCCTTTTAATCTAAAAAAGGTGATAAGGGCAATAAGATGATCCGGATCTGCATGAGCTGACTGTTCGGCTGTCAGTAATCCCATCAAATGAACTTTGGATTTGTGCTCCTGCACATGCTGGAATGCGGCGACAAAAGCCGGATTTTTGAAAAATGTACCTTCGTTAATTGAGCGTGAAATTAACACCGAATCCTGTTCGATGACCCGTCCGGCGCCGATATTCATATGCCCGGCTTCGGAGTTGCCATCCTGATTGGGGGGCAAGCCAGCGTCTTTGCCAGAAGCCCCCAGTTGTGAGTGGGGGTAATTATCCCACAGCGTATCGTAGACCGGCGTTGAACCTAAAGCGATGGCATTTCCCTTAGTTTCTTTGGAAATGCCCCACCCGTCAAGGATGACTAAAAAAAATGGATTTTTTTTGTTCATATTGTATTATTTGACCTCCTGCTCGATGCGTAGTAATCGATTGTACTTTCCCGTTCGCTCGCCCCGTGTCGGCCCGACCTTGACGTATTCAGCATTAACGGCTACCGCCAGATCGATCATAAACGTGTCGTTCGTTTCCCCGCCTCCCCGATGCGATATGACCTGCCAATATTTTTTCTTTCTGCCGAGCTGGATAGTTTCTATGGTTTCTGTCAGTGTACCAATTTGATTCAATTTAATCAAAACGCCATTAATCGCTTTTTGTTCAATAGCTTTTTTTAACCGTTCTTTATTTGTTACCGTCAAATCATCACCGATAATTCTTGTATGGGCGCTTAATTTACTAAACAGTTTTGGCCAACCTGACCAATCATCTTCAGCCAGCCCGTCTTCAAGGGAAAGTATGGGATATTTTTGCAGCCATTCGTTATACAGGCCGATCATCTGATCCGAGGATAAGCCAGCGTGCTCGCATTGCAGAACATATTGTTTTGTCTGGGCGTCATAGAACTCTGAAGCCGCAGGGTCTAAGGAAATGGAAATATCACGTCCGGGCTTATATCCAGCTTTTTGGATGGCGTCCATAATTAGTTCAAGCGGTTCTTGGTTGCTGCTTATACCGGCCGGAGCAAAAGCGCCTTCGTTGCCAACATTGGTATTTAAGTTTTTTTTCTTCAGTACGCCCTTGAGCGCCTGGTACGTTTCTTCACCCCAGCGAACTGCCTCACGAACGGTTCGTGCGCCGTTAACGCTCATCAGATATTCCTGAAAATCGGTAGAATTATCAGCGTGTTCGCCCCCTTCAATGACAACCATCATCGGTTTTGGTAAGCGCCAATCCTTATAAGGTAATTTGTAGGCGGAGCGGATATATTTATAGAGAGGCTTTTTTGCCGAAGCTGATGCGGCTCGCGCTACTGCCAATGAAACAGCTAAAATGGCATTGCCGCCCAAACGTTTTTTATTTGGCGTTCCGTCCAGCTTGACCATCAACTCGTCTATTTTCTTTTGATTGGTGGCGACTTTTCCTTTGAGCTTTTTGGCAATAACCTGCTCGACAGTATGGCAGGCTTTGAGC
The DNA here is from genome assembly GCA_964549245.1 of uncultured Gammaproteobacteria bacterium. GTDB lineage: Bacteria > Patescibacteriota > Patescibacteriia > UBA10025 > JAHIVO01 > CAZJUO01. Next base: position 3,518 of record CAZJUO010000079.1, read on the forward strand.
ATGCCCTGCCCCCCGTAACGCTTAGGGTCATTATCAAACATGATGTGGGCTTCATGCACTCCGGCAGATGCCCCAAAAGGGACGGAAGCATGTTCCATAACACCGTTTTCCAATTCAACTGACGCTTCAACGGTTGGCTTGCCTCCGGATGATAGCACTTCGTATGCTTTGATGTTTTTGATTTTTGCACTCATATATTATTTTATTAGTAATGGTTGTAAGGCTGGCAATGTTTTGTTTTCGATAAATTCCAGCATAGCCCCGCCTCCAGTAGAAATAAATGACATCTTATCGGCAAAACCACTGCGGTCTATAGCCTCGAGGGTATCACCTCCTCCGATAATGCTTTTGGCGCCGCTTTTTGCCACGGCTTTTGCTATCCCCATTGTACCACTAGCAAACGGCGACAATTCAAAATACCCCATTGGCCCGCCCCAAATCACCGTTTTTGCTTTTTCTATAATCATGGTAAATAACCGTAAGGTATCCGGCCCGATGTCCAGTATATATTCATTATCACTGACATTGCCGACAGCTAAAGTTTTTGTTGGTACATTTGCTTTCATCTCATTGGCGACAATCACGTCAACCGGGACGTGAAACCGGGGATCAGTTAAAGCCAGTTTCTTAGCGGGAGCCACCATAGCTTCGTCCACGATGGATTTACCGACCGATACGCCTTTAGCACGCAATATCGTATTTGCCAGCGCCCCGCCGATCAAAACATGGTCTGCCAGCTTCATGAACTGGTTGATAACGCCTAATTTATCAGAAATCTTAGCTCCGCCAATAATGGCAACGAGCGGGCGGTCAGGGTTTTCCATGACTCCCGAAAGGATATTGATTTCCTTAATTAAACGGAACCCAGCATAAGCAGGCAGATGCCGAGGCACACCGGTCATTGACGCGTGATCCCGATGGCTGTTGGCAAAGGCTTCATTGACATATATGTCAGCTAAGCTGGCTAGATGTTTCGCAAAGGACGGATCGTTTTCTTTTTCTTCCGCGTGAAACCTCAAGTTTTCAAGTACTAGCACGTCCCCTTTTTTCATAGTGCCAACGGCTTGTTCTACTTCCTCACCGATACAATCATCAAGTTTTTTAACGGGGCATGGTAACAGTTCCTGCAATCTAACGGCAATCTTATCCATAGACAGTTTTTCAACCCTTTTTCCTTTTGGCCGGCCATTGTGGCTACATAAAATTATTTTTGCTTTTTTTTCAATTAAATAACTAATGGTAGGTACACATTCCCGTATTCTAATATCATCCACAATATTTCCCGACTCATCAAATGGCACATCAAAACCACAGCGAACAATAATCCGCTTACCGCTAACTTCAGCTTTTTCGATCGAACGTAATTCCATGAATAGTTATAGCAATAGTTTATTAATTATAGCATATTTTTAACCATTTTGCAAGCTACCGGTATCTTTCACCGCAAATGCGACAAATACTCTCTGGGAGTCAATAAATTAAG
>CAZJUO010000080.1:0-4854 GCA_964549245.1 uncultured Gammaproteobacteria bacterium
AAAAAAGTGGCTACGCCAATCAGCCAAAATAATATTGTGTTTATATCAGCATAAACGTGGCCCAATAATGAAAGGCATTCTACAATAATTATTATTAAAAAGGTAATTTTATAAGTTTTATTGAAATAATTATACATTTTTATTGGGAGTAATATAACGCGAGATCATTATCAACCCAGATAACAGCAGGCTTATGGGATACAGTAATAGCAGAAGAAGGTATGAGAATATTGAATGGTGCTTAAAAAAGTAATAAAGCATACTGCGATTGAACAGCACTTGTTTTACTACGGGATTAAGCTGATTGAAGCTTTTGCCTTTATGGTGCATGATACGCGCTGAAGCGACAAAGTATGTTTTCCAACCGGCTTGCAAAAAACGTTTGCATAAGTCTACTTCTTCGTACCAGGTAAAAAAATGCTGATCAAGCAATCCGCATTCAAGTAAAGCTTGGCGGCGTATCATAAAAAAGGCACCCATGACTTGGTCAACCGCTTTGGTTGATTCATAATCAAATTGCGGGCAATAGTATCTATTAAGCGGCCTACTATTTGGAAAAAAGTGGTGTAATTTTAAAAGTATATAAATATGCGACAATAATGTGGGAAATGACCGTACCGAAGGTTGTATGCTGCCATCAGTATTTAATATTTTACCTCCCGCTATACCGACTTTTGTGTTTTGTTCCATATATTGCACAAGGTTAGAAATACTGCTGTCAATTAATTTCGTATCCGGATTGAGCAATAGGATATATTTACCAGATGACTTTTTTATCGCTTGATTGCAGGCTTTTGCAAAACCTAAATTTTTATTATTGTTGATGATAGTAACTTTTGGAAATTCTTTTTTGACCATTTCAAAAGTTCCGTCATTAGAATTATTATCAATAACAAAAACCTCAAAGTTGAGGTTCTTGATCTGCTGGAATACAGAATCTAAGCTGACACGCAAAAGATTTTTGACTCGCCAAGAAACAATGACTATAGAAATATCCATATAAGGATATTGTACTGATTTTGGGGCTTATTGGCAAGGCATGTAGGCAAGTCTAGTTGGCAATCTTTCTGTATAGTATCTTTATAATGTTAGTGATTGAATAGCTTGATATACCGCCCCTCATAGGTGCGCTAAAAAGCCTTTCCGGGCACCAGACACCCTCATAGCCATGTTTATACATCCGTTTCCATAGGTCCCAATCTTGGTAGCGTGATAAATTTTCATTAAAGCCAATAAAACACTCCCTTCTGATAAGTGACATAGTGCTAATGTAATTTTCTTTCATGAGTTTGCTTCCATCAAAGGGAAATAAGTCAAAGGTATGAAAGCCAAATTTAAAATTACAGTAGCAATAAGCCTTATTGGGGTTTGTAACTAAGGTAGTGAGCATTTTTTCCACCATTGATGTTTTTAAGCGCACATCAGCATCGCAAAAAAGTATAAAATCACCGTGCGATATTGAAAAGCCATTATTCCGGGCAGCCGCAGCACCCTGGTTATTTTGCTTAATGATAGTTATCTTATCACCGTATTTTTTTAAGATAGATGCCGTTGTATCAGTAGAGCCGTCATTTACGGCAATTATTTCAAGATTTTTATATGTTTGCAAAAAGATATCTCTGATCGTTTTTTCGAGAGTTTTCTTTGCCTGATAGCACGGTATAATTATACTTACGAGAGCAGTACCCATTATTATAATATTTTTTTAATCTTTTCCACTTCACTGTTCCATTGGAATTCGTTGGTTGCCCTTAGTTTGCCGTAGGATCCGAGTTTTTGGGCGTATTCTGGATGTTCTAATAGTTTACATATTTTTTCTGCAATATCGTCAGCACGCATTGGATCGACCAGTAAACCTGATTTACCGTCCTCAATAGCCTCGATTACTCCCCCGGATTTACCGCCGATAACTGGTTTAGAAAATAAATTCGCTTCTAGATAAACGATACCAAAACCCTCAACATCGATTGATTCCCCACTTGAATTTTTCAGTTCTCGTGACGGCATGATAAACACATGGCAGGCATGGTAGAAATATGGTAATTCTTGATCGCTAATGTGCTCGTAAAATCGAACATGATTTTGAAGGTCGCTGTCTTTTACCAGCTTTTCTAAGGCCTTTTTATGCTCACCAGATCCAACTATGCAATAAACAGCGTTGGGGAATTGTTTAATAATTTCAGGCATAGCTTTGATAACTATGTCCTGACCTTTTCGCTCAACCAAATTTCCAACAGACAAGATTATTTTTTTATCTGATAAATCATATTGCTTAAGAAAATACTCAAAGTACTGCTGGTCAATATCAGTTCGTATCAATCCTATTGGAGACGGGTATACGACGATAGTCTTATTAGTTGTCGCCCCAAGTTGTACCGAAAGCTTTTTCGTGTAGTTACTATTTGCGATAACGAATTCCGCATTGGCTAGTATTCTTTTTATTAGACCTATTTTTCGCTTAGAATGCCGTACAATTATTAAATCTTGGCCGTATACGTATACTATATAAGGAATTTTTAGTATTTTATGCAAAAAATAAACAGCTGTGCCAATGGGTAATATTTGCCCTGCTTGCAGTAATGTTATTTTTTCTTTTTTTATAATTTTAAAAATATGCCAGAATAACCACAGCCACTTTGGCCAGACGAAATTTGACTGACTTACTAATTTTTTACGGTAGATAGGAAAGCTAGCTTCTGGTTCAATATTAGATTGTTTAGCCAAAACGGCAATCTTGTGGTGAGGGAGATTGTTGCAAATGTTCCACAAACTGTTTGATATGCCTCCACGCTGTGGAGGAAAGTACAATGTTACCAGTAGCGATTTTCTCATTAACCTTTTTTTAGTAATTTTTTAATAAATTTATTATATATAAAATTGATATCTTGCTTTTCAATTCCTTTTATAAGATATAGTACCAGTAAATACACAATCATGCCCAGTATTATATATACTAGCAGTGTTAAGAATGCGCTGGCGTTGGTGAGCAATGAGGTGGTCCCGATAGATATGCTCATATGTACATAATACTTTAGTAAAAATAATAGTAAAGACATGACCAGTGCAGCGAGTACGGAACGACCCAATGTTCTGAATAAAAGCCTTTTGTTGTAATCAATAGTTTTGCCGACCCAGCGTAAGCCTAAAAAGAACAGCACAAAGCCGCTTACCAGGGCAGCAATGGCTGCCCCATTAAAAGTATATTTAGGGATAAGGATGATATTGAGAATTATATTTACCACCACGGTGATGCCCATATTAATAGTGTTTTTTATTTGCATATTACAGGCGTTTAAAAAGGCGCCGACAGGAAAATTCAAAAATATTACAATTAATCCAGCAATCAGTATACGAAGCGGTAAAATGGATGTTTCGTAAGCATCGCCGGCCAGAGAGATAATGATTAAATCAGCCAGCACAAAAATGCCAAAAGAAATTGGTACGGCAATAATTATCAAATACTTCATCGCACGATCGAACGTTTTAATAAGATCTTCCCTGGAGCTTAAGAAAAAAGATGAAAAGGCGGGAAAAATACTGGCAGCGAAGGCAGATGGAATAAACTCCAGTGCATACGTTAATTTATGGGCTGTTATGTACCAGCCAACAAAGCGCTGGCCGGCTAGTTTTAGCAGCATGAATCGGTCGGTATAGGTGTATATTTTGACAAAAATAGCTGCTATGGCAAACGGTAATGCTATTTTTAAAAAAGTTTTTATCGTATCCATATCCCAGGCAAACCGAACGCGTATTTTTAGCTTCAAGCGCAGCATAATAAATGAGAATACAAAATTAAAAAAGCTGCCGCAAGCCACGGCGATAAATAAAACGCGCAAGTCAAAACCAAGCAAAAGGCCAGTTACACCAAATATGATAGTAACCAACTGGGTGCCTATCATACCCAGAGATTCGTACTTCATATTCTGCAATCCCCTAAAAACAGCAAAAAAAGTTAACGTAAAAGTATCGAGTACTACAACAACGCCATCTAAATATAAAATAGATTTTACTAAATCAGAAAAATTTGAAAAATTTGTAAATAAGCCCATGGCCAGCAGAATGGCCAAAGCAAACACAATTTTTATGCCTAAAACATTTGACAAGTATTTTTCAACCTTTTCCGGTTTCCTAGCAATTTCCCTGACCAAAACAACGCTTAAACTAAAGTCAATCAAAATAAGTAGGATAGGGATCAATGATTTTACTGGGTCATACAGGCCCAGATCTACCGGACCAAGAATTCTCGCAATAAAAAGAAAATACAAAAAAGAGAGAATTTTTTGTAAGATAAATGCTATAGTTAGGTAGCTGGTATTTCTTAATATTCTCTCTTGGTGATGATTATTTTTGTTTGGTATAGTTGATGGTAATGGCATCGCTTTATCTTTTTTGCCATTGGGGTGCCCTACGAGCTTTTCGCAGTCCGTATTTCTTCCTCTCCTTGACTCTCGCGTCACGCGCTAAGAGCTTCTGTGATTTAAGTGTTGGTTTAAGAGCACTATCCAATAGTAATAATATTCTGCTAATTCCTAATTGGATGCTCTCTGCCTGACCTCGTAAACCGCCTCCGCCTACACGTATGCTAAAGTTTCCTTTTTTTAAATAATCGGTAATTTCAAGGGGTGTGGTAACAATTTTTTGCAATTCAAAATAAGAAAAATACTTGTTGAATGGCTTATCGTTAATAATAATTTCGCCATTTCCCGTTTTATAGTAACGAACCCTTGCAACAGACGATTTACGACGGCCTACAGCAAATAAATAATTTATTTTTGGAGGCGTAAAACTTTTGGCGGTTGCCTTTTTTGGAGGCGCACTGACGTCTTTATCATTAGTCTTTTTGGTTGGCTTTTT
>CAZJUO010000081.1:0-4821 GCA_964549245.1 uncultured Gammaproteobacteria bacterium
AGAGAATTGCTATGATAGTACAAAACAAGGAAACTATTTTTGATACCGACCTATTTGAGCCCTTAAGTAAAGTTATTTATGAAGATCCTAGCTTTTCCTCAACAAATCAAGCGGAAGATACCATCCGTTGCCGTGTTGCAGCTGATCATCTGAAAGCGACTATATTCCTTTTGGCTGATGGCGTTGAATTCAGCAACAAGGAGCAAGGTTACATCGCCCGCAGAGTTTTTCGAAGAGCTTTGGACCAATATTTGCATACAAAAATTAATCTTGAATCTATTCTAGAAACAATAATATCAATTTACCATGACACATATCCGCATCTTCATAAAAATAAAGATGATATTCTAAATAAGATGAGTAAGGAATTTGAAGCCTACAAAAAAATACTTGATATAGACGTAGCCAGTACCGTAAATAAAATAACTAACCTAAAGGAGCAATCAAAATATCCAAATAAACAAAGCGACCCCTCCTCAAGGAAAATCAGTGCCGAAGAAGCTTTCATACTTTACAGCACCTATGGACTTTCCCCGGACCGAATAATGCGGAAAGGATTTTCCTTTGACATAAAAGAATTTAATTTAAAAGTAAAGGAGCATCAAAAAAAATCAAGGAAAGGAGCGGCTAATAAATTTGGTGGGCATGGTTTGGACAGCGGTGAATGGTCAGATAACGATAAAAAAATAATTACCAAATATCATACTGCTACGCATCTTTTACACCAAGCTCTACGCGAGGTATTAGGCAATCATGTACGGCAACAGGGTTCCGATATCAATCCACAGCGCCTTCGTTTTGATTTTGAACATCCGAGAAAATTAACTGAAGAGGAAAAGGATAAAATAGAGCAACTGGTTAACGAAAAAATAAATGAAAAATTGCCCGTAAAAAAAGATATTATGGATTATGATGAGGCTATTGACAGTGGTTCGATCGCTTTTTTTAAGGAAAAATATCCAAAAAAGGTCAGTGTATATTCCATTGGTGATTTTTCAAAAGAGCTTTGCGGAGGGCCACACGTAAAATCAACTGGAGAACTGGGCACATTTACCATACAATCAGAAAAATCATCATCCGCCGGCATCAGAAGAATAAAAGCTATTTTAAGCTAATATTAGCTAATATATTGCCCATCTAAGTAGAATTTCTTGACAATATATTATATATTGATATAATTTATCTACTTTTTACACCAACTGTTATACAAGCCTTAGGCAAGAATTAGCTATATAAAAAAACAATGCATATTACATTGTCGTTGCTAAATAATCTTGCCTCTCGAATTAGTGAAGAGTCAAGTTTTTTTAAACAGTAAAATTTATAAATGTTGGATGATAAAAAAAACAATAGTAGAGGAAAGAATAAAAAAGGGTTTATTGAAGTAGAGGGAACTGTCGAAGAGCTGCTGCCTGCTGCAAATTTTAAAGTATTGCTTACCAATGGGCACACTATTCATGCTCACTTGTCTGGTAAAATGAGAATGAATAAAATCAGGATATTGCCAGGTGATACCGTAACTATAGAAATGACCCCTTATGACCTTTCCAAAGGTAGAATCATTTATAGGCGATAATAATATGAAAGTACGTTCATCAGTAAAAAAAATATGCCCTAAATGCAGGGTAATACGAAGAAAAAAAAAGGTTTATGTGATTTGCGATAATCCTAAACATAAACAACGACAAGGATAATTTTTATGGCCGCTAGAATAGCCGGGGTCACCCTACCCCAAAACAAAAGAATAGAAGTTGCCTTAACCTATATTTTTGGCATTGGCAAAACGTTATCAAAAAAAATACTAAGTGAGTCCAATATTGATAATAATAAAAGGACGCAATCACTGACTGACAATGAGGTCAATACTCTTCGGGATATTATCGAAAAAAAATACAGGGTTGAAGGTGAATTAAAGCGAGAAATTCTGATGAATATTAAAAGATTAAAAGAAGTTAATACCTATCGTGGAAGTAGACATTCGCAAAACCTTCCCGCTCGAGGACAACGTACAAAAACAAATTCTAGAACGGTACGAGGCAATGTACGCAGAACAATGAGTTCAGGAAGAAAAAAGGGTCTTGATAAAAAATAATATTTACGTATGCCTAAAACTAGTACAAATATTTCTAAATCTAAACCAAAATCAAAGAAAAAATCCTTTGTTACTCATGGCAATGCTTATATCCAGGCTACCTATAATAATACCATTGTGACAATTACCGATCCTAAGGGAAATACCGTTGCTTGGTCATCAGCCGGCCATGTCGGTTTTAAAGGGCCTAAAAAATCAACACCATACGCAGCCAGCATTATAGTAAAAAACTTAGCTGAAAAAGCAAAACTTCGAGGCGTAAAAAGCGTTGATGTGTTTGTTAAAGGCGTTGGTTCTGGAAGAGAAGCGGCTATACGCGCACTCAATGCAAATAATATTAATGTCATTTCAATCAAGGATGTCACGCCGATACCGCACAACGGTTGCCGTCCACCTAAAGTAAGAAGGGTATAATATATGGCAAAAAATCTCGATCCAAAATGTAAGCAGTGCAGGAGAGTTGGCGAAAAGCTTTTTTTGAAAGGTGAGCGTTGTTTTAGCGCAAAATGCGCACTGGTAAAACGTAATTATCCGCCTGGCATTCATGGAGCAAAAGGAAAACCACGATTATCAGAATATGGTCTGCAATTACGTGAAAAACAAAAAGCCGCAAAAACGTACAATATATTGGAAAAGCAATTTAGAAACTATTATACCAGAGCTATACGAATGAAGGGCGAAACAGGAACCAATTTGATGAAGTTATTGGAATTGAGAGTTGATAATGTTCTTTATCGAAGCGGTATCACCACGTCCCGAAGCATCGCACGTCAAATCATAAATCACGGCCACGTAATGATTAATAACAAAAAAACGCGTATTCCTTCTTACCAACTTACTGCTGGTGATACGATAACTATAAAGGAAAAAAGTCTTTCTTCTAAGAATATCAAGGAATTAATTAAGAAAGCAGATAAAAAGCGAGCGCCTTCCTGGCTGAATTTAACTATTGATAAAAATATAACCATAAAAGTAACTTCGTATCCTCAAAAAGATGAAATGGCGGAAGGAATCGATACGGCAATGATTATTGAGTATTATTCCAGATAATATTATTAACTAATTGAAAAATATGGAAAATATTAATTTACCTGAAAAATTTGAAGTAAAAAAGATAGATGATACCACTGCCGATATTATTATAGAACCATGCTTCCCTGGGTATGGCAATACATTAGGTAACGCTCTTCGCCGGGTATTGTTATCATCATTATCGGGAGCAGCCATTACTTCCATAAAAATAAAAGAAGCATCACATGAATTTTCAACATTACCGAATGTTAAGGAAGATGTAGTAGAAATAATAATGAATCTGAAAAAAATAAGTTTTAACTTGCATGGCACCGAAGAGGCGAAAGCCACCGTAAAAGTGAAAGGGGCAAAAAAAGTAACGGCGGGGGATATAAAAACAACGAGTGATTGTGATGTTATTAATAAGGATGCCCCTATAGCAACGATAACTGACAAAGATGGCGAACTGGAAATTGAGTTCACTATTAACTCCGGCCGAGGATACCTTCCCGTAGAAAATGTAGAAAAAAAGAAAATACCTCTCGGTACTATTGCCATTGATGCGATTTTTACACCAATAAAAAATGTAAACTATGCTATAGAAAATGTCCGCGTCGGTCAAATGACCAACTATAATAGATTGATCATCAACATAAAAACAGATGGCTCTATTACACCAGAAGAAGCGGTTAAAAAAGCTTCATCGATATTGGTTGATCAATTTTCGGCCATCGCTAATTTTGGTACCGCCGAAGAAAAAATTAAACTTGCAGCCTCAACAAGTACAAAAGAAGCGAAAGATAAAAAAGAAATTGAAATTAAGGCAGAGAAGGAAGAATCTGATAAAAAAATACCTGCCAAGGAGTCAAAAACATCAGAAGAAAAAACTAAGAAAAAGAGGGGGCGCCCTAAAAAAGAATAAACTGATTCTATGAGACACCTGAAAGAAAAAAAAATTACTGGCCGAGACAGGGCTCACCGCAAGGCATTAATAAAAAACCTTTGTTTATCATTTTTTCGTTATGGCAAAATCAAAACCACCGAATCGAAAGCAAAGCTTATAAAGCCATATATTGAAAATATTATAACCATTGGTAAAAATGATACACTCCACAACAGAAGAAATATTGTCAGCAAAATTGGCGATAATGCCTTAGCTACTAAAATATTAAAGGAAATATCTCCAAAATATAAAGATCGAAAGGGCGGCTACACAAGAATAATCAAACTCAAAACACGCCATGGGGATGGCAGCACGGAAGTCTATATCAGCTTAGTATAAATATTTATGAAAATAAAACAGCAAGCAAATACGTATTCTATTGACGCGAGCGGCCAATCCATTGGCAGGCTTGCATCAAAAGTGGCCCAAATACTGCAAGGCAAAGATGATCCCGCATACCAACCGCATATTGTAGCTCAAAATAAAATTACAATCAGCAATATTGATAAGCTTAAAATATCAGATAAAAAGCTGCGAAATAGCAAGCTGTACCGTTATAGCGGTTATCCTGGTGGTTTAAAAACAACTAGTTGGCAAACGATGTATGAAAGGGATAAAAAACAGCTTTTTATTGAAGTAATAAAAAAAATGTTGCCAAAAAATAAACTGCGATCGGATATAATCAAAAACATAATATTTACATAATTTATGACACCGAAAACCGCTACTAAAAAAAAGGTTGCGCCCAAAAAGAAACCGGTCAAGAAATCACCCA
>CAZJUO010000082.1:0-4791 GCA_964549245.1 uncultured Gammaproteobacteria bacterium
CTTTTTTCAATAATCGTCCAAAATTATTCATTAAGGGTTTGTTGATTTCGCTGCTGGGAGGGGCAATAATATTTGCGCAATTTGCCATTGTCCTGCATTCCTTGGGCATCAAAGCGGATATCGTACAAGTGCTGGTGATGATGGTGTTTATGATACTTTCGTTTTTAGTGCCGATACCGGCTTCCTTAGGTTCGTTTGAAGCCGGGCAGGTGATCGTCTTTACCGCTCTGCAGCATCCAGCGTCAGTAGGGGTAGCCTTTACGCTGATACTGCGCGTTGTAGAAATAACCAAAATCTGCGTTGGTTTGATTTTCTTGTCTTCGGTGGGTTTAAAGTTTTTGCGTAATATCCCGGTAGAAAACGGATTTAATAAGCAAGCTTCTAATCGTGGGGATAACCATCAAGCCTAGTTAAACAATATATACCATATGTATGGCGGGTATAGCTATAGGCAATCCACAATGCCCGTTTTTTTTGTACTTGACAGAAATAGAAAGGGGAATATAATAAATATAATATTTATATAATATTATAGATTTGCTTATGGGACCAAAAACATCATTCCGCGACCTCGGCTATGATATTCACGGCTCTGTCACCGTAGCGAGCCAGGGCCAAATCGTTATCCCCGCCAAACTGCGGCGAAAACTGAACATCCAGCCGGGAGATTCACTGGTTGTTTTTACCAAGCATTCCACGATAATTGGCTTGGCGCGGGAACAGGACGTCAGTAAAATGCTCAATCTGTATGAATCCCATATACGGGCAGGGGAGCAAAATCTTAAAAAGCTGAAAAAGAAAATCAATACAAAAAAATGAACGATAAAACAGGTATAATTCAAGTAGACAGTTTAACCAAAAAATTTAAAGATATGACCGCGGTTGACGGGGTTTCTTTTTCCGTGCATGAGGGCGAGGTGTTTGGATTTTTGGGTCCGAACGGCGCCGGCAAAACGACTACCATAAAAATGCTGGCCACGCTATTAAAGCCCACTAGCGGTGAAGCTACCATAGCAGGATATTCAGTATTGCGCGACCGTATCGCGGTACGCAAGTCTATTGGTTTGGTCTTCCAGGAAACCACGCTGGACGAGGAACTTTCTGCCCAGGAAAATCTTAAATTCCACGCCGAGTTTTATGGCGTAAAAAAAGATTTATACGAACAACGTTCGCAAGAACTGCTCAAGATAGTGGATCTGGCTGATCGTGGCAAGAAAAAGGTGCGTGATTTTTCAGGCGGCATGAAGCGGCGGCTGGAAATAGTCCGTGGCATGTTCCATTATCCAAAAGTTTTATTTCTTGATGAGCCGACTATCGGTTTGGATCCGCAGACTCGGGCGACTATCTGGCAGTACATTCTGAAAATTGCCAAACAACAGCATATAACGTTATTTTTAACTACCCATTATTTGAATGAAGCGGAATACTGTGATCGCATTGCCGTTATTGATTACGGTAAAGTTGTGGCTCTGGATACGCCAGCAAAATTGAAAGAAATGGTGGGTGGAGATATTATTACTTTAACTACAGATAATACGCAGGCCTCCCTGGAATTTATTAAACAAAAATTTACCAAGGATGTCCGTAATGACGGAGAAATGATAGTAGCTATCGTCCGCGACGGCAAGGAGTTGCTGCCCCGCATTATTCGCGAATTGCCGGAATTGGTTAGCAGTGTTGAGTTGAAGCAACCCTCTCTTGATGACGTATTTCTTAAGCTGACCGGTTCAAAAATCAGGGAAGAGGGCCCCAGTAACGCGGAGCGCACGAAAAATTTTTTAAGGAGACGAGGAAGGGGGATACGGCGATGAAGTACGATATAGCTCTAGAATTCCGATCATTGCGTAATGTTTTTCTGCGGGATGTGCTGCGGTTTTTTCGTGACCGAGCTAGGATTATCGGTTCTATTGTCCAGCCGATATTTTTCCTGGGGGTCTTTGGTGTCGGTCTGCAGTCCACGCTTAATATGGGCCAGGGCTTGGGTTTTGATTTTGTGCAATTCATGTTCCCGGGCATTATTGCCACCACGACGCTTGGTGTGGCCTTGAACACTTCAATTTCCATAGTTACGGACCGGGAATTCGGTTTTCTCAAGGAGATTTTAGTCGCTCCGGTATCGCGTGCCTCCATCATTGCCGGTAAGATCGCTTCAGGTATCGTCATTGGGTTATTTCAAGCTATACTGTTGATTGCCCTGTCTCCGATTTTTGGCTTGAAGATTGACTTTGCCCACGTACCGGGACTGCTGTTTATTGCTTTCCTGCTTTCTTTTGCCGTTACTTCCATGGGCTTGCTCATTGCCAGCCGCATGCGCAATGCCGAGGGATTCCAATTTGTTTTCCAGTTTCTTTTCTTCCCCATGATGTTTTTGTCCGGCGCTTTTTTCCCGCTTACGGACGTTCCCAAGTGGATGGAGATTATTTCCACCATCAATCCGTTGACCTACGCGGTAGATGGTTTGCGCAATGTAGTCTTTCAGGCAGCCCCGGAAGCGGTACGAAATATCATTATCGTGCATAGCCTGCAGTATGACGCTTTGATAATCATTGGTTTTGGCCTGGTCATGTTTGCCCTGGCTTTTTGGAGTTTTAACCGGGCGGAGTGATTGCTTGTGGCTCGTGGCGTATGGTTATAGCTTAAGGCGTGTTGTAGTAAGGGTAGCTCCCCATTGGGGGAGTTTTTTGCTATACTTTACCTATAATCCGTAAGTCACTTTTTATGTTAAAATACGCTTCTATTTTCATTTTTTTAACCATTGCCCTTATCTATTTTTTTGTGCAGTTTGGGGCAGAAGATTTTTCCCAAATATTTTTAACCATCTCAACGTTTTTATTTGCAATTTTCACCGGCTTTTTTATTTCACGGCAGGGCAAGCGCTACAGCAAGATTCGCGATACGATCACCAACTTTGACGGAGAACTGACGTCTATTTACCGCCATTTTGGGCATATCAGCCTTGATGCGCAGGTAGCTTCGCGCGATATCATTAAAAACCATTATCAGCCTGTCCTGGCTAATCAAGCCTGGGATTATAATTTTATAAATCCAACAGCTACCATCACTTCATTGCATACGCTGGCTAACGACATGACAGCCGGCAAACAGCTGCCCAGCGTGCAGCATCTGGCCCTGCAGCGTATCCTGACGGCTTTGGAAAAAATGCAGGTCATGCGCAAAGGCATGATCGCCTTGCACCACGAGCGCATTCCCAAATTCCAGTGGGTTATTGTATATTTTTTGGCGGTTATTTTAGTCGTTTCGGTTTCTACTATCCCCTCGGTGGGTTTTGTTTTGGGAGCAATTCTCAAAGCGGCTTTTGTCAGCTCGGTTATCTTTGTGATTATCCTATTGCATGAATTTGATAAGCTGCGGTTTTTTGAAGGCACTATTGGCGAGAAATCCGCGCAGGACGTATTGGATATTGTTGAAGGCAGAAAGTAAGATTAAAACAATACTATGGAAAAATCACCACTACCCCCCGGCCAATCGTCTGTAAAGAAAGCAAAAATTATTTTATGGATCGGTATTGTCATTATTATCGGCCTTGGTACGCTGGTGGCCGTGTATTTTGTGTTTGTCAGGGAGGCGACCGCCCCGATGACTAATAATGCGAATGAGGATGCAAATATCAATTTAGTTAATAATACTGCCAATAAAAATGCTGATGCCGATAGGGAGTTGAATGCAAACACCAAGACAGAAAACATTCCGGAGGATATATTGACGCTTACCTATACCTATACCTCCGATCAGCGTTCCTTTTCACTGGAAGTGCCGATTGACTGGAAGGTCGTCAAACAGCCAGTACACAATGAGGAACGCAAGCCCCTGATCTCTGCCTACGATGAGCAGGGAACAGCGGCTAACGCACTGACCGTCAGTTTCTACAATAATCCCGATGCGACATTGAATGATTGGCTGACAGAACATAAGCAGGAACTGATACGCAGTCATGAAGATATTATTGAATCAGAACCAGATTATTCGGGCGCTGACCGGCAGATAGTAATGGCCGAAATGAAAGAACTGTTCAAACACGCGCATTGCTATGTACAGGCAGATGATGACGTATATGAGATATATTTATCCAGTGAACTGGATGACTGGCCACAGTACCAGGATATTTTCAATCTGGCCTGCTCATCGTTCCAATCGCTCTCGGATACGACGGGCACTTCCGACTGGCTGACGTATGAGAATGAGGAGGTTGGTTTCTCATTTAATTATCCTGCAGAGTACTCTACACCCTCAAGCTCAGCCGCCGGGGGGTGCGCCTGGAACGGGGATGGGACATCGATGTGATGCAGGGCGTGCTGGTGGGCGAGGCCATGAGCACCAATCCCGATACCGTGAGCGCCGATCTGAGCCTGGAGGGGCTGGAGCAGGCCTTTGCGGCAACGCATCATCATGGGTTCCCCGTACTGGATGAAAGCCGTGATCTCTACGGCGTGGTCACCATCCAAGACCTGGAGCGGGCTAAAGATCGGGGTGCGGTGGGTGATCTGCGCGTGCGCGATATCGCCACCACCTCGCTGCTGACGGCCTTTCCCGACGAGCCGGTGTGGGTGGCGCTCAAGCGGCTGGGCACGCGAGACGTGGGGCGCTTGCCGGTGGTCAGTCGAAGCGATCCCAAGAAACTGGTGGGGCTGGTGCGCCGCTACGATATCATTCGCGCCTATCACCGGGCCATATTGCGCCGGATGGAGGTGCAGCACCGCCGGGAGCGGTTGAAACTGGGCAAGCTCACCGGCGCCGAGTTCGTAGAGCTTGAGGTTTCGTCCGATTCGCCGC
>CAZJUO010000083.1:0-4731 GCA_964549245.1 uncultured Gammaproteobacteria bacterium
AGACAAACCTTACAAGATTTGGGGTACCTTCCAATATGTTAATATTCGTGAAATAAATAATCTGCTATAATTTTATTACCCATCTTCACCTAGGCAGGGGAATTTGGTGCCAGTAATTTATAAAATATAGTTGACAGTTGACAGTAGACTGTCAACTATGATAATATTAGTGTATGAAAACGGATACATCACAAAAAATAGTTGAATATATCGCCAAAAAGGGGCGGGTCAGCGCCGGGGAATTGGTGGATTTTCTGGGTATTTCCCGGCAAGCGCTGTTTAAGCACCATTTGCCGCAGCTGCAAAAAAAGGGGGTCATTGCCAAAATCGGGAAACCGCCCAGGGTGTTTTATTATATACCCGAGCAAAAAGGCAAAGAGGAGGAAGTTAAAATCGATGCCCAAACAAAAAAATTCATTGATGAAAATTACCTGATCATCACCCCGTCAGGGAAAAGGAAAGAGGGTTTTAGCGGTTTTGCCTATTGGTGCCGGAAAAATAACCTTAATATATCTCGGGCAGCTGCTGATTACGTTAAAGTTTCTGAAAAATATCGTGCCTTCCGGAAGAACGGGCTGGTTGACGGCCTGCATAAATTAACAAGCACTTTTAATAAAGTATATTTGGACAAGCTGTTTTATCTGGATTTCTATAGCATTGAACGCTTCGGAAAAACCAAACTGGGGCAACTGCTGCTGTACGCCAAACAAAGCCAGAACAAGGAGCTCATGAAACAGCTGGTCGATACGGTGCGTCCCCGCATAGAGCAGGTAATCAGGAGATACCGGATTGAAGCCGCGGGTTTTATACCTCCGACCGTGAAAAGGGAAGTGCAGTTTATGAAGGAATTGCAGAAGAATTTGCATTTGCCTGTTCGCGTACTGTCAGTCACAAAAGTGACGCAGGAAATCATGGTGCCGCAAAAAACCCTGAACAAGCTGGATGACCGTGTAGAGAATGCAAAAACCACTATTGTCGTCAACGAAAAAACTCCCGCCAATAACATTTTGCTCATTGATGACGCGGTCGGTTCCGGAGCTACCCTTAATGAGACGGCTGCCCAACTGCGTGCGCTCGGTTTGGCAAAAAACAAAATAATCGGCTTGTCTATCACTGGTAGCTTCAAAGGATTTGATGTAATCAGTGAAGTATAAAAAATAATTCCATGCCCCCACACATTTAAATAATTTATTACCTAATAAAATATATGCAACAAAAAAAAGAGAAAAAGGGAAAGTATAAGACTTCCTGGTATCAAGGCGGCCACAGCAAGCTGGGCAGCATTTACAGCCAAAAGAAAGGTTCTGGCAAGCGCCGGAAGCGCTAAGCTACAGGTGATTTTTATATTTGATGTGGGTTTCGGATGTGAGATGTGCCTGCCCGCCAAACTGGCAAGGCAGGCGGGGGTCGAGTAGTGGGTTGTGGGGGAAAGGCTTGCTCAAGGAAGAAATTTTGTATTACTGTCCGTACCGCGGGCGGAAGCGCGGGTAAAACACTGTCACACCGGAAAAAACTGGCACTGTCGCAGACGGCGCGGAGTTGATTTGCTATACTGATACCATGCAACAGGAAATCAGTCTACAGGGCACTACTATTCAATACACGCTGCGGAAGAGTAAACGAACGCGGTGGCTGCGCCTGGCCGTACACCGTGACGGCAGGGTGGTTGTGACCACCCCGTTGTACGGTACCCAACGGATGGCCCAGCGGTTCATCCGGCAGAAAAGTACGTGGCTGGCAGTCACGCTCGATTTGTTCCGCCAGCAAACGCCACTGCGCCGGTACAGCCGGGCGCATTATCTCCAGCATCGGGAGGCGGCGCGGAAATTTGTAGCCGGGCGGATCGCCCACTATAAAAAGACCTATAGCGCCGCCCACAACCGTATCAGCATCAAAAACCAGAAAACCTGCTGGGGCAGCTGTTCACGGAAGCACAACCTGAATTTTAATTACAAAATACTGCTGCTCCCGCCGCAGTTGGCTGACTACATCATCGTGCACGAGCTCTGCCATCTGCAGGAAATGAACCATTCACGGAAATTCTGGGAGCTGGTCAGCCGCACCTTCCCGGACCACCCGGCGTTACGGAAGTCACTGCGGCACCACAGCCTGATGCTTCATTAATTTGACAGTAGACCAATGCGTATTCCTATAAGAAAATCCGGCCGTTACTCAAATATTCCGCGTGATCCGCACATGACGCAGGAAAAATTTGACGAACTGACCGCGGAACTGGCCCGGCTGAAACAGCGGCGGCCGGCAGCGGCCAGCGAGGTAAGGCGCCTGGCCGAGCTGGGTGATTTTTCGGAAAATGCGGAGTACCAGATTGCCAAGGGCAAACTGCGGGGCATGAACCAGCGTATCCTAGAGCTGGAGGACCATCTCCAGCACGCGGAAATTATTACACCGGCGGTCACGACGGACACGGTCAGGCTGGGCAGCCAGGTGACGATTGCCTATGGTGGTACGCAGCAGACTTACCGCATCCTCGGCTCGACCGAGGCTGATCCGGCACGGGGGATTATTTCACACCAATCCCCGCTGGGGCAGGCGCTCCTGGGAAAACAAGCAGGAACTACCGTCGCGGTTATGCTGGGCGGCTATCAGCAGACGGTAGAAATCGTACGGGTGCATTGAGCGGGGGGCGCAGCGATGATACGGCACGATACGCCCGGCCCATTGCTATTATTCCCATTTCGGTCTACACTGCAGGTACTTATCTCATAACATAAAACATATGAAAAACCGGGACAAGAGCGGACGGACCGCAAACAGACGAGGCGGCCGATTTGACGACCGCGGATCTAAACAGATGCATCAGGCGATCTGTGCCGACTGCGGTGACCGCTGCGAAGTGCCATTTAAACCACGTGGGGATAGGCCTATTTACTGCAGCAGTTGCCTTGACAAACACCGCTCACGTGATGACCGGCGGGGCGGGGGAAGCTTCCGCGACCGCGGCGACCGGCCCATGTTCCGGGCCACCTGTGATAACTGCGGCAAGCAGTGTGAAGTGCCGTTCCGACCGACCGGGGACAAGCCGGTATACTGTTCGGATTGCTTTGGTGATAAAGGCAGCCGAACGGGCCGGAATAAGCAAAGCGGATCTGTAAATGGAGAAATAATGGCCCAGATGAAAGCTATGCAGGCCAAGCTGGATAAAATATTACAAGTGATAGCGCCGCCTACAGTGCATGAAGTGCCCTTGAAAAAAGAACCCGTATCCAAAATTGCCATCTCGAAAACCGTGAAAAAAGCGGGCAAAGCAAATAAAACAACAAAAAAGAGCACAAAGCACGCTAAGAAAAAGATGTCGAAAAAGTCGAAAAAGTAAGACTTTTGATTTTAACTGCTATTTCTAGACCAGCCATTTTTTTGTGTACCCGGCCTCCACATAAGGCGGGAAAATTTGGTGTTGACATTTGTTGACATTGTAGATGTATGAGGTTGCGCTATTCCCATAAATCTTACTGTGGTTAAGTATGTTATTAGCAATCCTATAAAAGCTGGGTTGTCAGATTATTATCAGACAAAACCGTATCAATATATTAATATTCGTGAAATAAATAATTTGTTATAATTTTATTACCCACCTCCACACCAGGGAAACCGGAAAGGGGCTTACCTTTTCCATCCGGCTGGAGTATAATGATGGCAGGTAGTGTTTATATATATTTATTAATTAACTAAAGTAACGACAATGAAAAGAGCATTGTGTGCAGTGACTATTGCTGCGGCGGTGCTGTTTTTTGCGCTGCCGGCGCTGGCACAGACCAACGCCGTGGCTAATAGGGCCGTGGACACGAACATGGACACCAATGAGGAGACGGCCACCAACGGTGACGAACCCAGCCTGATCGCCCCGTCTCCGGAGGCGTCGGCCGAGGATGAGGAGCCAAACCTGATCGTCCCATCCACGACTAACACTAACGACGCGGCGGATGAAGCGGACGAAGGGATGAGCACCGCGACCATTATCATTATTGCCGCGGCTGGACTGCTGGTTGTTATTGTTATTGTCGGGCTCATCATGCGCAAGCCCAAAGGGCAGCAGCCTCCGGCTGCGCCGTCTGCCTGATTGTTATCCGCAGAGCAATGACCGCCCCGCCTGCCGGGGCGGTTTTAGTTGGCATCTATCTCGTGGGATTAACAGTAAGCCTGCTTTTTAACTGATAAAGCATTTCAATTTATCTAAAAAAGAGCTACAATTATTGGTAAAGGAAAATAAAAAATGACTATAAACATATTACTGCTGGTTTTAGGGCTCGGCTTGCTGATTGCCGGGGCCGAAGGCCTAGTTCGCGGCTCTTCATCGGTGGCCAGGCGCTTTGGCATTTCATCCCTGGCTATCGGCCTGACCGTGGTGGCTTTTGGCACGTCTATGCCGGAATTGATCGTAAATATTTTTTCCGCTCTTAAGGGCACGGCAGACCTTGCTATTGGCAACGTCATCGGCAGTAATATTTCCAATATCCTCCTGATTTTGGGTGTGGGAGCTATGATTTTCCCGCTGGCTGTAAAAAAAAGCACGGTCTGGAAAGAAATACCGCTGGCTTTACTGGCCATGGCATTGGTTTTAGTGATGGGCAATGACGCTTTTTTCGACGGTTCGGCGTTTAACGTGATGAGCCGGACTGACGGCATTCTGATGATCAGTATGTTTATAATTTTCATGTACTATACCTGGAGCATCGCCAAGTCGGACGAGCCAGCAGGCCCTGAAGAGGCAGT
>CAZJUO010000084.1:0-4729 GCA_964549245.1 uncultured Gammaproteobacteria bacterium
GTTTTCATATGCCCTTAAGCTTATCAGAAAGTGCAATATGTCTGTGCACATTACCTAAAAAGCTTGACTTTATTTTTTAAATGTGCTACAATATAGTCAGTAAAGGGTCACGTTAGCCAAAAAAGTGACGTGAGCTTTTTATATCAAAAGTGGCCAAACACTCAAAAAAAAGCCTAAAAATTACCAAAAACAAAAATAAAAAATATGGCCATAAATCTTCTTCCTGTTGAGGAAAAACAAAAATCAAAGTCGGAAAAAAGAGAATCAGTTACTCATATAGAGATGACTGGCCCGGGGAGGCTGAAAAAAGAGAAACCGCGCATAAAAAGCGGCGGTGTTTTGGGTTTTTTTAAACAAGCTTTCCAAAAACCGAAACCCCAGGAAAAGCAGGAAGATTTTATGTTTCCTGAAAAGAAAAAAATACAAAAAACGTCGTCAACTTTCCCCCAACAAGAGCAACCAGCCGATTCTAAAAAGGAAAAAGTAGTAGTCTATAAAAAACCACCCAAAGAAGAGGCGCCCCCGATGAAACGTAAAAAGCCGGGTATTTTCAAAAAAGTGGCTACCTTTTTTTCCAAATTATTTTCTCCGGCGGCTAAATCCAGTTCGGGAAAAACTCGGCCAGCGACGCCTAAGGAAGGCTACCCAAAATATAAACCCGTCAAAGCTGAAAAGGTCCATGAAAAAAACGGCAAGCCTTTGCCGCCACCCGAAGTAGTTAAAGTTACGACCAAGTATACAGAACCCGCTCCAGAGCCTGAACGGATGAGTATTCGTCCTGAAAAACCCGCCCCAGTGCCGGTAGTTACCGAACGTTCTCCCCAAGCAGAGCGTGAGCCTTCTTTGAAGCCGCATCCAAAAGAAGAATCAGTTACGCCGAGGAAAATTGAGTTGGAGTCACCGCTACAGCGCAAGCCAAAGAAAAAAGAGAAAAAACAAAAGCAAGCGCCAAAACCCAAAACCGAAAAAAAACCGTCGAAGTTTTTTGCTATGATAAAAAAGTGGTGGCATTCATTGAAAAATATTTTTACCAGGAAAAAACATCCCGCCGTACCTCCGCCACCTGTTGAAGAAGCAGTTGAGCCAGATAAGGCCAAAAAAAAGGAAGATATCCGAAAATACAGTTTGGAACAAACCCCGACGCCTGTTGCGCTGCCCGAAGCGGAATCAGCGCAGCAAAAAAAGGCAGATCAGATGCCCCCAGTTGAATCTTTACAAAAAGAAATTGTTCATCAGGAAGAGCTGGCAGTTCCTCCACCGCCACCCCCTCCGGCTGATACGAAAAAGCCCACTGACAGTCCGGAACCAGAGCAGGCCGAGGAGGAGTCAGCAGATATGAAACTGACCAAACCGCAGGAGCCGGATACGGGCGCGCAAGGCATTGATTGGGAGGTTAACCTGATCCCAGAAGACGCCGTGGAAGTAAGAATTCCGTTTACCAGGTTTTTGTATTTGATGCTGTTTGTGATTGTTGCTGCTGGGGTTGTGTTTGGCGGATGGCTCTGGGCCAATTGGTATTATAATACGATCACAACCGAAATCAGCGAAGTCAACCAAGAGATATCAATAACGGAAATTCGCATCAACCAATATGAGGAGATGACGGATGAAGTAAAGTCAATGCGCCAAAAGATTGATAATGTCACAAATTTGCTGGATAAACACGTGTATTGGTCTTCGATATTTGCTAAACTGGAGGCGTATACGACCGCTGATGTGTACTATACCAGCATGACCTCTGATGTAAACGGTTCATTAGTTTTATCCGCCGTAGGAAAGGACTATAACGCGGCTATACGGCAGTTTAAGATTTTTGAGCGGGCTCACGATTTCGTTACCGGCGTGTCTATGTCAGACGTAGCTTTTGTCACAGCTGACGACGCTGAAGAAACTTTAACCTATACTGATAATCCGCGCGTTCGCTTTACTATGAGCTTGGTGGTCGAACCGACACTATATTACTATCCCCAATAAATTATATGGAATTAAATTCCCTGAAAAAAAAGTTTGCCTTTTATTTTAACAAGTACTATATTGGTGCGATTATTTTAGTTGTCCTGATTATCTTGGCCGGCGGTTATTTCCTTTTTATCAACAAAATCGTGACTGAAATCCAAGATATCGGGGTAGCCGATTTGCATAGCCGTGAGCAGGTTCTAAAGAGCTATCAAAATACCCTGAAACAACTTGAAGCGCTGCAAGAGCAGTATGCCCGTATTACCAAAAACGAGAAAGACCAATTGAACTCTATCCTGCCGACAGAAGCCGAGATACCGGAGCTTATCATCGAGATTAAGGAATTTATTAAAAAGAATGAGCTGGCCCTGTTGTCGATTAGTACCGGTTCGTTAGGCTCATTGCGCAAATCGGAGCAAGCAGCTTCAACGAGTGCCGATTTTAGAGAATTGAATTTGTCGATAACCGTATCGGGTATTAACAGCTATTTCAAGCTGAAGTCATTTCTGGACAATATCAGCGTTTCCCTGCCGCTCCTGGAATTGCACTCTTTATCGTATGATCCGGGCGCTGAATCGTATACCTTAAATTTAACCACCTATTATCAATAAGATTATGTTAGTTCAAAAAGGCGGTTTATCAAAACGAACAATAATATTACTAGCAGTATTTGGAGTTATCGTGCTGGGCGGTGGTTATTTTGTCTATACGAATTATTTCGCCTCCTCATCCAGTTCGGCTTCTGTTTCCCCGTCGGGCGATGCAGCTGCTACGCAAACAGCTTCATATAGCGTGCCGGCATTTGACGATAGCATATTTAGCGACCCTGAATTTTTGCAGCTGCAGCGTGAACGTTTTGCCGGTTTTACCGATCAATACGAAACTATCGCCCTTAATAAGGAAATTCCGTTATCAGTTAAAAACGCGGCGGTATTAAATCCTGCCGTAGGGCGGCAATTGATAGTCCAATGGCAGTTACCCGAATACATCAATTTTACTGCGGTGGCGGTTTATCGCTCGCAAAATCCCGGCACCGTAGGTGAGCAAATCACCACTATGGAGGTTGGTGGCGAAGCTCAAGAAAATGCTGGTAAGCTGATGAGCTTCAAAGATACGGCCGTAAAAGATAATCAAGCGTATTATTACCTCATCCGTACCGTAAATAGCGCTGGCGATGAATCTGTCAATGACGCTCAAGTCAATGCCATTGCTACCGATGAACTGCCGCCCGATCCGCCAAGTCGTGTCAGTATTACTCCTATCGAGGATGGCCAAGTAAGGATATCTTGGGCCAGGCCGGCTGATGAAGATTTTGATAAGGTGAGGATATACCGCTCTCGACAAAAAGGAGTCGTGGGTGAAATAGTTTATTATCAAAAAATCGAGCAAATGGTAGCTGAAGACGGGCAGACCAAAGAGTATATTGTCGATACGATTGATACAAACACAACTTACTATTATACTATAACTAGTGTTGACACCAGCAACAATGAGTCGACCAAGAACATTTTAGCCACTCCCAATAATTATAACCCCTTTCAGCCCTTTTCGGGGAATTAAAAGACTATCAGTATGGAACCAACGCAATCAGCAAATAAAAAAACTTTACTCGATGTTTTGGTCGATGAGGGTTATCTTACCCCAGAAAAACTGGCCGCTCTGCAGCAGAAAACGCCTGATCAGGATAAATTAATAGAGGAGATTGCCCAGAAAGGGATAGTGCCGGAAGAAGACATGACCAAAGCCAAAGCCAAAGTATTGGGCGTTGAGTATATTGATTTATTTGGTAAGAATATTTCCCAATCGGTTTTGCATATTATCCCCCGGGAACTGGCGGAAAATTATCATATTGTGGCCTATGAAAAGCACGGCAAAGAAGTCAGTGTGGCCATGGTAGATCCGGCCAATTTTAAGGCTATCGAGGCGATAGAATTTATCGCGCGCGAACATGAGTTTAAGATAAAGTACGCTATTGTTTCGATGAGCGGTTTTCGTTACGCGCATAAGCAATATTCTACACTGGGAGCGGAGGTTGAGGAAGCCTTGGCCAGTACGGAAAAGAAGGACCGCACCGAGCTGGACAGCCTGTTTGAAAAAGAAAAGGGTATGGATGAAGTCGTCAAGAGCGCACCGGTTTCAAAAATGGTTTCAGTTATTCTCAAGCACGCCGTCGAGGGCAATGCTTCGGATATCCACATCGAGCCGGTAGAAAATGAAACACGCGTCAGATATCGCGTTGATGGCGTATTGCATACCTCTTTGGTGTTGCCTCGCTATGTTCATGCTTCTATCGTGGCGCGCATTAAAGTATTGTGCAATTTAAAGTTGGATGAGACCCGCGTACCGCAGGACGGCCGCTTTCGGACTGAATGGGAGGGTAAGATTATTGACTATCGTGTTTCAACCCTGCCGCTTTTCAATGATGAAAAAGTAGTAATGCGTATCTTGGACCGGTCATCTGTAGTTCTGGATTTGGAAAAACTTGGATTTGAAGGCAGGAGTTTGGAAGTGATGAAAGCTTCGGTGAAGAAGACCGTGGGCATGATACTATTAACCGGGCCGACCGGTTCTGGTAAGTCCACTACCTTATCAGCGCTTTTAACTATTCTTAATAACGAAGAAACAAACATTATTACCCTTGAAGATCCAGTTGAGTATTATATCGATGGAGTAAACCAGTCACAGGTCAGTCCCGATGTCGGTTTGACCTTTGCCGCCGGTTTGCGTTCTATATTGCGCCAGGATCCTGACATCATCATGGTTGGTGAAATCC
>CAZJUO010000085.1:0-4667 GCA_964549245.1 uncultured Gammaproteobacteria bacterium
TTAATTTATTGACTCCCAGAGAGTATTTGTCGCATTTGCGGTGAAAGATACCGAAAACTTGCTTTTTTGGAGCGTTTTTGTTATGATAGGTGTTACTTATTAATTAATTTAAATCCCCCATGTTTTCGGACTGAATCTATGCCCTTGCTTATGGATTGTGTCGAATTTTGACCAAAATCTGTGAGTCAATAGATTTAGGCAGATGAAAACAGAGGTATTGAAAGGAGTTATCATATGCCAGATATATCACTGGTAGACATGCTTAAAAGCGGTGTCCATTTTGGACATCAAAAAAAGCGGTGGCACCCCAAGATGAAGCCGTATATTTTTACTATGCGGTCGGGGATCCATATTATCGATCTGGAAAAAACCGCTGAAAAATTGGAACAAGCTTATAATTTTTTAAAGAAAACCATAGCCAATGACGGAAAAGTACTGTTTGTCAGTACCAAGCAACAGGCCCGTCAGATCGTTCATGCGGCGGCCCAGAAAGCCAAGATGCCTGAAGTGACCGAGCGTTGGATCGGGGGGACCCTGACCAATTTTGAAAATATCACCAAATTGACCAAACGGCTGGATGACCTGCGTACCAAAAAAGAAAAAGGGGAACTGACAAAATATACAAAATTGGAACAACTGCAGTTTGATAAAGAAATCGATGACTTGGAGACGTCAGTGGGAGGAATTGAGACACTGAAGAAGTTGCCGGCTGCGTTGTTTATTATTGATATAAAACGGGAAAAAACGGCGCTTCGCGAAGCGCGGAAGAAAAAAATACCCGTAGTAGCTATGGTAGATACAAATTGTAATCCAGCTTTGGTGGACTACCCCATACCGGCCAATGATGACGCGACTAAGTCCATAGAATATATTGTTAACTTGATGGCGCAGGCCGTAATTGAAGGAGCTGGCCAGAAAACTGAAGCTGCGGTTGAATCAAAGGATAGTAAAAAACCAGCTATAGAATAAGCATTAAATACATTATTATCATATGAACATTGATACAAAAAAAATCCAAAAGCTGCGCCAAGAAACCGGAGTAGGAATGATGGATGCCAAGGAAGCCCTGCAGGAATGCGATGGTGATTATCAAAAAGCTGTTGAACATTTGAAAAAACAGGGCCAAAAAGTTGCGGCGAAAAAACAGGAACGCCAAACCAATGAGGGGGTTATCGGTTCGTATGTTCATGCCAATGGCAAGGTTGCATCGTTGGTAGCCCTGGCCTGCGAGAGTGATTTCGTGGCGCGTACTGAAGATTTCAAGGCCCTAGCACATGATCTGGCTATGCAGGTAGCGGCTACTGACCCATCGTATATTTCACCTGATGAAATCCCGGAAGAGGTTATCGCCAAGGAAAAAGAAATTTATAATCAGCAGTTAGAAAAGGAAAATAAGCCCGAAAACGTCCGTGAGAAAATTCTGCAAGGAAAGCTGGAAAAATACTACAGTGAAGTTTGTTTATTACGACAGCCGTACATTAAAGAAGACAAAAAGAAAGTCGAAGCTCTGATTCATGACATGGTTTTGAAATTGGGAGAGAATATCCAGGTCAAAGAAATTAAACGGGTTGTATTATGATAAAGCGGGCGCTGTGCGTTCAATTTAACCCATGGGGTGAAGTATACCATTATGAAGCGCGGGATGTCGAAGTCAAGGTGGGGGATAACGTTGTAGTAAAAACAGAAACAGGCTTTGAACTAGGCAAAGTTATTGGCACCAAAGAAGTTGATGAAGCAGCTGTTGCCAATAGGCTGGTACCAATAGTTCGCCGAGCCACACCTGATGACCTGGTAAAGAGCAAGGCCGCCAATGAAAAAAAAGACCAAGCTTTAGAAAAAGCGCGCCGGATCGTTACCAAGCATAAGCTAGAAATGAAGCTCGTCGACTGCGTATTTTCTTTTGATGGCGGCAAAGTTACCTTTGTTTTTACGGCTGAAGGAAGGGTTGATTTTCGTGAGTTGGTAAAGGAATTGGCCAGGACATTTCAGAAGTCAATACGCCTGCAGCAGATTGGTATTCGTGATGAAGCAAAGCGTTTCGGCGGGGTAGGGCCCTGCGGCAGGGAGTTGTGCTGTCGGAAGTTCATGCATGAGCTATCAAGCGTGCCTACGGATTTGGCCAGAATACAGCAGGTCCATAGCCGGGGAAGTGACCGAATATCGGGTGCCTGCGGCCGTTTGATGTGCTGCTTGGCCTATGAAGCTGATTTTTACGAATCGGCCATGAAAAAATTCCCGCCCCTAGAGAGCATGGTAAAAACAAAACACGGCAGCGGAAAGGTGGTATCATGCAATGTAATTAAAAAAACGGTAACCGTCGATATTGACGGGAATTACACAGAAGTACTCTTACAAGAAATAAAAAAAGTATGACATTAGATTTGATCGCCATAGGGATTATCATAATTAGCGTCGGTAGTATTGTATTTATCATTGCCAAAAAATTTCCTGTTATTTCATCAATCAATACGACCGTATTGAAAAAGCATCAGCAAGACGAAGTAAAGCGGCAGTTGATAGAGAGCCGCCTCAAGAGAAAGTTGTCATTCGTTAGTGGTTTTTACCGTCCAAAAAAAGAAGAGCAAGCTCAAGGCAAAGAAAGTTTTATGAAACGCGCGCAAATATTCATTCAGAAACTTGAAAAAAAATATAGGGATAACGCAAATACTGTGCAGCAACAGCAAAACGGCAATGGCGATAAAACTAAAAAGCAGAAATCGTTATTATTGGAAGAAGCGAAAAAAATGATTGAGGAAGAACGATATAAAGAAGCGGAGGACAAGTACATTGAAGCAATTAGCCTGGATAATCAATATATTGAAGCCTATGAGGGATTAGCCCAGTTGTATGTGGCCATTAAGGACTATAAGCATGCCAAGGAAACGTACAAGTATTTATTAAAAATTGTTACTACCGACGAAGAAACGAATGGCAAAGAAAAAACTCATGTTGAAAATGAAAAAGAGCAAGGTTCTGATTCAGCTTCGTTGAATAAAGATATCGCCAAGTATTATATTACTTTAGGGGAGGTATATTTATTAGGCGATGAGTTGTCAGAAGCCAAGGAACATTTTGAAGAAGCAATAAAACTAGAACCAAACAATCCTAGAAATTTAGACCTTTTGATTCAAACGGCATTAAAATCACGGGATACTGATACAGTAAAGCGATATCTGGATAAATTAAAAGAAGTAAATCCTAAAAATGAAAAACTTGAACTTATTAAAAAGGAATTGCGTAATTTAAGAAAGCAAAAAGTGTAATTATATAATTTGGAAACATAGCTTACCCCACCTTAGCCGATGTAGCTCAGTTGGTAGAGCAACTCCATGGTAAGGAGTAGGTCCGCAGTTCGACTCTGCGCATCGGCTAAGGTGGGGGTGAAGTAAAGCAACTCCATGCGCAGTCCCGTCGCATGACGGGGGTAAGGAGTAAGCCTGCCCCGTAAATCTCGAAGAGATTGTACGGGGTCGTCGGTTCCCGCCCGACTGCCTTCGGCATCGATGGCGCCTGCCCGCCAGTGCCATAGGCACGACAGGCGGGGGCGCGGCGAATCCGACCAACGGCTCCAGAAAAAAATTAATTAGGATTATTGACAAGAACGTACAAATAAATTAATATTTGTCGTTAAACAATGGGCAGGTACCCCCTCGACTTCGCTCGGGGCAGACTCCGTGGTCTTAATGAATATTTTTACTAGCGAAGATTAGTGGGTAGATACCAAAGTGGTTCCCGTACAATTCTCCTCGTAATACTCGTCGAATTTACGGGACAGGCAAATGGACTTTAAAAATTATATCCAATGGTGGGCAGGTACCAGAGTGGTCCCCGCCATTCGGCGGGGCAAGCAAACGGCGCAATTATTGGGTGGATACCAAAGTGGTCAAATGGACTTGACTGTAAATCAAGTGCCTCCGGGCTTCGTAGGTTCGAATCCTACTCCACCCATTTGTTGCTCTGTTTGTAAGCAGACTGCTTGTGCCGTCGAATGACGGTATAAATCTGATGCCTTCGGGCTTCGGGGGTTCGAATCCCTCCCTGCCCACCATTGGATAGAAATTGGATAGGTTCAAAATTGTAGGTTCGTCCGATCATCCCATCATACGACGGGACAGGTTCGATCGGACGCCCAGTCGTATGACTGGGCGAATCCTACTTCACCCACTAATCTTCACTAGACCAGGGTTCCCGCTCGACTGCCCCCGCCTTAGCCACTGCCACCCTAGCTCAGTGGTAGACCTGCCCGCCATCGCCCGAGCCAACGTAGCTCAGTTGGTCAGAGCAACGGTTTTGTAAACCGTAGGTCGTCGGTTCGACTCCGACCGTTGGCTAAGGCGAGGGCAGGCGGGGCAACTGTGGAGCTTGTCCCGAGCGAAGTCGAGGGATAAACAGTAGGTCGTCAGTTCCCGCCCGCTACGCCAAATGCGTAGCAATGGCGGGCGCGGCGAATCTGACGGGTGGCTAAGGCGGGGTAAAGTAGAGCAACTGTTTTGCTCCGCCACAAAATATACTTTGATATGAAGGCGGAGTGCCACTGTAAGCGGCATAAACAGTAGGCCTGCCCCATAAATCTCGGAGAGATTGTACGGGGTCGTCAGTTCCCGCCCGATTACCTTCGGCATCGATGGCGCCTGCCCGCCAGTGCCATAGGCACGACAGGCGGGGGC
>CAZJUO010000086.1:0-4580 GCA_964549245.1 uncultured Gammaproteobacteria bacterium
TCAAATTTTGGCTAAGGCTGGTTCTCGGGGCTTGACGGGGGTCGGTCTCCTGACAACTTCGCGGAATACCTCCGCGAGTCAGATTTTCACCCCGCCCGAATGGGCGGGGCAAGCTGACAACCTACCGGTTAACAGCCGGTTGCTCTACCATTGAGCTATCGCGGAGTGGTGCGGGTATCTATTAATAATCCCGCAGTTTTTTCATGCCGCCGTGCTCTTCAATCTTTTCCAAGGCCTTGGCCTCAATCTGACGAATACGCTCTCTGGTGACGCCAAATTCTTTCCCGACTTCCTCCAAGGTGTGTGAAACGCCATCTTCCAGGCCGAATCTCATTTCCAGTATCTTTTGCTCCCGGGGAGACAATTCTTTAATAATTTCCTTAACATGGTCTTTTAATAGCTGCATGGCTGCCACGCGGTCTGGAGTAATAGTTTTCACATCCTCAATAAAGTCACCGAGCACCGAATCTTCATCGTCACTATCACCCACCGAAGTCTCCAATGATACCGTATCCTGCGAAATTTTCATAATATGGTGAATTTTCTCCACCGGCTCACCCATTTCCGCGGCAATCTCTTCCGGCATCGGCTCGCGCCCTAAATCCTGTATCAGTTGCCGCTCAATCTGCTGAAAACGGTTTATCGTCTCTACCATATGGACCGGTATGCGAATAGTGCGTGATTGGTCAGCCAATGCCCGGGTAATCGCCTGGCGGATCCACCAGGTCGCGTAGGTGGAAAACTTATACCCTTTTCGGTAATCAAACTTCTCAACAGCCCGAAACAAACCTATATTCCCTTCCTGAATCAAATCCAATAGCGATAGTGAACGCCCGGTAAATTTCTTAGCAATGGAGACGACTAAACGTAAGTTCGCTTCAACCAGCTTTTGCTGTGCTTCGATATCGCCCCGCTCTTTCCGCTTAGCCAATTGCAGCTCCTCTTCGGTAGTCAACAGGGGAACTTTTCCAATTTCGCGCAAGTACATCTGAATAGAATCGTTGGAAATATCAGACAAATCGAGACGCCGTTTATCGATCTTCTTTTTCCCTTTTACTTCTACCTCCTTCTCATCACCCTTTAAATCCAATAAGCTCTCCCTGTTTTCAACGACTTGCACACCCCCCTCCTCCAAACGCTCCAAAAATAATTCATATTGCGGCACATACTCCTCTAATTCAGGAAAGGTATACAAAATTTCTGTTTCTGTAATAAAGCCCCGTGCGTGCCCTTTATTAAAAAGTTTTTTCAGTTTTTCCTCATCAACCTCAACCGGTACCGTAACCTTCTTTTGTGCCGCGGGCTTTTTCTTCAGTGACTTTTTGCTCTTCTTCGGCGCCTTTTTTCTTGTTTTCTTAACAACCTTTTTTTTGGGAGTTTTTACCGTTTTCTTTTTGGTTTTTTTAGGCATATATAAAACTACTCATTCTTATTTAGCATGGAGACGAATTCCGAAAACTTTTGGCTTAAAGAGTCGATCGCTTCTTGGTCTTTTTCTGATTCTGCTTTTTTTAGCTGCTGCTCAATATCTCGCAATTGATTCTGAATATACCGCCGTTTTATCCCTCGTATCAGCTTAACAATCTCCTGGCGTATTTCAGACTCACTGGCCTCCTGAAATTCCTGGTTACTGCGCATCAATAGCACATCCGCATACTGAACCAGCTCTTCCTGGTCACTTTCGGACAAGCTTTGTTTAAAATCATTATAATCAAAGATTTGCTTTTTAGTATAATAAACAATCATACTTTTGTAAAGCCGCCGGAGCTTCTCGGAGGGCATATATTCAGGGGGCAGCTGATCAATACAGTAGTTCAGTTGTTCTGGTCGAAATAATACGAGACCCACCAGTCCTTCGCTGAATCCTCGCACCTGGTCAATGGACTCTTTTTTGAGACCTGATTCTTCTTTTTTATTTCCTAATGATGATTTTGCAGATGGCCGTATCTTTTTTAATGTATCCCGTAACGCTTCCTCTGGCACCGTTAAAACCTCCGACAACCGCTGAATATAATGGCTTTGCTCAATAGCGTCAGCCAGCTTTGCAATCACTGCCAGCAACTCCTTGGCTACCCGTTTTTTATCTTCTACATTTGCCAAATCGGCTTGAGCGCAGGTAGTATCGAAATAATAGTCCATAACTGACTTTGAACTTTCGATAGCTTTTTTCCAGACTGCTACACCTTCTCTAATGCAATCATCAGGGTCCTTGCCCTCTGGCAGCTGAATAACTCTGGTATTCATTTCCTCTTGCCAAGCCACCTCTATGCCCCGCTTGGCGGCCGTATCGCCAGCCAGATCCTGATCAAAGGAAAAAAGCAAGGTAGCAGTAAAGCGTTTTAATAATTGAACCTGCTGCGTTGTTAACGAAGTGCCCGATGAGGCCACCACATTGGTAACGCCAGCCTGATGAGAAGCAATGCAATCCATATACCCTTCCACAATGATAGCCTGCCGCTGCTTTTTAATGGCCGTTTTTGCTTTATCGATGCCATAGAGAATTTTGCTTTTATCATAAATGAGCGTTTGCGGCGAGTTAATATATTTTGCCTTATTTTCCTCTTTCTTCCCCAGCCACCGGCCGCCAAAACCCACAATATTACCGTGCGTATCCGCAATGGGAAAAATAAGCCGATTGCGAAATCGATCGATATAACCGACACCCCTGTCTTTCTTGATAGTCAAACCGGCTTGAAACACGTCCTCTTCATTGAAGCCCTTATTGCGCAAATACGTATTCAGCGCCTCCCAATCGTCAGGCGCATAGCCAAGCAGCCATGCCTCCATCGTTTCCTCTGAAACGTTCCGCTTTTTCAAATACTCCCGCACCGGCTGTACCTTTGGATGCTCAACCAAGAGATGGTGGAAAAAAGAAGCGGCCGAGCGGCAAATATCCATCATTCTGGTTTTTTGGTTGTGCAGTTCTGGATTTTGGTACTGCAATCGTACCCCCGCTTTTTTGGCCAGTACGCGCAAAGCTTCGGGAAACTCCATACCCTCCATTTTTTGCACAAAGGCAAAAATATCACCCCCTTCGCCGCAGCCAAAACAATGCCAGATTTGCTTGTCCCGAGAGACCATAAACGAAGGTGTCTTTTCACCGTGAAAAGGGCACAGGGCTTTGTAATTATTAGTCCCGGCCGGCTTTAGCTGAATATACTCCTGGAGCAAATCAACAATGTCGATTTTAGATTTTATTTCCTCGATATTATCTTGGGGCATGATTGCTTATATATTTTAATAGCCCTCCGCATATTTCCAGTTAATACCTACTAATAATACTACGTTTTCTTATCCGGAGTAAAATGTAGGACAATGTCATGCTATTCTCCTTTGCGGCCTGCTGCAGTTGCTTTTTAGTTAAACTCGTTTTTTCTAATTTGCTCCATCTTATTTAACGTATCGAAATTCAGTTATAAAATCCTTATACTGCGATCTATTGACGCCTTTGTTATAATAGGCCAGGCTATTGCTTTTCAATAACTTGTTAATATTTTTTGTCTTCCGGGCTAGTTTTGATTTTTTCAAAATAGCCTTTTTAAAGGACGGGTCATGGTGCGTCAGCAGCCCCATAGCCGGCCAATACATCTTCCGTATCCAAAAACCATCTTTATCCACGCTTTTATGTACAGGTTCTCGGTCAGTAAATTTAAATATTTTAGCCAGACCGGTCTGCCGCAACATATTGTTGTCTTGGTACTGCCGATAGATAGCCCGTAAGTAACGAGCGAAAATTAATTTTTCCAGGCTAACCTTCCGGCCGTTATATAAAAATAAATCACTATATTTTTTATCGAATTCTGCGTAGTTAAGCGGGAACATACGGTATTCTTTAGCCCACCGCAAATCAATGATAAAAAAATCAACGGCCGATCCTACATCTGCAATATCATTGCGCCCTGGCAAACCCCATGAGCAAGTAGCCCATCGTAATTCCTGCTTATGCATCTTGGCAATTACCTTATTGACGTAGTTCGGTTTGATTAACCAGGTATCGGCCGAAACAGCAATCACATAATCAACCGCTGGATACTTCTTTTGAAACCTTGCTATCCCAGCATCAATTAATTGGGCCGCACCCTGGTAATGCCCTGTGTTTTTTATAACCACCAGATCGTCTTCCAAATATTTTTTTGGATACCAGGCTTTTTTACCGTTATAAGCATGGACAATGGTAATACGAGAAAACAATTTTGATTTTTCCCAAAGGCCCCTAACTATTTCTAAATTAATTTTAGCGTCATCTACTCGGTTATAAGTGTAAATTAAAAAACCAATGTTATGATTCATAATTTCTCTTAATTAACTCTCTGGAAAAATCGAGAAGTAGAGTTACGTTCAGCATTATCTTACTTTATACCGATTGATGTCACAGCACTGTTCGGGCCACTCGGGTTAAGTACCCGGAATCTATAGGTATTATAGGGCTTTTCTGATAATTTTTCCAGTGGCCATTTTGAGGCACGTGGGTCGGGTCTCAAAATCACAAATGGGACAAATGAGACAGTCCCCAAGGGGTACGGGTTGATCCGTACCCTGTTTAGTGGACACTATTTTAACTGGCTATTTATGGCTATGTA
>CAZJUO010000087.1:0-4543 GCA_964549245.1 uncultured Gammaproteobacteria bacterium
ATATGTCTGTGCACATTACCATAGCCTATTGACAAAATAAATAAAATTTGATATTTTGATAAGTTATTTTAAGAAAATTGAATTTTGATTAATTTATTGAATTTGTAGTGAGGAGGTAAAATAACTAATTTTTTTGCTATTTGAAAACTAAACAAAAAACGTAGTATCTTTGGAGGTTACGATGCTAACTTGGCTGTGGATTATTTTAGCCACGATTAATCTGAATTTCAATCACTTGAAGGAGGATCCGAAGCGTTATTGGTGGTCAACGGTAGTTAGATTTATATCAGCTTGCTTTTTTATCGGTATTGTCTTATGCTACTGGATACTGCCGACCTATTACTGGCCCAATATATTTTGGATTATTTTTTGGGTAATAGCGCATAACGCAATTTATACATTGATCGGATCTGTTTATAGGGCTTCTTATGATTATTCAGGAAGTCTTGACCAGGATAATTTCTGGGAAAATATTCCTGCAAGGATTTTCTCAATTGCAATGCTAGGGCTTATGCTGATAGCGTTTGTAATTTTCATCTCGCCGTACTTTGACGTAAAGGGCAATTTTAGAGAGCTGCCGAAGATACAAATGGCAGATCAGCTACCAGCTGAAGAAATAGAAAAGCTGGATGTCAATCATATGCTGTTAGTTCCCCCGGAAATGGCCGGTTGGAAGGCCAAGCAGGTGCTGGGAGCCGGTGGAAAAAATTATGGCAGTCTGTATAATGTCGGTAAGCTTGAATTGCAAAAGATTGACGGAAGGCTCATGTATGCCGCCCCATTAGAATATAATGGATTCTTTGAGTGGAGGAATGCGCGTACCAGTCCTGGATTTGTTTTGGTTGATGCGGAGGATCCCAATGCCCCAGTCAAGCTTATCGAGTTGGATGAAGGTAAAAGAATGAGATATTTACCGTCGGCGTTTTGGGGTGAAAATCTCCGGCGTTACATTTATAACCACGGTTATAAAAGCTATACGCAGTATGAAAACACTTTTGAAGTTGATGAGGAATTCCATCCATATTTTGTCGTCTCGCTGACCCGAAAAACAGCCGGATTTGAGGGGCATGAACTGAAGAAAGTATTGATAGTCAATCCCATTACCGGTACTATTGAGGATTATAATCCTGAAACACATTTTTGGGCTGATCGGATATTTCCGGAAAACTTGGCCAAAACATATGCAGATTATTGGGGTCTATGGGTTAATGGATATTGGAACACATGGTTATCAAAAAAAGATATCCAAGAATCAGTAGGCCGTGTCATGCTAGTTTATGGGAGCAGTGAAAATCCGGACTTCTTTATTCAGATGACCTCTCACAGTGGCGCCGATAACGCGCTCGTCGGCTATTTTCTGTTTAACAGCCATAAGAATGAAGCGACGTACTTCAAGGTCGACGGCGGGTTTGGCCATAGCGAAGCGGTTAAAGATATCATTGAAGCCAAAGAAGAAGTGGCAAAGCCCCGTTATCACTGTGATTGGATGACTTTTTATCCTAATGTGTATGGAGAAATGACCTGGGTAGCGCCGGTAATTTCACCAAGTCATCTGGTAGAGATGGTTTCGCTGGTACATGCGCCCAACTCTACGTCATCAAAAGCTATCGCCTTGGGTAATATTAAAGATGATGCTCTGGATGCGTATATAGAACTATTGGCCAGCATAAAGGCGGATAATATCGAAAAGGTACCTACGGATCAAGCATTACTTTTCAACGTTACGGATGTTGTTGATCGGATTGCCTATGAGCCGGTAATTGGCGGTAATCGATATTACATAGAAGTCTCTGGATATCAAAATATTATCTTCCAAATTCCTCCCGAATTGGCAAACGCGGACCTTGTTTTAACCAAGCCGGGAGATAGTGTAGCTCTTGAAGTCTTAGACACCAAAGAGGGAGTATTGAGCGTACGGAAATTTTCCAATGACCGTTATGAAAACATCCGTATAAGCCCGGAACAGAGGCAATACAATGAGGAAGTACGCCAAAATAGGCAAAATGAAAAAGAGTATCAGGAATACTTACAGCTCAAAGAGCAACAAAAGCGGTTTGACCAGCTGAAGAAAAAATTCGACTAAAAAACCGTATTATAAGCGGAAGCGCATACATGCTTCCGCTTTTTTTATTGTATCACCGCCACGCGATCCAGTTGACCCAAATCCTTTATAAAAAAGACTGATTTTTGGGGCAGGTGCTGTTCGACCAAATACTGCACGGCGTCCACTTGCGTCGGAGAAATTTCCAGCAGTAGTCGTCCGTTTGGAGGGAGCAGGTTGGGAGATTGGCTAATTAGTTTTTCAATAAGCGCCATACCTAGTTTCCCGCCGTAGAGCGCTTCTGGTGGTTCATGCGGGACATTTTGCAGTTCATTTTTCGTTAGGTAGGGGAGGTTGGCTATGATAAGCGTGGGGATTGGCAGTCTGTTTTTTTTCTGCCGCCATGGCGCTAATAAATCACCATGCACCAATCTGATCTTTTTGGTTACTTTATATTTTTGGACGTTTTTTTTGGCGATGCTTAAAGCTGATTTTGAAATATCAGTAGCGATAATTTTTACGCCTGGTAAGTATTTGGCCAGAACAATGCCAATGCAGCCGGTACCAGTGCCGATATCAGCAATAGTTACGGTATCAGTTTGCAGCGTAGCTTGCAGTTCCCGGACGCTCGTAATGGCTTGTTCTATGAGTGTTTCTGTTTCAGGGCGGGGAACAAGCACTTTATTATTTACATAAAAAGACAATCCATAAAATTCTTTTCGGCCGGTCAAGTAAGCAACGGGCACTCCTTTGGTCCGCGTGCGTATTTGCGACACAAACCGCTGTTTTTGTTTTTCCGTTAATTTTTTTTGAGGGTGGGCAATGAGGTATGATTTTGGTTGGTGAATACTGTCAGCCAAAAGCACCTCCGCATCAAGATGGGCGGAGAATTTATTATGCTGGCGCAGCTTTTTTATGGCGGATAATAAAGCTTGCTGAATGGTCATTTTATGCTGGTTTATCAGCTGCCTTTAAAGCCTGTAGTAATGGGTCGATATTGCCGTTAAGCAGTTCTTCCAAGTTGTGAAAGCTTTTTTTGATGCGATGGTCGGTAACCCTATCCTGCGGAAAATTGTAGGTCCTGATTTTTTCAGAACGGTCGCCAGTGCCAATCTGGTTTTTTCTGTCAGAAGCGCGCTCTTTCATCTGCTCTTCCTGTTTGGTGGCTAATAACCGCGAGCGTAATACCTGGAGGGCTTTTTCCTTATTCTGTTTTTGGGAACGTTCGTCTTGGCAGATAACCATCGTACCGGTCGGTTTGTGCACGATTCTGATGGCCGAATAAGTAGTGTTGACTGACTGGCCGCCGTGCCCTGACGAAGTGGTACTTTGGATATCCAAGTCCTCTGGCTTGAGCTGGATGTCTACTTCTTCAGCTTCCGGCAGGATAGCAACAGTAGCCGCCGATGTATGGATACGGCCGCTTTTTTCAGTTTCGGGTACGCGCTGTACACGATGGACGCCGCTTTCGTATTTTAGATTGCTGTAAACGTTCGTTCCGATGATTTCAAATATAACTTCCTTTAAACCCCCAATGCCGGTACGGTTAGAACTTATTAGATGCGTTTGCCAGCCTTGTTTTTCGGCATAGTGCTGGTACATACGAAACAAGTCCGCGGCAAACAAAGCGGCTTCGTCACCGCCAGTACCGGCCCGTATTTCAACGATTATATCCTTGGCGTCCATGGGGTCAGACGGATTAATAGCCTGGTTAATCTCGGATGTAAGTTGGTTAGCTTGCTTTTGCATGTTCACTAGTTCATCCTGGGCCAGCCGAACTAGTTCATCGTCGTTTTCCTCGGCTATGGTTTTTTCCGCTTCAGCAATAGCGTTTTGTATTGACTGTAGTTTTTTGTATTGCTCGAGTGTATGCCCGATTTGATTATACTGCCGGGAAACAGCTTTTGCTTTTTGCGCGTCGTTAAAAATATCTGGATTTTGCAGTTCTGTTTCCAGTTCTTGATATTTTGATTGCAGTTGTTTGATTTTAGTATCAATCATAGTACATCAAAAAAATTCCCACGTATTAATTTCACGGGCAATAGTTAGGGCGTTGTTCTGTTAACGGCCTTTCTTTTCTTTGGTCGCTTTTGTATTTTTAACTTTTTTGGGCTTGGCTAGCGATGACTTCTTTTTCATCATACGCTGGAAACGTTCGACTCGGCCGCGATCATCGAGCAGTTTTTGCTTGCCAGTATAAAAAGGATGGCAGGCAGAACAAATTTCTACCCGTATTTCAGGCATGGTTGAGCCAATTTCAAAGGTGTTTCCGCATGCGCAGATTACCTTGGCTTTATCGTGATATTTTGGATGAATGTCTTTTTTCATAGGGTTGTGGATTGAAGTCTAGCAGATAGCGGTTTTTTTGGCAAGGGCATGATTTCGGATACTCTTGCCTCATGGGCTTAATTGTATCATTTTTCCTTATCACTAGCTATATTTTTAGAAAACCGCATAATTCCCATTAAAAATGCGACAAATGATATACTCAAAGGGTTAAAT
>CAZJUO010000088.1:0-4470 GCA_964549245.1 uncultured Gammaproteobacteria bacterium
TTAATTTATTGACTCCCAGAGAGTATTTGTCGCATTTGCGGTGAAAGATACCGAACCCTTGACTAAAAGCCGTATAATATATATACTTTACTATTGCTACTAGATATTACCGTAAATAAAGTTCTTTCCTATAAAAAAATGGAGGTCTATCATGCCATATGGCACGCTGACTGTTGATGATGTTCCACGATCATCATTTTTGCAATTTCTTTACCGGGCTGAAATATTTACTATCTCCTATAGCTTTTTCGCCGGTATAATTGGTTCTATGCTAGGACTAATCCTGATATTTCCAGCCATCAGCATCATTCTCACTGGCTTGATTGCTTTTTTCGGTTTTCCTGTCAATGGCTTATTTTCCATTATTATGTACTTCCTGTTATTTCTTAACCTGTATATAGCCAGTCTAGCCTTTAGTCTTTTTTTCGGAATATCCGCCCTACGCAGATCCATCGCCTTACACATCATGAGAAAACGAGCCACCCTGAAAAAACGAAAGATAATTTGTGAACGAATCGCACAACTGGCTAAATTCGTGATTTCCATTACCTGCCTGCTAGTATTGCATGCTATCGTTTTCTCCTGCGTACCCGAAGACGGAGGACAAAGCTATATTATGATCTTTCGTTGGACAATTACCATAGGTGTTATATCCACCATTATCAGAGGAGCAATACCCATGCTCGAAATGGATGAAATTACTGTTTAAAAAAACTAATAGGCAATTTACAGCCTACTCTCCGCACTAATTCTAAATAAGTGCGGGTTTTTTATTCACCCTTAAAAACCAAAGAAATTGAATTCACGCAGTGGCGCGTGTTTTTTTCGGTTAAACCCTCACCGGTAAAAACATGCCCCAGGTGCGCTCCGCAATTATTGCAGATAATTTCCGTACGCACTCCATCAGCGTCAGTCACCCGCTTGATCGCACCTGGAATCTCATCATCAAAGCTTGGCCAGCCGCAGTGCGCATCGAATTTATCATCTGAACGGTACAGCTCGGCATTGCAACGCTTACATATATAAACACCACGCTCCCAGTGCTGGTCGTATTGACCGGAAAACGGCGCCTCCGTACCCTTACCTACGATAACCTCTTCTTCTTCGGGTGTTAATTTGTTGTAATTATGATTTTTCACGCAATTTCAATATATCGTAAGCACCATAATGATCAAATCGGGTATTTCATTCAATAATCAATTAGCAAACACACCATCAATGCTCTCGTGGCTTTATCCTTGCATCTGTAACCAATTCTATAGCATTATCGCGCACTATAATCGCCTGCTGGTCGGTTAAATACTTTACCGGGTAGGCCGTTTTGTCCGCGTATGGCTTAACCGCAGCAATAATTTCCGGCGTGCAGTGCGCCGTAATAATAAAGGGTACTAAATTCATACCGGTAAAATCAGTTACGCCATGGTGGTCAAACCGCTCCGGTTTTTTCCACGTTGCCTGCTCAATGGTCGGACAGCAAACATAGGCTCCTGCGCTTGAACCGCAATACAATCCCCCGGCCGCCAAAAATTCTTTTAAAACTTCCTTGAACCCACTTTCCCGAATACTTTTCAGCAAATAAAAGGTATTTCCTCCTTCCATGAAAATCGCATCCTTATTTTGCAGCGCTGTTTTTATATTGGCTGGATTTTTGCCGTCTAAATCAAATATTTCAAAATCCCATCGTGCGGCTTTCATTTTCTGTTGGTGAATCCGCAAATAGTTTGTATCGGGCACGCTTTTTCCAGCCGTAGCGATATAACACCATTTGAGCTTTGGTCGTGGCTTTTCAAACAGGGCGCAAGCGCCCTCCACAATATACGAACTGCTTGAGGCAAGTAAAAGTTTTTTCATACTATTACCCAGTATAGCACAAAATAAATTAAAGGACTTCCAACCTTCTTCTATACATTTTTCTTAATGCTTCAAACCTGCAACTGACATCAATCCGCTATAAACTCAACCATCCGTCATACTGTTCGGATAGTCAATGAAATTCCTATCTTATAAATTGCACGCCATACTGCCGGCAAATCATGTGCGAAGAAATCCGGCCAGACTCGTAAATAGTAGGCAAACCGCTGCCCGGATGCGTGCCACCGCCCGCCAAAAAACAGTGTTCCAGCTCTTCAAACTTATTATGCGGCCGAAAATAGAGCATCTGCCTAAGGTTGTGCGCCAGGCTAAAG
This sequence comes from uncultured Gammaproteobacteria bacterium, assembly GCA_964549245.1. Lineage (GTDB taxonomy): Bacteria > Patescibacteriota > Patescibacteriia > UBA10025 > JAHIVO01 > CAZJUO01. The sequence continues at coordinate 2,187 of CAZJUO010000088.1, forward strand.
GTAGCGCCTCGGTAAACATCATTTTTTGTTTCCCAATCCCGCGGTGTTGTCAGCAAACGGACACGTATATGTTCCCGGATATCTTGGTATGGCGATTGCTGTGCAAAACGGTTAATCACCTTTTCCGCCATAGCCTCTTTTTCTGCTTCCCAATCAATAGTACCGGCGGTATTGGGGGTGGGCACCAGGATATAAATCGTCGAACCGCCGGCTGGCGCTACGGTCGGATCACTCACGCTGGCATTTTGAACGTAATAAGAAAAATCATCTGACAGCTTCAGGTTATTAAAAATATCTTCCACATTCTTACGATAATCACCGGCGAAATAAATGGTATGGTGCGTTGTTTCGTACTTTTTATCCAAACCCAAATACAGCATAAAGGTGGAGCAGGAATACTTTTTCTTAGCTAAACGAGCAGGCGTGTATTTTTTCAAAAATCCATCGGGAATCAAATGCGTCATGGCATGACCAAAATCAGTATTGATCATGACGTCGTCAGCTTTAATCTTTTCCCCACCGGCTAATTCAACACCAACGGCGGCGCGGTCCTCCACTAAGACTTGCTTCACTTCACTGCCCAAATGGAAAACCGCCCCATGTTCCTCGGCGACCCGCTGCATAGCCGTGGAGATTTTATTGAGCCCGCCGATGACATGGTAGATGCCGAACTCGTGTTCAACAAAAGGAATCAGCCCGAAGGCGCCCGGACATTCCCAGGGTGACATGCCCAAATATTTTGATTGGAATGTAAACGACAGCCGCAGATCCTGGTTATCGAAGTAATCCCCCAGAATGCCATACAATGAGCGCCCAGCCGAAAGAATCGGGATAGAACGCCTGAACTCTTTTTCAAAAAACCTGTGGAAATAAGAATAATCCTTGAGCAGACAAGGATACAGCCGGTCGTAGCGCCGTTTTTCCCGGCGGTAGAATTTTTCCAGGCCATGCTCCTGCCCGGGAAATACCCGGGAAATCTCCTGCTTCATTTTGTCAAAATCTGCTGAAACATACATATCCCGGTCGCGAAATACCAGGTGGTACATAGGATCCAATTTTTTAAACTTCAGATACTCCTCTGATTTCCGTTTGGCTAAAGAAAACATCTCATCCAACACGAATTTCATCATCAAAAAAGTAGGGCCCACATCAAAGGTATAACCGTCTTTTTCAATGGCCCGATTACGGCCGCCGACCTGCTTGTTTTTTTCAAAAACTTCTACCTGAAACCCCCGCGCCGCCAGAAGCATGGCCGCGGTCAGCCCGCCCGGCCCGGCGCCGATAATAATAACTTTTTTCATTTTGTTAGTTTTTTCCATAAAATAAGTATAGCAAAAAAACACCCCACCTGCCATATAACCTTCACATTCTTCTAGTGCCAACTCCTACTCTCCTGAAAACCGCTTAGTATACGGATGAAATATCCGATATCCTTTTTTCTTCCGCAATTCGGAAGCGATAAACAAATCGTTAATCTGTTTGCCCCGAGCGTTAAGCGGCGTCATTCCTTGATGGGCCCGTTTATTAAACCACCACACGCCTAACTTTCGTTTGTATATCGGAACATTTAACATGTCAGCATAGGTCGGTAAGCTGTATTCAAGCATGCCCTGCTGGCGATTGGGTAATTTCTGCCATTTTTGGAAAAAAGCCCGCGGGAAAACCTGCAAAATAAACAAACAGCATTTCAAGCGCTTGGTATAGTTATATTTTTCCCTAACGAATTTTTGGAAAGCCAGATACTGCGGCCGCTCATCCAGCCGCCGGCCTTTAGTCCAGCGCCATTTCTTCTCAATATTTTTATCCAATGCCCGGTAGCCCGATAAAAACAGCTGTCCTTGGCGCAAACCCGGGAACTGCTTTTTTAACGGGCCCAGAATCAGCATATCCCATTGTACGACAACCACACTATTCCAAGGTAACTGTTTGCCACGGCCAGTAAACCATTCTAAAACCATTAAATCTCCATGGATCCATTTCCATGAACGGGATTGGTCGGCATAAGAACTGATATAAAAATCGTCTAAATACCCGGCTAGCTGTTTACGAAATGTACCAGCCTCTTTTTTCCGCCCGCCAAATAAGCCGTATATCTTTATGTCCGGATTATGTTTTTTAATCAGCTCGAGACGGTTTTTACATACAGCTGGATTTTTATAAAACCAAAATAATACCGCTAGTTTCATAAACCAAGTATAGCAAGATAATTATCTGCTTACCAGATAATATATAGTTAACAGGTGTCACCCTATTATACCCCATGTGTCACCCTGTGGTGTTAACT
>CAZJUO010000089.1:0-4346 GCA_964549245.1 uncultured Gammaproteobacteria bacterium
TTTTCATATGCCCTTAAGCTTATCAGAAAGTGCAATATGTCTGTGCACATTACCCGCTGGCATTGACGAAAAGGGTAAAAATGTGATATAATAGGGGCAGATGATAAGAGTTTTATTATGCAAAACCAAAAGAAAAAGCAATATAAGCTAAAAGAAAACAAACAGCAAATAATATCATATTGTCCGATTTGCAGCACTTCATTTTATCCTGACGAGGTTTCGGTAGTAGCTGAAAGCCAGCAAACCAAGTTATTGCATACTACCTGCACAAAATGTGCCAGTGCTATTGTCATATTGCTGGTAGTCCATAATCAGGGAATAAACTCAATCGGCTTAGCTACTGATTTAAAAAAAGAAGAGGAGGTTAGCCGTTTCAAAGACGGAAGGTTTGTTTCGAGTGATGATGTTATCAGCCTGCACTCGGCTGTACGGGGGAGTCGATTTCTTGATTTGCTATAATCGGGGATATAGTATATAATGGTCAATATTTTGCAGGAGTCTAATTTTTTATATCTATCATTATTGTATGAACACAACACAAGGAGTAATGACGCTGGAGGCGCGTAAGAGGGAGCAGACGGGCAAAGCAGTCCAAAAACTGCGCCAGCAAGGAAATATCCCTGCTGTTTTGTATGGTCGCGGTATTGAAAATAAAAATATATCGATTGACTATAAAGCGTTTGAAGACGTCTATAAAGCGGCAGGCGGCAGCCGTTTAATCGATTTAACTGTTGATTCAAGCAAACCAACCAAGGTTCTGGTGCAAAAGGTTCAACGAGATCCGGTCTCGGGAGATTTCGTTCATATTGATTTTTATCAGGTAAATATGAAAGAAAAAATCACTGCGGAAGTTACGGTAGTCTATGTTGGCGAGTCAAAAGCGGTTAAAGAAGCAGGCGGTATTTTGATAAAAAATGCTGATACATTAAAGATTGAGTGTTTACCCAATGATTTGATTGATAAGATTACCGTTGATATCTCATCCTTGCAGACATTTGACGACGTCATACGAATTAAAGATTTACAGCTCCCGTCAGGTATTGTCATTAAGGCGCTTCCGGAAAAGGTAGTAGCCAGTGTTCAACCGCCGCGGACTGAAGAAGAACTAAAAGAACTTGAAGAAAAACCGGAAGATTCTGTTGAAGAAGTTGAGGTGGCAGGCGAAAAGGGGAAAGAAGAAGGCGAGGAGACTACTGAAGGAGAAAAAGAGCAAGAAGGCAAACCAAGTGCCGAATCAGCCAAGGAGGAAAAAAAGTAATTAAAAAATCATATGTCAAAAAAGAACAAGAAAGATGACTATATCTGGGGCAAGAGGAAGAGCAAAACCTGGATTGTCATTATTTCTGCGATCGTGGTAGTCCTGGCTGGAGTGGCCGGTTATATCATCTTTGGTTTGGATTTGGACAGCACGAGCAATAGCAATGTCAGTGATAACGGTTCTTCAGCATTGGTTCGCCGTGCCATCGACGGAGTTTATGTAGAAGCTGATCAGTCGAACAACTATCCGGTAGCTGTGATGATTGAAAATCTGGTGACTTCCCGGCCCCCCTCGGGCCTGTCACAGGCAAATATCGTTTACGAGGCGTTGGCTGAAGGCGGCATAACCAGATTCATGGCCTTATATGCAGGCCAATTTATCACTTTGCCTGAAATCGGGCCGGTTCGGTCCGCGCGTCCGTATTATCTTGATTGGGCTTTGGAATACAATGCTCTGTATGCTCACGTGGGCGGCAGTCCGCAGGCCTTGGCTGATATCAGGACGTATGATGTTTTCGATTTAAACCAATTTTATAATTCACAGTATTTTTGGAGGGACCAAGAGCGATTTGCCCCCCATAACCTGTATACTTCAGGAGAAAAGCTTGCCTTTGCCCTGCGGGACAATGAAGCAGACGAAGAGGGCGATTTCAGCAGTTGGCAATACAAAGATGAGGCTCCGCTTAGCGGCCGGCCGGCAGATGAAAAAAATATTACCATAGACTTCTCTTCATTTAACTATAAGGTTGAATATAAATATGACCGGGACGAAAACGATTATTTGCGGTATCAGGCAGGTGAAGTGCATGAAGATAAGGATGGGACTCCCATCAGGGTTAAAAACATCGTAGTACAAAAGTTAAAAACCTATTTGGTTGACGAAAACCGTTTGGGTATGGACACGGTAGGGGATGGCGAAGCGATTATTTTCCAAGATGGTACGGCTATTGAAGGAAGGTGGGTGAAAAGTGCCAAGACTGAGCGTACCATGTTTTATGACACCATGGGTGATGAAATAGAGTTTAATGCCGGTACCACCTGGGTGGAGGCAGTGCCGACCGATAGGGACATAATCTATACGTAGATTACTATCCAACAAAATGCCAAAACAAAAACAAAACAACAAACAACCATATACCTTAAATAAAGAACCAAAAATCGGGCGCTGGTGGCCGGTGGCGATATTTTTTGTAGTGACTATGGTAATTTCATGGGCTTATGTGGTTTTTTATTGCCAGGCGACTGCCGCGGTCTCAAAATATTATTGGTTGGGTGAGGCGCGTGCGGTGGTCACCGGGGGCACTAGCGCAGCTACGGTAGAGGAAGAGCAAGAAAATACATATCGTTTAATAGATGGTGAAAAGGTAACTCCCAAGACTACCGCATATATACCATACGCGGTAATGATAGAAAATCTCCGTTCAGTCAGACCACAAAGCGGCCTATCACAAGCTTCAGTGGTTTATGAGTCATTAGTTGAAGGTGGAGCGACTAGATTTATGGCCGTATTTGATCCGTCAGCGGTGATTCCAGAAATCATGCCGGTTCGGTCCGCTAGGCCGTATTATTTGGAATGGATATCCGAATATGGCGGCTTATATGCCCATGCAGGGGGAAGCCCTAAAGCTTTAACGGTTATCAGGGAAAATCCTGATATCAATAATCTAGAAGCGCTTTCTCGAGATGGCGTATATTTTTGGCGGGATACGACTAGGTATGCTCCTCACAATCTAGTTACTTCTTCAGAAAAAATGAATTTTGCCTTACGAGACAAGGAATTGGCCGATAAAAAAGCAACTTATAATCCATGGCTGTTCAAAGATGAAGCTAGCGAAGAAAGCAGGGGAGAAGATGGCAAAACAGTAAGTTTTAATTTTTCATACGGCTTGACCTACCAAGTTGATTATTTATACGATAGAAATCAAAATAGCTATCTACGCTCAAACGCTGAAGAACCCCATCTTGATCGCAATACAGGGGAGCAGATTTCGGTGAAAAACGTTATCGTACAATTGGTACAAGAACCAGTCTTGGATGGTGGAAAGGGGCGGTTGGAAATTTATGTGGGCGGTGAAGGGAAAGCTTGGATATTCCGTGACGGAGAAGTTATCGAGGGAACTTGGAAAAAAGAATCCCGCACGGATAGAACCAGGTTTTATGACGCTGCCGGCAATGAAGTGGAGCTCAACCGGGGCAATACCTGGATTCATATTGTGCCAGAGGAGCAGGAAGTCCGGTATGATTAAAAAAAAGAGCCACTTATCGTCTACTTTCCATATAGGTAATAATAAGTGGCTAAGTTAGGTTAATTGACCTGGTAAGGGTCAATAGCGGTTTTTGGGTGTAGGGCATTTTTGTTCTCCCCCTCAAGTTGGCTGGTGCCATCCTTGGTTTTGGTTATGAGTTGGTTAGTGAATAATCGGTTGAGGCCGGCTGTAAAGTGCATGCTGTTTAAATCCCGCAAAGGGATCATTTCGGTGTAGCAACCGCCGGGGCTATAAAAGGTGATAAATAGCGTATTATCACGCAAAGCTATTTCTGAAGCTAAGCCTTCGATGGTTGCTGGTCCGCCGCCGTTGCCGTTTTTTTCCAGTAAGACAAAGTGTGGATGAGACGTTAATTCCAAATCAAAGTGAAAACCTAAATGTATACAGCAGTTATGTGATTGCTGTAATCTTCTCCACAACTCAAGCAGAAACTTGCCAAAAGACGGTTCTCGCCGTCGATGTCGGCTGTGCCATGAGCTAACCAAACTCTTAAACCGCATAAGGGTGATACTGTCCACAAAACACCTCCTTTCCAAAGTATCAAAGGGCGTTTTTTGATTATTTTTGTTTTGTTGTTATAGTAGCGGCTAAATAGCCAGTTATAGTATATAGGCTGCCTATAGCGGGTGTCAAGCTTCATATACCACTGATTTAAGAAAGGCGTTATTATTTGATAGTGTGGTAATGAGAGGAGAGAGCTTATTTTGCGTACTTAGAAATGGGCATATTTTCCGGTTTTCTTCTCACAGAAAGATGTTTTACCATAGTGTTTAGTCCACGATGATATTCAGCATTAAGGTATTAGCTCTTTAATGTTCTCAT
>CAZJUO010000090.1:0-4343 GCA_964549245.1 uncultured Gammaproteobacteria bacterium
CCTTAATTTATTGACTCCCAGAGAGTATTTGTCGCATTTGCGGTGAAAGATACCGCCCTCTTGTCTAAATCAAATATCTCTGCTACACTAACCCCTACACGACTAATCCATAATCAGCTACGAGCTACACGCTACGAGCTACCAGCCAAAATATGCCAATCAAAAAAGCAGCCAAAAAACATTTACGCCAGACCAAACGACAAACCGCGCAAAATATTGCCGTAAAAAATAGAATCAAAGTCGCTCTCAAAGCTGTACGCAAAGCTATTGAAGCCAAAGATAAAAACAAGGCTACCGAAGCCATGAAAAAAGCAGTCAAAGCTATGGACCAGGCGGCTCAAAACAAGGTCATGAAAAAAAATACCGTGGCTCGCTATAAATCACGCCTGATGAAAAAAATAAATCTCCTGAAGTAGTTAGCCGACCTTACAAACCTTGGCAATCAGCAAATCAAACAGCAGCTGCGGATTCTGGCTGGTTGATTTTATTTTGGTGTCAATTTCCATCAAAGACCGGTAAATATCCTGAAGCTCTTCACTAGTGAACTGCTTAACGCTCGTTACCGCCTTTTGTGCTACAAAGGGATGAAGATGCAAACGCGAGGCTACCGTATAATAATTTTGTTCGGTATTAATTATCTCCCGCACCTGCAGCAAAATTCTGAATTGCCTCACCAGCATCGTTAGAATGTATAATTCGTGATTGCCGGCGGCCAGTTGTTCGGAGAGCAATTGAAATGAGCGCCGCGCGTCTTGGGCCGCCAGCGCATCCGTTAAATGAAAAATATTTTCATCATATTTGGCCCTGACCAATAACGCCACATCTTTGGGCATGATCATACCTTTGGCTTTATAATGCAGCAGTTTGTCAATCTCCGAAGACATTTGCCACAAGTCAGAGCCCACCAATTGCGCTAACTGGCTGACCGCCTGGTCGCTGATCGAGCCCCCTCGTTTTTTTACCTCTTGCCGTACCCACTTATACAACGACGCTCCGGTTAATAGGTCGAATTCCTCTACTTTTTCCTTTTGCAGCCGGGCTAATAAAGGTTTGGAAGCCGTTTTACGGGTCTTTTTTTTAGCTCGGGCCTTGATGGCTGCGCTTTCTTCTAAAAATAGTAATACATTTTCATCCGACCATTGTGAATCCAAATAGACAATTATCTCCTCTTGAATTTTCTTGCTCTTATTCTTGCTAATCAAATTTTCAATGACAATAAACCGCTTCTCGGCCAGAAAGCCCATTTGCCCCACATGCTTAGTAAATTCCTCCATAGTCAATGTCTCTCCGTCTAAACGGATCACATTAAAACCAGAAGGATCATACTTCTTCTTAAAACCGTTTTGGTAAAAACGGAGCCGTTCTCTGGCCCGATACGAATCAGGGCCGTGTAATAATAATATCATCGTTTGTATGAGTAATAACGTATAGTAATTAAATCTTGATTATAATTCTAATTCAACCAATTCACCCCAATTATCCCCTACGGCCACCTCCGTCTTGATGGGTACTGCTAAAGGATATACTGAATTCATTTCCTGGGCGATAAATTTCGCCATCTTTTCAATTTCCTGTTCGGGTACTTCAAAGACCAGCTCATCGTGCACCTGCAAAATCATTTTTGTTTGGGGGCTAACCTTGGGCAGCTTTTTCTGGATAGTAATCATAGCCATTTTCATCAAATCCGCCGCGGTGCCCTGGATAGGCATGTTCACCGCCATACGCTCGGCCGCTGCCCGTACTTGCGGCATAGAAGAATTTATTTCCTTCAGATACCTCCGTCGGCCAAAAAGCGTCTCCACATACTCTTGCTCATGCGCCAGTGAAATCGTTTCTGCTATGTACTCCTGTATCTCTTGGTGGGCGTAAAAATATTTTTCAATAAAAGCCCGCGCCCGTTCCCGTGACATCTTTTTTCTGCTGGCCAAACCCCAAGCGCCCATACCATACATAATCCCGAAATTCACCTCTTTGGCCGCATAACGCTGCTCTTTAGTTACCTGCTCCATGGGGATATTATATATTTCCGCGGCAGTTCGCCGGTGAATATCCTCGTCTTTTTTAAATGCCTCGATCATTTTTTCGTCTTTGGCCATGGCCGCGATGATACGCAATTCTATCTGGGAATAATCAGCCGCTACGATTTTCTTGCCCGGCTCGGCAATAAAGGCTTTGCGGATTTTACGGCCCTCTTCGGTCCGTATTGGAATATTCTGCAAATTCGGATCAGATGAGGATAGCCGGCCAGTTGCCGTAATTGTCTGGTTAAAACTGGTGTGCACCCGGTTTGTTTTCTTATTAACTAACTTGGGCAACGCTTCCAAATAGGTCGACTGTAGTTTGGCAAATTCCCGATAGTCGACAATCAAAGGCACGATAGGATGTTTGTCTTTCATTTTTTCCAGTTCAGCCGCGGCAGTAGATATGCCCGTTTTTGTCTTGCTGATGCCTTCGGTACTAATTTTTAGTTTTTCAAAAAGGACGCCTTTGAGCTGTTGAGGGGAATTGATATTAAACGTCGTCCCGGCCTGCTTATAAACCTTCTTTTCAATAGCGGTTAATTTTTTGCCCACCTCCCTTGACATTGCTTGTAAAAATTTTATATCAATCTTTACTCCATTATACTCGAGTGTGGCCAGTACCGGGATAAGCGGCATTTCAATCTCTGTAAATAATTTTAATAAAGTAGCCTCCTCCAGCTCTGGTTTAAAGTACTTGCATAATCGGTAGGTATAATCCGCGTCTTCACAGGCATACCATGATACTTTGTCGAGCGGTACCAGCTCCATGGATATCTGCTGTTTGCCCTTGCCGATCAAATCGCTGATCGGCTGCATTTCATAGCCAAAAACTTCAAAGGCCAGATTATCCAAACTATGTCCCCGTGAACCGGGATTTAACAAATAAGAAGCCACCATGCTGTCAAAACTAACCGGCGCCAGCTCTATCCCGGCCTGGCGGAGCATGAGCATATCGTATTTAATGTTGTGGCCGAACTTTTTAATATCCTTGTCTTCCAATATCGGATTTAAATTTTTGAGCCAGCTTTGGTTGTCTTTGATATTCACATAATACGCGTGTCCAGCTTCCCAGCACAGGCTGATACCCAGGAGTTTAGCGCCGATGGGGTTGAGGCTGCTTGATTCGGTATCGATAGCTATCACTTTTTGCTTTTTCAATTTTGCCAAAAGATCAGCCAGCTGGCTATCAGTATTTACCAATGTATAAGTAACCTTATTTTTTGTTCGCTTAATTGTAAGTGTATCAGTGTCGCTTTCCTCTTCTTGGCTCTCTTCTTTAATCGTCTGTTTAGTAACTCCGTGGTCTTTGCTTACGTGGTTGCTTTTTTGATCCGGCAAACGGTTTAACAGACTTTTGAATTCCAGTTTTTGGAACAAGGAAAAAACAGCGCTTTTATCATACCCTCTCAACTCGCATTGATCCATATCGAAAGCGATCGGCACATCACGCACGATAGTAGCTAACTTTTTGCTAAGCTGCGCCTCTTTTTTATGCTCCTGCAGAAGCTTCAACTGGCGCGGTTTAATGCCGGATTGCTCTCCTTTTTCGTCTATGGCTTGGTAAACCGCTTCTAAGGTTTTAAATTTTTTTAATAGTTCAATAGCACCTTTTTCGCCAATGCCCTTGACTCCAGGAATATTATCAGACGGATCACCGGCAATAGCTTTCAAATCTATTATTTGCTCGGGCTTGAGGCCGTACCGCTCTTTCAAGGCGGTTATGTCATATGTAACTGTATCCGCTATTCCTTTACGCAGCGTATGCACTTTAGTATGCTGGTCAATCAGCTGAAAGGTGTCCTTGTCACCGGTAACAATAATATTGTCAACGCCTCGCTTGGTATTTTCCTTGGTTACCGTACCGATAATATCATCCGCCTCATACCCCGCCTTTTCAAAAACAGGGATACGAAGAACCTTCAGTACTTCCTTGGCCAGCGGAAGCTGCTCATAGAATTCATCCGGAGCGGCAACTCGTTTGGCTTTGTACTCTTTATACTCCTTATGACGAAACGTTTTCTTCTTCAGGTCAAAAGCCACGGCCATATAGGATGGCTTAAATTCCTTAAACACCTTTAACAACACCGAGGTAAACCCATAGACAGCGTTGATGAGCTGACCGTCTTTGGTGGCTAACGGCGGCAGGGCGTGAAAACTGCGATGCAGCAGGGCGTTGGCGTCGATAATAATAAATTTTTTATCTTTACGAACCATAACTTTTACTATTGTACCAGGTTTCTAACTAGAAAGCTATTAATATAATACAAGCTGTTTTCTAGTCAATAGCTTCGCAACACCTGCATCGGCGTTTGCATGTTTAAA
>CAZJUO010000091.1:0-4218 GCA_964549245.1 uncultured Gammaproteobacteria bacterium
CGCTTGGTATACTGACATAACCTTTTTATAAACAATTCATTCTTCTCGTCGTCTTCTAAATAGCCTATCGAAGTAAAAATATTTAAGACCGAGTCAAATTTCCTAGGGATTTTTTTATCCAAAATATTGCCAATAATATAAGAAACAGATAATCCTTGCTGTTTAGATTGTTTTTTTGCAAGATCGATAAAATAATCGCTTATATCAATGCCTGTTACTTTATATCCTAAAGCAGCTAAACTATTTGAGATTCTTCCGTAACCGCACGGCGCATCAAGAATGCGCTTACCGTTCCTAGGTAAATATTTTACAATTATACGAACTTCTTTTTTATCGCGCTCCTTCGTTAATATACTTTCCTTTTCTTTCATGTATCGTTCACCCCAAACAATACTTCGTGCTTTATACCAATCTTGATGACCGCCAGCTATTTCACGGATTGTTTTGTCTTGGTATTTGGTGTAGTTCATAGATTATCTTATTAAATCCTCAATCGAAACGCCGAGTGCTTTGGCTAATTTAGCCATAATAAGCACAGAGGGTTTTTTGATAACATTGCTCTCAATTTTTGTCAGGGTGGTGTATTTAACGCCGGATTTCTTGGCAAAGTCCTCTTGGGACAAACCTTGTTTATTCCGATACTTTTTTACATTTTCCCCGATGTTTATTTCTGTTGCCATATTTTCACAAATTTGATAGTATAAAAGTGGTATGCTATACTTTCAATATAATGATACCAAATATTTTAATTTTTAGCAACGAAATTTTAGGGAGTTCTTTATTGTCGCCAGCGCACGGGTGCGGTGGGGCAAGGGCGACTATTGATGAATTTAGTAATAGCCCGTCCGCAAAAAAATCGGGCGAAGCCCCGAGCGAGGCGACTAATTCAATTTGGTGGACCCGAGCGGATTCGAACCGCTGACCTCTTCATTGCAAATGAAGCGTTCTAACCAACTGAACTACGGGCCCGGTGAATATTATCGAGGATCCTCGATGCTCCACCATATTATTTTTTAAACAACCTCTCTATAGCCTTTCTTGATTTCCATGATTTGATTTGTCTTTCTCTTTTTCTCGCCTGAGACAGATTATTGTAACTTTCCTGATACAGTAGTTTCCAAGGTTTACCAGAAGCAGTTGATTTCATCTCTCCAGCGTTATGTTTCTTTAATCGGTGGGTGACATTTGCGCAGGAACCTGTGTAATAAAAACCGCTTGGTACTGATTGTAAAATATAAACGTAGTACATATTTATCTGTGGAGCATCGGGACAAATGAAGCGTTCTAGCCAGCTGAACTACGGGCCCCTATAAAAGCTTGCGGCTTTGGCTTTGTATTTATCCGATGGTGGGAGAAAAAATTGCACCCAAGATTGAGCCAAGTGCCCCGCTCATGTACAGGAACGAAAGAATGATGATTAACACTCCCAGCAATTTATAGAATATACGCGTACCCCCCTCGGTACCCAGGTGCCGTTCTGCCCAATCAATGCGGCCAAAATTATTCATCAGCCAATCGGCTTTCCAAACCAGGAGAAAGCCAATGATAATGACGATGGTGCCAACAAGGTATTTCATATAGTTATTAGTAGCTCGTAATAAGTAATTAGTAATTAGTAAAATGGCATTATACTGCGTCTGGGTTTAGAATGAGGCAGGTTTTATGTTGTAAGTTTGAAGACAAGCTCTATGACCTCTTCCTTCGGACCGCCCGCCACAGCCATGGACGATGTGGGAATCGAATCCCTCGACTTCGCTCGGGACAGGCTCTAAGACCTTCTCGGTGTTAACGAGACGCTCCCGCCCGCTTCGCTTTGCGAAGCAATGGCGGGCGGGCTAACTTTACCCCGCCATCATTTAGGAAATGGGCGAAATAGGATTCGAACCTATGACCTCCTCGGTGTAAACGAGGCGCTCTAACCAACTGAGCTATTCGCCCCTTTGGTGCAGGGCAAGACTGAGCTAATCGTCCTTGATTACAGTGGGCTATATAATTGCGCCCGGAGGGAGTCGAACCCCCATCACTGGTTCCGAAGACCAGTACTCTGTCCATTGAGCTACGGGCGCTAGGAGTAACGACTGTAAAGGGTAGCATAAGACAGCCCATACGGCAAGTCAACTATGCGTCCGATTGACCATTAGTTCAAAAGCGTTGGCGTGACCATATAGCTTTGGGCCACTTCTTTGGTAATATAGCCGTCCTCGAATAAGCGTTTTAAGTCTTGGTCCATGGTAAACATGCCTTCTTCGGCGCTAGTTTGAATAACGGTTTTGATTTGCGGAATTTTATTTTCCCTGATAAGGTTGGCCACCGCCGGGGTGTTGATAAGAATTTCTCGAGCCGCGATTCGCCCGCCGCCGAGTTTTTGAAGCAGCTGCTGTGAGATAATGCCCTTTAAGAACAGAGAGAGCTGCAAACGGACTTGCGATTGCTGATAAGGAGGAAACACGTCGATGATACGATCAACGGTTTGTGAGGCGTTATGAGTGTGCAGGGTAGCCAATACCAAATGCCCCGTTTCAGCCAAAGTAATAGTAGCAGCAATGGTTTCTAAATCTCTCATCTCACCGACCAAAATTACGTTGGGGTCTTGGCGTAAGACGTATTTCAAAGCTTGGGCAAAAGAAAGCATATCAGTACCCAGCTGCCGCTGGACGATCAGGCTTTTTCCGGAAGCGGGGGGATAAATGAATTCTATCGGATCCTCTAAGGTAATAATATGGGCGCTCCGTTCTTTATTGACCAGGCTAATCATGGCCGCTAAAGAAGTGGATTTGCCGCAACCAGTCGGGCCGGTGACTAAAACCAGGCCTTGTTTCAGGCGCATCAAATCATATACCACCTTTTGCATGTTTAGCTCATCCATAGTGGGTATGGTCGGGGAAATAATACGTGCGGCCAGGCAGGGGTTGTTGCGTTCCCAAAAACAATTAACGCGAAAACGGGAGGCGCCCTCGATTTCATATGACAAGTCAAGCTCCCGCTGGTTGATATAGGTCTGCTTCTGCTTATCCGTTAAAATGCTGAAGATTAATTCCTCCAATTCTTTTGACTCAAGGGGCTTGCCGTTGGGCATTTCGGTTAGCTCCCCGTCGATCCTAAAAATTGGCAATTTCTGTGCCGTTAAATGGATATCCGAAGCTTTTTTTTGGACAGCTTGCTTTAAAATCTCGTCAATTTTTTTCATAGTTTTTAAATACTAAAAAAAATTTAATGATACTGCCTAGGCTCATTACTCGTTTTCTTTTTTTATAATACATTGATTGACCAAAATTCTTAAAAAATGCCTCTTTGGCGGCTATTGTTGAATTTTTTTCCATAATTTTTATTTTTGTTTCTAATGTAATTGTAGCATATTAATAGCCGTTTGTCAATTGAGGAGCATTTTGTAAAATACGGTAGTTAAGTTTTTTTAAAGCAAGATTTTTAAATTGACAAATGCACTTTTTTGTGTTAAAGTTAAAAATGAATTATTCTTTTTATGATACCAACAATACTTGTTTTAATTGTGCTCCTGCTGGTAGCTGTCATCTACCTAGTTTTTTTGCGACGAAAGGTAACCTTGCTACAAAAAGAAGAGATAAAAAAAACCGAAGCCAGGCGCTCGGCCTTTGTTTCTATTATCAGTCACCAACTCCGGACACCCCTTTCTATAATTAAGGGTTATTTGGAATCGTTAGCAGCTGGAGACCTGGGACCGCTCAAAGACCAGCAGCAAGAGTATTTGGACGAAGCTTTTAAAATTAATAAAGACACTGTTGCTTTAGTTAACGATTATCTGAATGCGGTACGGCTTGACTCCGAAAATATCGAGGTAAACCCAGAGGCAGTTGATTTGGCGTCTTTGGTGGATGAAGAGGTGCGGCGGTTAGCTCCCTTGGCCAAGGCCTCAAACTGCCAGCTGGTATTCCAAAAACCCGCCGGTACTTTAGCGCCCGTTAAAGCGGATTTGATAAAAGTGCGCCAAGTCATTGAAAACACTTTGACCAACGCCATCAAGTATATCGGCGGCAAGGGCGTAGCTACGGTGCGGCTGGAGGACCAGGGAGATACAATACAATTTAGCTGCCATGATACCGGTGTCGGCATCCCCAAAGACCAACAGGCTGAAATATTTACCAAATTTTTTCGGGCTCGAAACGTCATAAATAAAAATACCAAAGGATCAGGCCTGGGGCTCTATTTAGCCAAGATGATTATTACCGCTCTCGGGGGGTC
>CAZJUO010000092.1:0-4196 GCA_964549245.1 uncultured Gammaproteobacteria bacterium
TGGGATGCGGTATTGCGGGCTAAACCGCGTTTTTATCCTCGTCCGCGCATCTACCTATTGCCTGATAGTGGCATGAATGCAATTGCTTTTGGCTGGGGGCTGCCTTTTTTCTCTGCGGTAGGTGCTACCCGCGGTGCCATAAACAGACTTAATAAAGACGAGCTAGCTTCGGTCATGGCTCATGAAATGGGCCATGTAGTAAATGTCGACATGCTGGTTTCAATGGTTATGATTATTTCGGTTATGACCATGAGTTTTACCGGTTGGCTGCTTTGGCGCTTCGCTCCGTGGTCAGCCAGCAACCGACGCTCATCCTCCTCGTCAGATTCAAAAGGCAGTGCGGCTATCCTTATTGTAGCGCTTATCGGAGGTGCTATGTACTTGTTGGGGAGATTGCTAGGCATCATCCTACAAATGTTCGTCTCCAGAAGACGTGAATATGCAGCTGACGCCCGGGCAGCCAGAAAAATAGGCACCAGCCATCATTTGATTAGCGCCTTACGAAAAATCCGAGGGAACTCACGAATTGGCGGACCGATAGCCGGTACAGCCTTTGGAGCGCTCTGCACCGAAGACCCTGATCCGGTAGATATGTTTGCAACCCACCCTCCTTTTTTCAGGCGCATCAAAGCGCTTGAAAATTTGGAAAAGTAGATTATCAAAACACTTTTCATTAAGGCCAGAAATATATACTGGCCTTTTTTTATTTCTGCTTTTGTGTACCAAGAAAAAAATTGGCCGGCAGTACGAAACTGCAGGCCAAATAAATCAAGCTTCGTCTTTTGGTTCTCTGTGGAACCGTGGATAATGACGTTTCGTCTCCTGGATGCTTGAGTAGCCAGGGTTCTTATACGATAGACACTTTACCCGAAAACACCATACTAAACATGGTAGCTGGATTATAAACTATGCTAGGCTAAACGTCAAGACCATTCACCTTATCACGCCAGCTGTGAAAAGACAAAAACAAAATAATCAAAATAAAAGCCGTCAACGACATCATGGGGAACGTGATGTAGCCAAAATGCAAACTGACTTTTTCCGAACACGGCACCAAGTCATTAACCGAGCAAACTTCCGAACTCGGAGCAAATACTTGTAAATAATAATGATAAGCGGCCAGCAACGAACCGATAGCCGCTAAAGTAATCCCGTAGATCGAAACATGCCGATGCTTTTTCAAAATCGCCAAACCAAATATTACCACCAAAGGATACATGCAGATCCGCTGCAGCCAGCACAGCTTGCAAGGCGCAAACAAAGCTATCTCCGAAAAATACAAACTGCCAGCCATAGCCATCGCGGCGGTAATAAAGGCGGCTGCTAACCCCCATCGGCCGATAAATTGCATTAACCTAACGGAAATTTTGCTGGCAGTTTTTTGATAAATAAGCAACCCCAACAACAGCAGGATAAGCGCATTTCCGATAATAGTTAAAACGGATAAAAATGTAATAATTGTTGAAGTAGTTGTAGGCATAATAAGTTAATAGCGATGTAACTATATATCATACTTGCCTATTTCCACTAAAAAGGCAAATCGCTCAATTAAAAAACCCGTCATTTATGATAATAACGGGTCACAATTTTTCTTCCAAACATTGCTGTTTGAGTTCACCGATGCGCTCCATAATCAGTTCTGACAGTGCTTGATAACCTGCCTTATTTTCTAAATACTTATCCACCTCCGCAACAGGTATGGGCTGGCCAATGATTATTGCCAACTGCTTCTTGCGCCAAAAGCATTTGCCGAGCTGGTTAGTCCCCTGCACATACACCGGGATAATCGGTACCGTGATCTTGCACTGCTTAATGAGCATGCCCAGGCCGGGTTTGGGCGGCAAAAACTCCTTGCCAGTACCGCGCGTGCCTTCCGGAAAAAATACCAAACCGCGCCCCATCCTAAATATCTGCGCCGCCGTAGAAAAAGCGCTGCGGTCAATAGTCCCCCGTTTCACCGGAAACGCATTCATCCGTGAAATAAGCCAGCCGACCTTCGGGTTTTTCCACAACTCCTTTTTGGCAAAAAAATGCACCAGCCGGCGGTTCCAAGCGCCCAGCAAAAACGGATCAAGCGCGTGCTGATGGTTAGCCGCCAAAATAAAAGGACCAGATGAGGGCATATGTTCAGCCCCTCGGTATTTCATCCCGCATACTTTTCCTAAGAAACGGAACAGCAGCCAGCCAAAATAATATATCGGCCGGAATTTGGCAATTTCTCTACTACTATCACTGGTTAAATTACTCATGCTATCTCCTTGCCGTACCCTGGATTTGTTGAGCGATCCTAGCGTATTTATATTTTTCAATCCGAGCTAACGATTGCATACGCAGTACAACTCGCAAAGACTCTCCCTGCCCTATCTCGATTTCATGGTTTATGGTTCGGTAACCAAATAATACTGCCCTCATCGTATACACTCCCGGCTGGACATCGACTAGGCAAAACATTCCTACAGAATCGCTTGTACACTCAAATTCCGTATCCAACAATGACACCTTGGCCATTGATAATGGTTGCTCTGTCGAATAGTCACAGACCACGCCGCTTACGTTCTGCTGTTGAGTATTTTGCCCCTTATTGTTTGTGCCAACAGCGCAATACTGTAGAATACAGATCACTGCTAAACATTCTATGCATAACAGCCAAATAAATAATTTTTTCATCACTGCCTCCTAAATTTACAAAGATCAATATTTATTTCTTGAGGGTAATATATTTGCATCAGGTTGTCAATAAAATATCTTTGGTACTATGTTATTAACAAAATTCCATGCCTCCTATATACTTAGCCAATTGCACTATATAATACATAAACGCAGACAAGCCTGATAAGGAAGATACCAAGGAGGAGTATCATGAATACTGCAGCTACATCAGTAACCTTTATTTTGTAGCAAGCGCGTCTCGATTCAGGATGGAATGCCAATAAACCCACTGCCATTTTTGCCGTTTGGCAAAAATATCAAAATCAGCTCTCCGCTGACCAATTAGTACAAGGTTTACTGGCTAATAATTTTACTCTTCAGCAGATCGCTTGGGCCTTGAAAGAATATGGCGCGGCGCAGACCAAACTGGCCATGGTGGCAGCTGGTGTCCGCCATGATCATATTAATATGCCGCTGATCCGTACCCATGTAGCCGAAGGGTGGGACCCGGCCACCGAAGGCCCGGAACTCTTTCAGCAAGTACACGCCTTCCTGGACGCCTTAAACCAGGAAACCGAAAAACTCCAAAGTGCTGTTTAAAAACAGCACTTTTTTGTTTCCCAATATTGACAGCTGTTCTTGCCTCATGGTAAATTGGAATGAACAAAAAAATCAAAAAACCAGGAGGCAAAAAACGTGTCCGTTAACAATATAACTGTGACAAAAAACAGTGATGTGGCTGAAATTGAACTTCATGATTTGCCAGACAAACCCGGTATCGCCGCTGAACTTTTTACACTTATCAGCAAAGAGGGCCATAATGTAGAGCTGGTCATCTCCAGCCCCGGCATTGGCCTGAAGGCTAATATTTCTTTCGCCGTCAAGCGCGAAAGCTTAGACGAATTACTCGGTTTATTGCAAACTATGCAACCAGAAATCGGCTTTCGGGATATCACTACCAAGGAAGATATCAGCCTCATTACCATACACACCTCGCTTAACACCAAGCCCGGTCCTACAACGAGGATATTTACAGCCCTGCAGAATGGCAAGATCGATATACATTCAATTTCTACCTCTTTATCAGCTATCACCTGCACCGTACCGCATGCCCAACTCGATAAGGCCGAGACTATACTTAAAAATGAATTTGGTCTTTCCTAAACAACAAAATACCGGTCAAATGCATAAAAAGCTTAATGGCCGGTTTTTTTTATTACAAGGATTAATGTTGGTAACATAGAGAACAGGAAATAAAAATGAGCCCGGAAAATAATATTCCGGACTCTTGTGCAAACACGAAAGAAAGGTAAAAATGCCACGATGTAAGCGCCAGGTGCTGGTACAGCCTTGTAAAAGATCCCCCTCATCAGGCTGTTGCCGTTTCGCAGGTTGATGCAAAAAAACGAATGCCCTTCTCGTTTTAACCTACCGTATACAAGGTGCGGCTCCTATTAATAGTATACACGATTTTCAGCAGAAGGCAAGCGGTTGTACAGTTAACACCACAGGGTGACACATGGGGTATAATAGGGTGACACCTGTTA
>CAZJUO010000093.1:0-4117 GCA_964549245.1 uncultured Gammaproteobacteria bacterium
GGAAAATACGATAAAGTTTCAATCGCCTAAACTGATTACCAATCGCCTGTGGTGCAGAAGCCACGCGTCAAAAAATTATTGCCGATCAGCCAGGAGGATAAAGAATTGGGGTATGTGGATGAAGAAAAAGAAAAACCAGCATCGGAACAGGCAGATTTTGAATATATTTTTGAGCCGTCAGCTGACGCGGTCTTGGAGCAAATGATGAACCGATTGATCGAGCTGCAGATATATCAGGCGCTTTTGGAATCGAACGCTTCAGAGCATTCTGCTAGGATGCTGGCCATGCGCAATGCTACAGACGCGGCCGGGGACATGATCGAAGATCTGACCCTGACTTTTAACCAAGCACGCCAGCAGGCCATTACTTCGGAATTGGCGGATATCAGCGCCGGTTCAGCAGCTGTCTCCTAAAAATAATTAGAAAGTAATATTAGAAATTTAATTTTAAAAAATATGCAGCATACGAAAGGAAAAATACTACAAGTGATCGGCGCAGTAGTCGATGTGCAGTTCGAAGAGGAACTGCCGGAAATTTACACCGCCCTCGAGGCAACAAAAAAAGAAAAAGACGGAGACAAGAAAGTTGTACTTGAAGTGCAGCAGCAACTAGAGGGTAACACGGTGCGTACCGTAGCCATGGATTCTACCGATGGTTTGCGGCGAGGTATGGAAGTGGTCAATACAGGAGAGTCAATAACTATGCCCGTCGGCAAAGAAACCCTTGGTCGGATGTTCAATCTGCTTGGAGAGCCGCTGGACGACAAGGAAGAAGTGGCCACCAAAAGCCGATATCCTATCCATCGGCCGGCTCCGCAATTTTCCAACCAGTCGACTACGACTGAAATTTTAGAAACTGGCATCAAGGTTATTGACCTGATTTGCCCGATCGTCAAGGGTGGTAAAGTCGGTTTATTCGGCGGCGCAGGCGTGGGCAAAACCGTTATCATCCAAGAGCTAATACGTAATATCGCCGAAGAACATGGCGGGTATTCGGTATTCGCCGGAGTAGGAGAGCGGACGCGTGAGGGTAATGATTTGTACCATGAGATGAAAGATTCCGGAGTGTTGCCGCGAACAGCTTTAGTTTTCGGGCAGATGAATGAACCGCCGGGCGCTCGGGCCAGGGTAGCCTTGTCAGGCTTGGCTATGGCGGAATATTTCCGGGATGAGGAAAAGCAAGACGTTTTATTGTTTATTGATAATATTTTTAGATTTACCCAAGCCGGTTCAGAAGTATCCGCGCTGTTGGGCCGAATTCCTTCAGCTGTAGGTTATCAGCCAACCCTGGCTACTGATATGGGTGAATTGCAGGAACGCATTACCTCTACCAAAGAGGGGTCAATAACTTCCATGCAGGCAGTCTACGTGCCTGCTGATGACTTAACTGATCCGGCACCGGCCACCACCTTTGCCCATCTTGATTCAACGGTGGTATTGGCCAGGGCGTTATCTGAACTGGGGATTTATCCGGCAGTAGATCCGCTTGATTCGACTTCTACTATTCTTGATCCTAATATTGTCGGCCAAGAGCATTATGACGTAGCGCGCGGCGTACAAAAAATACTACAGCGGTATAAAGATCTGCAGGATATTATCGCCATTCTGGGCATGGAGGAACTGACCGATGAAGACAAATTAACCGTCGCCAGAGCCAGGAAAATCCAAAAGTTTTTATCACAGCCGTTTTTCGTAGCGGAAACTTTTACGGGGACGACCGGGCAGTATGTTTCGCTCAAGGACACTATTCGGGGCTTCAAGGCAATAATTAACGGTGAGTATGATGAAGTTGCAGAGCAGGATTTTTACATGAAAGGTTCGATCGACGAAGTCAAGCGAAAAGCGTAATTATTTATTATGAAAAAAATCAATTTTGAAATTACTACCCCGGAAAAAGTCGTATTTTCCGATCAGGTAGATGAAATAGTATTGCCGACTGCGCAGGGGGAGATTGGTATTTTGCCAAACCATATTCCCTTGGTTTCATTGCTGCAGCCGGGTGAAATACGCATTCGCCGAGGAGCCGAGACAGAATATATGGCGGTTTCGGGTGGTTTTATCGAAGTGCGCCCCGATAAAGTCGTAGTCTTGGCTGATACCGCTGAACACGCTGAAGACATTGACGAAATGAGAGCCGAGGAAGCGCGGAAAAAAGCCCAAGACTTAGCTCACGAAAATAGAACTGACGCCAAGGAATTTGCGGCCCTGACCGCCAAAATTGAGAAAGAATTAGTCCGATTGCGGGTGGCCAAACGACGTTCACGGCGGCGCCGGCAACCCCCAGTAAGCACCTAACATTATGTCCCATCAATGTAAAGCTCTGGTCATCGTTTGTATGGATTTTCGTTTTCATTCGGCTATCCGTGATTTTTTGGTTTCTTTGGGCATCAAAGACGATTATGATCTGGTCAGTCTGGCAGGAGTAACCAAGGACTTGGTGGACAATGATGCAGCCGGGCGGGAAATTATCCTGAAACAAATAAAAACCTCAAAGCAATTGCACGGCATCCGGGAAGTATACCTGATTCATCATATGGATTGCGGCGGGTACGGCGGGCATGCGGCTTTTGCCGACGAAACGGCGGAAAAAGAAAAACAGCTGGCCGACCTTAAGACAGCCAAGCAGATTATTGAGCAGGAAGTAGATGGCGACTTAGAAGTTCACAAGGTGTTAGCCCGTATTGAAGAGAAAGGCGGGAAGTACAATATTGATTTTGAGGTGATACAATAAAAGCTGGTAATAAAAAAAAGTTTACCTTGTATAACCGCAGGGTATTTTGTGATTAAATATTTTAGGCAGTTGAGCGTGATTTTTCCAGCTGGAAAAACCAGAGAACCATAACCACGATAAAATACGAATTGATGATATCTCCGACGATGCCGCGGATGATATCCATGACATAATTGCTATACGGCAGCAAGGGCAGAGTTGCTACGATGCCGGCTACCAAGGATAGTAGGCCAAAGACAATCAGGTAGCCAAATACTTTCCACCATTTACCGGTGACCAGGCTTTTGCTGTAGCGCAGTGCCTCAAAGCCGTTTTTGTAATTGAGTGCCACGGCAAAAACCGCAAAGCTCCAGAATACCGTAAAAATGATACCGGGTATAACCAAGGCAATGTACAAAACGATCAGGCACAGGCCCATGATGATAAGCGTGATAATGGCAGAGGTCCACCGCTGGATGGCTTTTTGAAAGGCTTGTTTGTAGTCGATCGGTTTATTGTTTTCAATAGCCCTAATAGCTATAGCGATAGCCAATGGAGCCAATACGCCGCCCAAAAGAGCGATGATGACAATAGCCAGGGATTGGGCGCTGGCTAAGGCGTTTACCGAATAATCCCAAACACTATCAATGGTATCAGCCGCGGGGAATTGGTAGCCTTCGGCAATAATCGTATTGATAATATGCAGTGGCACGGAAACAAACAAAACAATAGTAAGTAGCAGCTTATAATGCTTGCCGTATAAATGCCACGCCCGGGTTAAAAGTGTTTTGAGCGACGTATCGCTGGTTGATGGTTGGGTATCCATAGGGTAATATATTTATCAAGTGTGATGCAGTTATTATAATCAAGGTTCGTTTATCGCGCAAGCACCAGGGGAAATAAAAAAACCCGCTGATGAATAACAGCAGGTTTAAATGCCATAAGTTAGCTGGCGGTTTTTGTGGGCATGCGGTTGACCGTAAAATGTTTTTGGCATATCGTTTCTACCTCATAGGTAGTGCCCTGAAAATCAAAACACATAACCTCCGCATTGCGCTGTGGCTGGCCAAAATGTGTTTTGAGCGTTTCGGCAATATCTTGGCCGGTGGTGATAACGCAGATGCCTTTGTGGCGGCAGTCTGGGCAACCAGTCGGAATGATGTCTCTATCTATGATGGCAATGGTTATGGCGCTGCGCTGAACTTCCTGCAAAGCATCGGGTAATTGAGAAAATTGCTGCAGATATACTTCTTTCATGTAAACCCCTTGTAATGTAAAATGTTCGTTATATTCTATGTATTTAATAGTACCACGGGTATTTTGTCAAGCTTACTTGATTGAGCCACTGACCGCTGTATAGTTAACAGTCAAGGGTAACACTTTGAAGTGCTTTTTCCTGTGGGGTGA
>CAZJUO010000094.1:0-3980 GCA_964549245.1 uncultured Gammaproteobacteria bacterium
CAATCTCATCTACCGCCGCCACCACTTGTTACCGATGACCCCTTCTGATACAAGCCCTTGACAAATCAATTAAATTCCGCTATGATGAACGGTTAAAAAAATTATAGAACATTCACAACCAAAAACCAATTGGAGCAAGCATGTTGAAAATCATGACTATCGTTTGTTGCATGCTGCTGCTGTGCAGCGGCACCGTCCTGTCTGGAGATCTTTCCGAATGGGAAGTGGAAATTTCAGGCTATGGGCAAATGCAAGGACTTACCAAGGACCCTTTTTTTAACAATAACAATAAAGGGTTTACACTGCCGAATTTCCGTCCAAAGTTTGAACTGACCAACCAGCAAGGAGTCACCATCGTTGGCGAATTTAAAATCAGTTCTACAACCACGCTGAAAAATGGTTTTCTGGAATACCAGATATTGGACACCTTCCTGGTCGCCAAAGCCGGCCAGTTTATCAATCGGGCCATGTTTTTCGAGCCCTCTCCGCGCAAAAAACACTTCCTGTTGTATTCCCAAGCTAACCACTATATCGAAGCCCAGTACCCGACCGGTTTTGCCTTACGCGGCGTTTATGGCAGCACAGAATGGGAAGTGCAGGCCTTCAACGGCACTGCTACCGGCCAGCCTGATAATAACGAGGCTAAGGATATTTCCCTGTACTTGAAATATAGCTTTCCGTACAGTACCCTGGCCACCTGTGTCCAGCACGGAGCCCAACCTGACGGCCGGCGCACCATCTGGTGGGTCACCCTGTCCCGCGATAATCCCGATAGCTGGCTAAAGCAAAGTATCGGCGTTATCGCCCAATGGTACACACAAAACACCATGGGTATCTACCTGACCAACCGTTTCGCCATTTGCCAGGGATTGGAGCTGACTGCCCGCGGTTCATTAACCAGCGACAAATCGCTAATGATGGCCAATGGGTATTACAGCCATGGCGATCCTGATTTTACCGGCGGCCTTAATTACCGCTGGAAACATGCCACCGTTATGGTTAATGCCATCTTCAGCCGCTTTAAACCAGTCTATGGTTTTCTGCTGCAGTATGAAATCTGATCTTTATTATCAAACCAAATCCCCCTCCGTCTGTATAACAGATACGAGGGGGTTTTTATTTTTTCCAACAAAAAGAATAACTAGGCTAAATATTTGCCCCGGCAAAAACCTAGGATAGCACCGCAGTAAGGACAGTGATACAAAATTTCTTCCTTGAGAAAGCCTTTCCCCTACATCCCACCACTCGACCCCCGCCTGCCTTGCTAGTTTGGCGGGCAGGCACATCTCACATCCGAAACCCACATCAAATATAAAAAAACCTCCAGCATATGCTAGAGGCCCTTATAAAGGATACACAATTAATGAGCTGCGTTAGTGTTATTTGCCAGACCAATCTCTGAAAAGATCGCTGAGTCGATACCCGCCGGGCTTTGACTGCCTTTGCCGCCTGGCATCCTCGCGGTCTTTAAACATCTCGGCCTGTTCTTTCTTTTTTTCCTGACATGTACTGCATAAACTGCTGCGCTCATCCTCTTTATATCCCCCGCAACTTGAACAGCGTTCTCTTGCCATTTCAGTCTCCTTTGTTTAACAACGCTATTATAATAATTATAATACAAAAAATAATGACTAATACTATCTTACCGACTCAATTACTATCTGTCAAGAAATTAAACCGCCTAAAGCATAAAAATATATCTTGATGCTCAAAAGAAAAATGCCCCTGTTTAAAGTTTATGGAGCTATGTATAGAAATATGTTGAAAGCCTAAAGATGAATTTCTGCCCCCCCGCCCGCCAATGCCGCGCCTGCCTCTGAAGGGCTTTGGTATAATTTGAGATTGCTTCGTCGTCTCTTCGTTCCTCCTCACTCAAATAAAAAAGCCTGCCATTGCGAGGCGCCCGAACGTACGTGAGGGCAACGACCAGCCCGCTGAACTCGCTATGGCGAGGCAGGCGGGAGCAGTCTCAAAAACCCTTCCGCACATTAATGGGGAAAGTGTTTTGAACATTAGAGTTTTTAATATTGTTTAGAGTTTACCACCTCACCGCTTGTCGGGAAAGCGAAATAAAAACCTACTTCTTACCGGCTAACACTAAAGCTTTCTAGCGCTTGCCGCATGACCTGGCCCGCTCTATCATCCCGATCCTGGGCTAAAACCGGCAGCATTGCCTGTACGGATGCGTTCTTGGTCGGCAACAGCTCCACCTTACCCTGCATAAATTCTGCCAGGTGCGTAAGAAATTCATCAAACCACGATGGCGTGACGCTCACTACACCGCTAAAATCGATCTGTACCGGCTTTGCCACATCTAGTGCAGGGCGGATGGCTTGAAAGGCTTCCAAACCTGCTGGACGGGAAACCAGCACGACGCCAAATTTATTCAAATAAATTGTTTGCATAATTTTGCAATTAATAGGTAATCACCGCGTATACACCCCGCACGTTCTCCGAGGCTTGTTTGATCTGCATAGCACCATTTACGGGAATACGGACCAGTCCAACACCCGAACGAAAAGTAAGGCCAATCGGCTTATTCTCCACGACACTTCGCACAAGCTTTAATCCATTGCCCCGTTTTTCCGGATCTCGGCCGGAAATAATTTCTGTAAAGGCGATATGCAGCGCTTCCTGGTCACTGGCAATAGTCGGCCGAACTCGCTGGAGTGTTGCCCGGACACCGCGGCCCCGATCTGCCACAACGATACTACGCTTGACCGTGTCATAGCCAAAAAATACTCCCGGCACATCAGGCCAACTGCCGATATTGTGGGTAAAAGCGTTATCCCCAATCTCACCGACTACCTGGGTCAGTAATGAAACAAGGTCTGTCCCCGATGTACCCATTGTTCTCTGCAAGACTTCGGCCATCTTTACCAACCGGCTGGTGAAGCGGTCTTGCCGCTCACTGTAATTTTCATCGGGCTGGACAGGAACTTGCTCACTGGCGGCCCAGGCCCAGGCAAGTTTTGGTAAGTCTAGCGCCAAGCGTTGCACCTCATCCAGGACATAATACCGCTGCCCGCCGATACTTCGTAAAGCGCGTAATTTACCTGATTTTTCCCAATTCCGCAATGTCTGAGCCGTAACGCCCATTATTTTCGCTGCTTGGCTAATTCTTACTTTTTTTTCTTTATTTTCTGCCATATTTATAAGTTTACCCTAATATCTTATAAATGTCAAGCTCTATTTATAAGTTTAGATTATAAAGCTATAAATAAGAAATACCTAGGTTTAACGTTTAAAATAAAAACCCCTTTGACTCCTCTCCCGCCACTGGCTTCGCCTCTGGCGAAGGCAGGCGGGGTAAAAGATCGGTCCCTGAATTTCCCTGCTGGGGCGATGAATCAGCCGGGCTGGACAGCCGTCAAGACATCCCTAAAGCGGTTTTTTCGCAGCCGTCAAATGCTTCGGCAAAAAAGCTAAAAACCGCCCCAGGGATAACCAATCCCCACACGATCTGGCCCAACAAATAACCGGGCCCAAAACAAACCCCCTGGTTTTCTAATACCACGGGGTTTTTTATTAACCGCGGACGACCACGTACATTATGTAGGAAACATACATCACTAAAAAAACTGCGCCCTGCCACCTTTCCAAAGTATGCCGCCGACCAATGAACAAGGCGATAAACAGCATAAACGTAGCCCCGATGCCCACTAACACATCGATGTTCACCGCTGCGTTAAACGGCAAGGACAAAATCGCGCTGGTCAGGCCCAGAATCCAGAATATATTAAAAATATTGGAACCCACTATGTTGCCGACTGCCAGGTCGGCCTGCTTGTGCAGGGCGGCTACGACTGAAGTGGCCATTTCCGGCAAAGAGGTACCAACGGCCACAATAGTTAAACCAATTAATGATTCTGATAACCCGGCCAAGCGGGCAATGGCCACGGCGTTATCCACCAGCAACTGACCGCCCAGGTACAGACCGCCCATGCCGGCTAAAATAAAAAATATTGATTTGGGGCCAC
>CAZJUO010000095.1:0-3692 GCA_964549245.1 uncultured Gammaproteobacteria bacterium
TGCAAAAGATGAGATACATCGGTAACACCTCTCGGGTACCGAAAATGGTACACTTGAGGGATTAATATACGTTACCAGTAATGTATCTCACCATGCAAAAGCATAGACCAGATCATACAATCTTTCCATACTTAATCCCACGTCTGAAGCTTCTTTCTACGTACGAACGGTGGCGGAAGATGGCAAAAGTACTCAAGCTCTCCAAACAGGCTTGCCTGCGCCTGGAATGGATGATCTACTACGAAACCACGGCTCACCAGAACGCCTCACTCTGCTGCCGGCACTTTGGCATAGCCCGGAAGACCTTCTATGCGTGGAAGAGTAGGTTTTCTGAGATTAATGTACGGTCATTAGAAAGCCATTCCAGAACCCCGCGTCATACGCGTCAAAAAGAGTACACCACGCTACAGTATAAGCGCTTTCTTGCGTTACGGAAACAATATATCCGCTACGGGAAAGTAAAGCTTTTAGAACTATATCGCCGGGAATATCCCGATGATACCGCCATGAGCGCATGGAACATACAGTGTATGATACAGAGAGCAGGCATATACTACAAACCCCAAAAACAGGCCCAAATCAACAGAAAACGGCAGCGCGCCCAGACCAAGAAACGGATCACCGAATTGAAAAGGAAAAAAGTGTCCGGCTTTCTCCTCTGCCTGGATACCGTGGTCAAGTACTGGAATGGCAGAAAACGCTATATTCTCACGGCTATTGATAGGCACTCCAAAGTCGCCTTTGCCAGGATGTACACCACCCATAGCTCATACAATGCCCGGGATTTTCTAAATAGATTACATTACCTCTTAGATGGAAAGATTGAAAACATCCAGACGGACAATGGCAGTGAGTTTAAAAAATATTTTGAGAAAACCTGTTTTCAATTAGATATTTCCCAATACTATTCCCGGATAAAAACACCTAAAGACAACGCTGTTTGTGAGCGGTTTAACCGCACCTTAAAGGAAGAGTTTATCCAGCTTGGCAATATGACCGATGATACGGTAGTATTTAATCGTCGGCTGACCGAATGGCTCGTTGAGTACAACTTCAAAAGACCGCACCAAGCGCTGGATTATATGCCGCCCATTCATTTCTCCCATAAATACCATAAAGTGTTACCGATGTACCCTTCTAGTACAATGTCTTGACATACAGTCTAGCGTATGATATGGTGGTGTATAAAATTAATTTTAAAAAGTACCTTACATATAGTAACTATCAAACCACGGAGGGTTTAATGGTTGACCAAAACCGCCTACAGGGAAAAAACATTTCAGTCCAAACAGGAGAGGCGTTGTTACAAATGCTTCTTAATTCGATCCGGGAAGAAGCCTGGGAGGATGACATCCCAACCGAGGCTTTCCGCCGCGGATTATTTTCCCCGAAATTTGAGATGCAGCGTTGCCAACCT
The DNA here is from genome assembly GCA_964549245.1 of uncultured Gammaproteobacteria bacterium. Lineage (GTDB taxonomy): Bacteria > Patescibacteriota > Patescibacteriia > UBA10025 > JAHIVO01 > CAZJUO01. The sequence continues at coordinate 1,418 of CAZJUO010000095.1, forward strand.
TTATGGGGATGTTTGTGTCGAGTGCCCAAGAGAAAGGCGATGATAATCAAAGAGAGTGTTTTGTCTGCTTTAGCCTGGCGCGTGGCGCTGTCTGTTGGAGAAGACAATACAGAGCTTATCAAGGCCTTAGGCGTTTCCAATATCCCGGTTACCTTGGATGAATGTAACCAGGTTTATCAGCGGGCTATTGAAATAACCCCAGAGATGAGCAGCAATGCTGAACAGAATGCTGAATTAATTTTCAGCCACGTTTCTCATGTAGTACAACTGGGACGATAAAGCTTGGCATCATGATGATGCCAGTTTCTTGATGCTTCCCTCCTTTTGTTAACAAGGGTGCTATTATTTAAGTGCCCTTGTTTTTTATTTGCTTTGTTTAAATGCGGTGTTGCGTTTGACGCTGTTATGTTGTTGTGGTAAGGTTGGGAGAATTAAAAAATAAAGTTGTTCTTTGTAATTTTCAAAAAACGAAAGGGGTACTTGATGAAACACAAGAGTTTAGTTGTTGTTCTGTGTTGGTTATTCATGGCCGTTACGCCGTTAGCGGCACAGCATCATCAATCCTCGTCAAGCTTGGCTATCGACGAGATCCGTTTAACCAGCGGTTTTCGGTACGATGAACAGTTTCTCGGCCAGAGCAGCCGAGGCCACTATTGGGCAGAACGTTTTGGCCTAACTATTGAAGCTGGCCACAAAACCATTGGTAGTTTGCTGTTGAAGTCAAATGACTACGGGGCAGTTGATGTATCGGGATTGTCCTTGAATGCCCGTGAGGTTTATTTGGGCTTTAGCATTCCCGCCACTTCGGTGTTTACTATCAGAACCGTGTATAACAACTGGCTGGAGTATGGCACCAGTGAGGCCGTGGATGCCGGAGGAATATATCTTGATTACCGTCCAGATGGCAATACGAGATTGGAATACGGCACCGAGATGTTTTTGGATCAGGCGCCGGAATTGTATTTTATTACCGGTGTTTTTTCAGCACCGACGTGGTTGCCCTCTGCCAAAAATGTAATTATTGGCTTATCAAGCCGCTATGTGCAGCAAGAAGGGGAAGACCACCACTTTGAAGATCGATTGGCCGGCGGTGTTATCCTATCGATGGGCCGGCTGCAGTTTGGTGCTGGCGCCAGCGGGCGGATCAATCAGCCGAGCTGGAGCCATGATGAGCGAGCCTGGACTGTTGGAGCTGCTTTACCCGCTCGAATCAGTGATGTAGATACGTGGCAGCCAGCTTATTATGCCGTCTACCGGAGTAAACCAGGCAGCCGTTTCTTGATGGTCATCGGCGCTCACGGCAGTTACGCCCTGAACGGCCATACTGTTGCCGCGCTGTTTCAGTCGAGCTTTCGTTCATTAAACGTTCCCACGCGGGTAGTGAACAACCAGAACTTCGATATAAAAGTTCTTAACGTTTATAACCAGGAATTGGGGCGATTGTCGTATTCATTGGTTATGTTCGAGTTCGATGTTACCGAAGCGGTGAGCGGGCAGAGCACCGAAGCGTCGGTTTTTTATACGCACACGCCGATGCGGCGCGGTTGGTGTACCTTGCCTTTTGTGGGGTATACGTATGTTTATGAAGACGTTATCTCGTATAATATGATAGCGTACTGCTTAGAAAGCCTGGGCCATACCAGGCATGAGTTGGAGTGCGGAGCCCGTTGCCGCCTATGGGACAAGGCTGACAAGACGGCTGGCGGTATCCTGCGTTTGAGCCTGGCCACGTTTGTCGGTCCCCAGGGAATCGAGGGAGGAAGCCTGACCGCGACCATGTGGTTTTAATGAAGGGTTAAAAAATAGTAAGCACCGTTTTATTTTGAGCGGTGCTTTTCAAATTTAAAGAATCATTTATTAATAAAAAAACTGGGACAATCGCTAGCATAGATCCGGCAAGGTAATGCTTGTACAGACCTGTGTAAGCGATTGTCCCGTGTGTGAAAAGTACTATTTTGTGCTTTTTATTTTTGTTTTCTACCCTTATTATAGCGCAAAAAAACGGTTTTGTCAAGCTTGTGTAATGGTTCAATACCTTGTGACCACCTGCAGGAGTACAATAGTATGTATATGGCATACACAACCAACCCTCACCTACCCAAAGTGCGCATGCAGGCGGTTCGTCTCGTGCGCCAGGGCTGGAGTATCCGGCAAGTAGCCAGGTACACCGGCTTTTCGCGTGGAGCTATCATCAACTGGCTAAAAAAAGCTCCGGCTGATGGCAGAAGAACAATACCGACCTTATCTTCGCGTCCACACCACCATCCTAGAGAAT
>CAZJUO010000096.1:0-3560 GCA_964549245.1 uncultured Gammaproteobacteria bacterium
TTTCCTACTATGACTATTACCAGCCAGAAGCCTACATACCGCGAACCGATACCTACATAGAAAAAGCTACCCAGATGAACGAGGAAATAGACCGCCTGCGGCACGCTTCCACCGCCGCCCTGCTGTCGCGTAACGACGTCATTATCGTGGCTTCTGTTTCCTGCATTTACGGCCTGGGCTCGCCTACTGAATATAAACAGGACGTACTCACCCTCACCGTTGGGCGAAACGAAAAACGGGACACCATATTGCACGCCCTGGTCAATATCCAATACCAGCGAACCCAGCACGAACTCTGGCGCAACCGTTTTCGCGTCAAAGGCGAGGTGCTTGAAGTATTCCCTTCCTTTTCAGAAAATTCCTTTTTCCGCGTAGAATTTTGGGGTGATGAAATCGAAAAAATTACAGAAATAAACTCCCTTAACAATAATGTTATTGCCCAACACAAGAGCGTTGATATTTATCCTGCCAAACACTACCTGGCCCCGGAAGAAACCATGAATCAGGCCCTGCAACAGATCCAATCTGATATGGAACAACAAGTATCTAGACTGCAAAAAGAAAATAAATTGGTTGAAGCGCAGCGCCTGGAACAGCGTACACGCTACGATCTGGAAATGATCAAAGAGGTGGGATATTGCAACGGCATTGAAAATTATTCACGGTATTTTGATGGCCGGCAGACCGGACAGCCGCCGTATACTTTGATTGACTTTTTCCCTGATGATTACCTACTATTTATCGATGAATCACACATGACCGTACCCCAAATTCGCGGTATGTACTTCGGCGACCGTTCACGTAAGCAGACCCTAGTAGAGCATGGTTTCCGCTTGCCGGCAGCGCTGGACAACCGCCCGCTCAATTTCAGCGAGTTCAAAGAAAAAGTCAACCAGCTCATATACGTTTCAGCTACCCCGGACGATTATGAACGGGAAATGTCTTCACAAACAGTAGAACAACTAATCCGCCCGACAGGATTGCTCGATCCCACCATTGAAATAAAACCGACCAAAAACCAAATAGACGATCTATTAGGGGAAATCAAAAAGCGTATTGCCAAAGGTCAACGGGTATTGGTAACTACCCTGACCAAACGCATGTCCGAAGACCTGACTGAATACCTGGCCGACCTCAACATCAAAGTGCAATACATCCACTCTGAAGTAGATACCATGGAGCGCCTGGAAATACTGCGGGACTTGCGAACCGGCCAATACGACGTTTTGGTGGGCATTAACCTGCTGCGAGAAGGGCTCGACCTGCCGGAAGTTTCTTTGATCGCCATTTTGGACGCTGACAAAGAAGGGTATCTGCGCTCTGAAACCGCGCTTATCCAAACCATGGGCCGGGCTGCCAGACACCAGGCTGGCCATATCATTATGTACGCTGACAAAGTAACCGGCTCCATGGATCGCGCTATCAAAGAAACCAGAAGGCGCCGCAAAATCCAAGAGCAATACAATAAACAGCGCGGTATCACCCCACGGTCTATTACCAAAGCAATACAAGAAACGCGCCTAGCTGGCATAAAAAGCGACCAGTCGGTCTCTACTGACACCCCCCGCTTTACCGACATTCCCGAAGAGGAAATCCCGCACATTATCAAAGACTTGGAAAACCAAATGGAAATAGCGGCGCAAAACCTGGAATTTGAAAAAGCCGCCGAACTGCGGGATCAAATTATTGCTTTGCAACAGAAAAAAAACCCACGAAATAAAAAATAACGTGGGTTACTTATGGATTGTGCCCATTTGGATGACAGGACAATTCATAATACGCGTATTCAACCATGGCTACAAATGCCGCCGGGCTGACTGCCAGGCTTTGGGCGGTCTGCCGCAAATATCCTACCGGCGTTGTTTCAAAAAACCGTATCAACAACGATGAAACAGATTGCCCGTTTGATTGGCAGAGTGAGGCAATTTTCATTTGCGCGGCCTTGTTCAGAAAAACACCGCAGGGATGGCGCCAGTACTTTCCGGTCCGGCAAATAGTATTGCTAAAAAATGGCTGCAGAGCATCCGTCCTAATGACAAACGGCGCGTCCGTCTGATGTTTTTTCATCCAATCGCGGAGTGTTGCGAGTGACGTACCGAATTTTTTAGCTACTTGCTGCCACAGCTTGGTTTGCTCCCAGGTATTGCTAATTTCAACCCAGGTTGAAGCGCCAAAAACGTCCCTGTCTAGGCACCGGGCGCTATTTCGTTTTACGAAATTTACACGCAGTTCGCCTAAATGTTGGGCGCTGCAAAACCAGACATACAGCTCGATGGCTTTTTCTAACGGCTGTTTTGTCGCAGCTACATCAAGATATTGTGCCAGTAACAGATCGACAAATCCCCACCAAATAGTATCACCATTATAGCGGCCGACTGTAATAACCTCTAATAGGCATGGATCGCTGACGGCAATATTCCAAAAACTGTCACTGTCCAACGGAGCTAATGCTGGTATCTTGACCTTTGTTAGCTCCTTCAAGAAATGCTTGCTGCACAACAGCCAAAACTTTTTTGTATCCAAATCCGGAGCTTCCTGTAATAACAATTCTAATTTTTGTACGCATTGTTGTGCTGTGCCATAGTGCCCCTTGGTTTTTACCATGAATTCCCTCTCTTGGTTTGAGTTTAGTAATGAACAATAATTATCTTACTATATAGTAAAGCTGGTTGTATTGTCAAGAAAAAAACCGCTGCTTTATTAATAAACAGCGGTTGTAATTAGTTTTTTTCAAACAATCAAGGCAATAACTCTCGATATTTAAGCTTGAGATCCCCAATAGCCTTAGTATGAATCTGTGAGACTCGCGATTCGGATATTGACATGATTTGCCCGATTTCTTTGAGCGTCAGCTCTTCGTGGTAATACAGATAAATTACCATTTTTGCTTGTTCGCTCAAGGTCCGCAAAACATGAAATATAGCTTCTTCCTGCTCCGCGCGCAGCATATCTCCCAGGGCGGAATCTTCAAACCGCGGATTCTCGACTGTCTCGATGCGGGGCACCTGGCGATTGTCATCTTCACGGTAAATCATTTCATCCAGCGAAAGCAATATGGTCTTATTGGTTTCATCCAATACTTTGTACAGATCAGACAGCTCCCAACCAAGTTCTTGGGCTAGCTCGGCTTTGTTTGGTGTATACCCCAGTTCCGCAGTCATTTTTTCTATGGCAGTTTCAATTGTTCTGGCTCTAGTGCGAACCGAACGCGGTACCAAGTCCAATTTACGCAGATTATCCAGTATCGCCCCCCGAATTCGAGTAACCGCATAAGTTTCTAATTTGACCCCTTTTTGGATCTTGTAGCCATCAAGCGCTTCCTGCAGGCCAAACATACCGACGTTCTGCAATTCACTCATTTCAACGCTTTTAGGAAAACCTATAGCCAGACGACTGGCTACATTTCTCACCAAAGGCCGATATTTCTCCATAAACCGCCGCCGGACATCCATGCGAAAATTTTGGTCAGTAATCCGCTGATAGTACCGAGCACTTCTGATAAAATCCTGATACAGCCCAATGTCAGTAGGCCAATCATCTTCGGAATCCAGCTCTACCTT
>CAZJUO010000097.1:0-3426 GCA_964549245.1 uncultured Gammaproteobacteria bacterium
TCTAGGGGAATTACTATTTTTGGTGTATTTTTTTTCATAACTTCTGATTACCTACTACAAATTACTGCTTACTTATTACTCAATTACTTTTTCTTTGTAACTATTTGCTGTTTATACCACTGATTTTGAATACCAAAAACCTGCAAAATATGATTTAACTGCTCACGGGTTATGAGCTTCAATAATTTTTTTTCTAGCTGTTTTGTATCGTACCTGGGTAATATCCCCCGGCAGCCTTTGCAGTAAAATTTTGAATTCAAGCAAACAGCGTTACAGCCACCACGGATAACCGGTCCTAAACACGGCTCGCCCCCTCGACTCGACTGCTCGGGGCCTTTGGCTTTTTGCAGCACGCACTCATTGCCGTTCATCTGGCATTCATAACAAACTGGGTTTTCTAACAGCTTTGGGGGGATGCCCTGCCGAATGGTGTTTAACACGGCAATAATATCCTTGCCTTCTGGCGGGCAACCGGGAATAATGAAATCAACTTTTACAAAGTCACTGATAGGTTTGATGTCAAAATTTTCTACTTTTTTATGTGTCTTGGGGTATTGGTATTTAACCGCTTCATTTTTATCGATATGGTTTTTGATATTTGGGAAAACACCAAAATTAGCACAGGCGCCGATCCCAATCAGATACTTTGCGCGTTCCCGGATAGCCTTAAGGGAAGCAATGTTTTTCTTGGTCAACGGCGCGCCTTCAACAATGGCCACATCATATACAACTTGGTCGTTTTTTTCATCCATTATTATAAAAAAGTCTCCCAACTCAAAGTGATCAATGGAAGCGATGAATTCCACACCCATATCTAAAATGGAAACCGAACATCCGTCGCAGGAAGTTAAGCCTACAATGGCTACTTTGAGCTTTTCCTGCTTTTTACTGCTCCGTCTTGAGCGTATGTTTTTTTTAGCTGTTTTCTTTTTAGGCATTATCCTAGTCATTAACAATTTGAGAAAATATTATTCTTGCTTTTGGGGAATCAGTTGCCGCAATGACTCCGGATCACATATAGCTGCGGCGGCGTTGAGCGTGATTAAACAAAAATTGCTATTATTGGAGGTATCATTCACTAAAGAAAGCGTATTGCTGCAATGCCGGTTAAATTCTTCTGTAAATGCTATTTGGTCAGCAGAACCCTGGTTGTCGATAGCTTTTTGCGCCGCCGCTGTCCATTCAGCGCACAACTTTTGCGTATCTATGCCCTGGTCAGCTATGTAAGAAAATAGATTTTGGCAATAAGCTTGGTATATTTCCGCAGTCATTCTGCCCGCACCTTTGGGGTTATAGCAATTATCAATTTCGGAATAATCGCCATACCCATCGCCATCCGTATCACTGCTTGAGGTGCTTAATCCAAACCAGGCCTCAACGCGGTCATCAAGCTTATCTTGGTCAGCATCTACCAGCGTCGAGGTAAAAGAAGCGTTCGCATTTGATTGGGCATTTGTATTATTATCTGGCGAATAGTTAATGCTAGGCGCGCTGTTGGTGGACCCATTTATATTTTCATTTGCCAGTTCGGTGGTTGTATTTACACTTTGATTGTTGTTTTGAGTGCGGTTAACGAGCAGTGCGGTATTTGCTTGACTATCGGATTGATTATCCTGATCATAAAATCCAAAATAATATATTGCCCCGCCGGCAATTACTATCATGATAACCACCGCTAGCAACAGCCAGGTTTTATTGTTTTGCTCGGGTTCTGACGCGGAGGGACGGAACTGCCGCGGTGGAACGATAATATCGCTTTTCTTTTCGTCTTCGTTCATATTGAAATATCCTTATTAAATAAATGCAATGTTTCCTGTGCCTCTTTTTTTGATACCTTATAAATGGCAAATCGATTTTCATTTATCACATAATCTCCTACTTTTACCTCGGGCGTTAAGCGTATATCAAGCGTATGCGTTTTGGTACCGCAGGCTACCGTAGCTTGCTGGCCATTTATCTTAATAATCTTGTGAGGAATAGCTAAGCACATTTATTTTACCTTTCTTGTTCTTGCATCAAGCCTTTCCTTATTATCAGCTATCTGTTGCCTGGCACGATCTGCAATAATTTCGGCGAATTGTTTCATATATTTACTTTCGATTACAAGGTCTGCTTTATCTAGATTAATTCGTCTTGCATCTGTACTAGTACTAACTTCCTTAATTACCAGTTCCATTTTTTGCCTATCCATTTGCTCTAATAAATCATTAATTTGATCAAGATCAGTTTGTTCTAAGGCTAGCCCAGGCATCGAATTCTCAACTTTTTTCGTCAGCTCAATTGCCAATTCAGCCAAATCAATGCTGCTCCCTCGTAGTTCCCACAATGAGACAACATAGGCATTTCGGGCAACTCTTTCAGTAAATTTTGGATTTACAGATCTCTCGGTCAACCCCTTGGGCAAATTCTCCTTATCAAATATACCAAAATTTTCATATTGCACGCCGTTTTTATCAGACATATCCGGTCCGATCGGTCCGGCAGCGTTCCTTTCCTCTTCCGTTTCTTTACTTATCTGACGCCCCCGCAATTCAGACTCTCCATCATACTTTAGCGTCTCCCGGCGTTTAATTTCCAAATCAATACTCTTCTCCGGATCGGTTTTATATAGTTTTTCAATTTCCTCTTTAGTTCGATCAACCAGATCGTCTGGTTTTACTTCGTTAGGAAATTTTCCGTCCCTCCTAAATAACCTTCTTTGCTCTATGTTTCCTTCTTTCATAAATACTTAATTAGTTAACTTTGAAACATAACTTGTGCCGTGCCGGGCAGCTTGATGTTCTTTAAATCTTCTTCCTGCCATATTTCGTGAAAATCAAAGCGTTTGTCCATTTCAACAAGAATTTTCCCAGTCATATCGGCACTAAAAACCGCACTGCTCGAAAAATTTATTGTTCCTTTGTTTTTGCCTATCACTTTTTTCATTACATTTTGCATGAATGTATGCTGGTCCTGCCTGGTTTGCAGTTTTTTGGATAATGTTTGCATTTTTTTGGTATCTGCCGCGGCTACGATTACGCCAAAATGGTGGAATATGCGAGCTCCTTTTCTTACTGCCATACCTGACGGTACAAGAACATTGTTAAAATATACATCATTGTTGCATACTAGGACGCGAATATCAGCCAACTGCCTATTGTTGAATGAACGCGTAGCGGTAACCGTTCCGATTGTTAATACGTGTGATAAAGCATAGGCGGGATTAAATCCCAGCGCGGCCGCGTTTTCTTCCACCGCATCGGCGTGGTCGAGCGCAAAGCATTCCAAAAGGTCGGAGGCGCTTAGCAACAAGCGGCCGCGCGCTGCCGCATAACTGGCAATTTGGGAAGGAAAGGCGGTAATAATATGCGGCGATATTTTTGTTAGCGGCACCGGCTGGCCCGTTAAAAAAGTGGCTAGGTTTATATCCGCTTTGCAGCCCGGATG
>CAZJUO010000098.1:0-3273 GCA_964549245.1 uncultured Gammaproteobacteria bacterium
GATTAACGGGGTTTTTATGTTTAAAAAGGTATTGTATTTAGCGGTCGGCGCTTTGGTAATCTGTTTAGTGCTGCTGTTTGTATCATGGCATGATACTTCGAATAATTTGCGGGTAACATTTTTTGATATTGGGCAGGGAGACAGCATCTACATCCGTACGCCGTCACAGCAAGATATTTTGATTGACGGAGGGCCTGATTCTACGGTATTGAGCAAGCTTGGTCGGGCTATGCCTTTTTACGACCATACCATAGAATTGATGGTATTGACGCATGCGCATTCGGATCATGTGGCCGGTTTGGTTGAGGTACTGAAGCGTTATAATGTGGGAAGGGTTTTATACACCGGGGTGGCGAGCAGTTCGCCAGATTTTGTGGCCTGGTGGAAATTGATTGAAGAAAAAGGTATTGATATGACCATAGCCCAGGCTGGGCAGGAATTCGTGTTTGGTAAAGTTACCCTGGATGTTTTATTTCCAATGGAGGATGTTAGTCATCAGGAATTTGACGATTTAAACGACAGTTCGGTTGTTACTAAGTTGGATTATCAAGATACTTCGTTTTTATTTACCGGTGATGCGCCGGTCGGAGTTGAGGAAGAATTGGTTAAGCAATATGATGTGTTGTTATCAAGCGAGGTTCTCAAGGTTGGGCATCACGGGAGTAAGTATTCGTCCTCGCTTGAATTTTTACAGGCCGTAAATCCTACATATGCGGTTATTCAGGTCGGCCAAGATAATCGGTTCGATCATCCGCATGAACAGACAGTACGCCGACTCGATGGATTGGGAATTGAAGTATTAAGAAATGATGAAGCGGGGGATATAAGCATGGTAAGCGATGGGAGGGAGGCGTGGGTTGAGTAAAACAATACGTCTTTTATATTTAAACTTTAGTGAGTTTTTGATTGGGTTAAATCTGGTTAGGAGCTTCAGTATAAAGACTGAAATTCGTAGACGTACTCGCTCTCGGGATTACACGCTTTAGCGTGAAACTATATGAACAAGTACCACCATCCACCACATTTATTTTTTAATAATACGTACTATTTTATTACTTCACGGACGTATCGGCGGCAAAGAATATTTAATAATACCAAGTTAAAGACTTTTTTGCTGAACAGCTTAAAGGCTGAAATCCAGAAGGTGGATTATAATTTGGTTGCATGGGTTATACTGGATGATCACTATCATCTTTTGCTAAACGTTAACGACGCAACGAGGCTATCTAACCTAATGCAACAACTACATGGGGGTATTTCATATCGTCTTAATAAGCTTTGCAATACTCCTGGTCGTAAAATATTTCATAACTACTGGGATCACGGCATCAGGGATGAGGCCGATTTTTGGAAGCATTTCAACTATATCCACCACAATCCCGTTAAACACGGGTACGCAGAAGACATGAAAGAGTATTCGTTTTCCAGTTATAATTATTGGTTGAAGCAAAAGAGCAGTGCGTGGATTGATTCATGTTTTCGTTACTATCCTGTCAAAGATTATAGTCTTCAAAATATACGGTAGGCTATTCTTTATTTTTTGCCTTGACAAATAAAATAAGATGTGTTACTTTTGGTAGATTGTTATTTGAAAATTGAATAATACATAAACACATAAAAGTGAGGAGGGGATGAGATGAGTGACAAAGGTAAACCGATGTTGCCAGATTCAGCCCAGAAGAAGACAAAGGTAATAGTGAGTGATGAGATTGTCAATCGGCAATACATTACCTATAAAAACGGTAAGTGGGTATTGCTGTTTGGGTATGTAATAACGTTTGCTACTGTAGTATTGTCCCAATTGTTTTTTCATGCCTTGCAATTGACTGCCACTATTCTTTTGCTCAACATTGTTGGCTGGGGTTTTCGGACCATACCAGCTGTCCATAATGGATTGGAAATGCGCTTTTGGATCAAACGAACCAAACGGGGCCATGATGAAGGCCTTATTTGGATACCCTGGTTTCTGCTGTCGCGTTTGGTAGTATTTGACATGGTCAAATTTACCATTGACGTACCCGAAGAGGATAATTACTCTCTCGGTGACTGGCATGTCTGGTATGATGTTTACTTTAGTTGCGGCGTGCGGCCGGTTACTTCAGCTGGTTTTGTTAATAACCTGCTGATGTCGTTTGTTAGGGCGTTCCAGAAAAAACCAACGACGGCTACGGGATTGTACAATTATTTGAGTAATATCAATATGCTTGAAGCATTACGGATACTTATTCCCACCGCCTCTGAAGAGATCAGAAACGCTATCAACAAACGCTCTTTTGATGATATTTTCCATGAAGGCGCGGCCAATGATGAGCGAGTCGATGCTTCGTTAGATATGCAGGTTAAGCAAAAAATTCAAAATGAAGTGCTGCCGATATTTGATCGGGCGGCTCGTGATTTCGGCCTCAAGATCTATGATATCCGTTTGAGCGATGTTGATCTGCATGCGCGCAGTGCTGAAATAATCCAGGAAAGAAGAATCGCCGAAGTACGCGGTGAAGCGGTAACTATTATTTATACAGCGGTGCAAAAGGTGGCTGAACAGCTCAACGCCAGGGGACCACATATTGCAGAAACGGCTTTGAAACTGAAGATTATCGAAGCGATAAAAACTGCTGGAGAGAAAGGCGGGTTACTTGGTACTTTATTGCAAGGAATAAACGCTACTAACATCGGGCAACTTACCGGAATCGAAAATGAGTCACCGATCATAAGCAAGGTCGAGGTGTGATATGGATGCGAAAAAGAATGAGAAAAATGAATCGCCAAAACTGGAATACAAACCGGAAAAAAAGATGTATCTGGTTTTTGCCTCGATATTTTGGGGCTTGGTAGCCTTGATGGTTTTGCTGAATATTTTTAATTGGCTGCCGATCCAGGGTTCGAAAGCAATAATCATCGGCCTTCTTTGCGGGCTGCTGGGAGCCGCATTTACGGTTTTGGTATCCATTACCAAGAGCGGATTCCCGCCGCCATCATCTTCATCAGATGACGATCATTAAATACTCTATAAAGCACTAACACAACGTTAGTGCTTTTTTATGCCTAACTATTCTTGATACCTTCGCGACTTATTTGTTTAAAGGTCGGACAATAGGGTTTGGCTAATAAACATTTAGCTATAGCATAGTCCTTTTATAGCCTACCCTGATGAATATTTTTATGAATTATTTACGTTAGGTTTTTAAAATAAGTATTATTACCAGCTGTGGGTAAGTGGACTGTTTTCTAGTCAATAGCTTCGCAACACCTGCATCGGCGTTTGCATGTTTAAAC
>CAZJUO010000099.1:0-3236 GCA_964549245.1 uncultured Gammaproteobacteria bacterium
GGTTTAAACATGCAAACGCCGATGCAGGTGTTGCGAAGCTATTGACTAGAAAACATAGCTATTCAAGATGTATATTTTTTTCAAATTGTTTAAAACGATTTTGCAAACTTGGAAATTGCAGTAGTTGGGGGTCTTGGGTAAATATTTTTTCTGCTGCCTGTTTTGTTTGATTAATCAGCTGATAATCAGTTAATTTAGCAATTTTTAGGTCAGGAAACCCGGATTGTCGAAGGCCATATATTTCCCCTGGTCCACGGAATTCCAAGTCTTTTTCTGCCAGCTCAAAGCCGTTTTTGCTGGTTATCAGGGCTTGCAGCCGCTCGAGAGTTTTTTCACTATTGGTACCAGTGAAAATGAAACAGTAGGATTGGTGTTCGGATCTCCCTACCCGGCCCCGGAATTGGTGCAGTTGGGCCAGTCCGAACCGTTCTGCCCCTTCAATCATCATGACGGTAGCGTTGGGTACGTCTACGCCCACCTCTACTACCGAAGTGGCGACCAAAATATCGGTTTGTTTGTTGACGAACTGGCGCATAGCTTCTTCTTTTTCCTTGGCTTTTAATTTGCCGTGCAGCAGGCCGATTGACAAGTCGGGGAAGATATCTTTTTGCAGTTTTTCATATTCATCCGTAGCTGCTCGCACGCCAAGTTTATCCGATTCTTCAATCAACGGGCAAATGACAAATACTTGACGCCCTTTTTTTATTTCGCCGCGGATAAAATCATATGCTTTGGTTCTTTTTTCCGGCGAAACAATAGAGGTAATAACTTTTTTGCGGTTAGCCGGCATTTCGGTCAGCAATGATATGTCGAGATCGCCATACAGCGTTAGAGCGAGCGAACGGGGTATGGGCGTAGCGGTCATGCTAAGTAAGTGTGGCACGTGGCTGGTGGCACGTGGCTGGTGGTTTTTAAATTTTAATAATTTACGCTGGTCCACACCAAAACGGTGTTGTTCGTCGATAACGACTAGGCCGAGGTTTTTGAAGCTTACCTTTTCCTGGATGATGGCGTGGGTGCCGATGATGATAGGCACGCGGCCCGTAGCTATCTGTTCAAGCAGTTTATTTTGGGTGATTGTTTGATTGTTTATTTTTTTTGCAGTGCGGGTAAGCAGGGCAATAGTATATTTTCCTTTTTGAAACAGCTTGGTTAATGTTTGGTAATGCTGTTGGGCCAGTATTTCGGTGGGAGCCATAAGCGCTGTTTGAAAACCGGCCAAAGCCGTATTGAGCATCGGAATAGCTGACACCACTGTTTTCCCAGAACCGACGTCGCCTTGCAGCAAACGATTCATTGGTTTGGTTTTTTGTATGTCATCCAGTATCTGCCAAGCGACGTGGCGCTGGCTGTTGGTTAAACGGAAAGGCAGTGCGTCAACAAACGCTTTGGTCGCTTGCTGGCTGAAAAAAATGGCTGGAGACTTTTGAAGCGAGATCTGGTGGCGGATAGCCTGGGTTTTAAGCTGGATTAAAAAAAGCTCGTTAAATTTTAACCTGGTTCTGGCCTGCTGAAGGATGGGTTTATTGGTGGGAAAATGGATTTCTCGTAGAGCGAGCGGCAGATTTAGTAAGCTGTATTTTTTTTGTATTTCGTCAGGCAGCCAGTCCGTCATATGCTTAGCGAGCGGCAGGATTGATTTGATAATAAAGCGGATTTGTTTGGCCGTCAGGTTTTCCGTAGATGAGTAAACGGGTACGATACGGGCAGTGTGTGTTTGTTCTTTTTTAACTTTTTCATATACCGGACCGGTAAATTGTAAGCCGTATTTTGTTTGGGCTACCTTGCCTGATAAAAAGACTTCGTTACCCTGTTGAAGTAATTTGGTGATAAACGGTTGGTTAAACCAAATAGCTTTAATACTGTCAGTGTTGTCAGAAATAACGCATTCGGTAATGTACATTCTCCGGCGATAAGCTCGTTTGTTGGCAATAATGTTTATCTTTCCTTTGATGGTATTATTTTCTCCTATTTTGATATTGGCAATCGGAACAACAGTACTGAAATCATGGTAGCGATAGGGGTAATAAAAAAGCAGGTCATAGACTGTATACAGGCCTAACTTGTGTAATCGCTTAGTGAGCGTTTTTCCAATACGAGGCAATTCACTGATACTGGTTTGCGGGGTAATTTTCATGCTTTTATTTTATCACAATATAATGAATACAAAAAAAGCATCTCGTTTCTGACTATGCCCGGAATGCCCTCGAGAGCCCCGCTATCCTCTTCGGCTCACTTCGTTCGTCCAGAGTCGGCGGGATCTTCACTTCGTTTCGAGAATCTCACTAAAGTTATTAAGTGCGCCCGGCAGGATTAGATCCCTCGTAGCTCATGTTATTCGCTATTTCGGGACAAGCCTACAACCTCAAGCTTGCCCCGCCTGCCGTTGCCATTGCCCTCGAGAGGAATCGAACCTCTATTTCAGGATCCGCAATCCTGTGTCCTATCCGTTGAACGACGAGGGCGTGAGAGAAGACAATTAAAATCCAGCCACGCTATAGTAACACAGTAGTGGCTACTGAATTTTATAGTTTGAGTATACGCTGCAGGCCGTCTGAAAAAGACTCGTTTTCTTTTTCCGTATCTTCCGTTAAATAGTGCGATAATATTTTCCTGATGCGCAGCGGGTTTTCGTTTTCCAAGGAAATGCTGATTGAGGGCCGTACTGCAGATTTGAAATCAAAATACAAGTTTTTTACTTCCGGAGGATCGTAGATGATCCAAAAAGATTTAATGTCTTTCCACTGGTAAAAAGTTTTTTCGCCAATGACTACGCCGTCCTCATTTAGCTCGATGTTTAACAGCGGGGCTGATCGGCGCGAAAGTAAAAACATCACAAAAACAAACAAGAAAATGATGATTAAGAAGATATAGCTTTGAGTGAACAAGGAGTAAGCAATCAAAGCGCCGATGATAATTATAGCGATCAAGTACCATAACGCGCTGCGCTGGTGTTTTCTGAATTCCGGGAATTGCCACGAAGCTAGGATTTTACCGTGGTCAACCTCGTTGGTATTGTTTTTTTCTTCTGCCATAATAGGTAATATGTTAATAAAGGGGCATTTGAATTATAGTACGTTTTTGCTTATTTTTCCATAGTACAATCCCGCTATTTGGTTATGTGCAGGTGGCTAGTCAGCTGTAATATATATTATGCTTTTAGCGCTAAAAGTTAGATTTGCCATGGGATAAACCCATGGCGTCTTTTTACTTTTCTGGTGATTCCTCGCCCGCCC
>CAZJUO010000100.1:0-3159 GCA_964549245.1 uncultured Gammaproteobacteria bacterium
TCCTCCCACATTAATATTCTCAACTTGCCAGGGTCATCCGTCTGGCCCAAAACCCACATAAACTTCACAAAGGTGGTCTCAAAGGTCATATCATTAACCACGATATATTCCCGCTTCTTTTTTTTCACATCCAGGGCAAACTGGTTGTAGGCGACAATAGGAATTTTTTTCTGGTGCGCCTTGGTTAATACTGATTTATACGAGTCAGGAAACAGGTTAGTATTAAAACTTTTTACGATAATCCCCTGGCATTTCCGCTCCAGCATATTTTCAAGCAACTCCGGCCCGGCGCCGGGATAGAGCTGCAGCAGACATACGTTTTTGGCAATAGAATTACGCAATTGCAACTTGCCTTTATGGCGTTTGCGCGCGTGTTTAAATAATTTTATGCCAAAATCTACCTTCCCCAGCATGCCCTCTTTTTCCGCGTCAAATAAATTAAACGACGGCGTATCCCCTTTCATCGCACGGGTAGCCCAGATCAGCCGGTTGCCAAACATAATCGCCACCTCTGAAAGATCCATCGTGGCCACTTGGATAGCATTGATTAAATTCGCCTTAACGCCCAGTGATTTATAATCCGATATTAATCCCGACAAATCCTGCTTGTCTGATTCGGTTACTTCAGTAGACAGGGGCGAACCGGTAAAAACCACGGGTTTGCCCAGATCGCCCAGCATAAAATGCATCATGGCCGCCGTGTAAAGCATGGTATCGACCCCGTGGATAATGACAAAGCCATCATACCTACTGTATAGCTCTCCGATTTTTTTGCTTAATGTGATCCAAAGCTCCGGCTTGATTTCCGAAGCGTCTTCGCCAAACACAAACACCGGCTCGATGTCCGCTATTAGGTTGATTTCCGGGACAGCCCGAAGCCACGGCTTGATATCAGCCGCTTTTTGCACCGAGAGCACTTCTTTGTCGGCAATCAGTCCCGTCCCGCCGCAGAACAGTAATGCGATTTTTTCGTTCGCTTTTGGCATTTAATGGCTTTTCGTTTTATATTACACACATTTGTCTTTGTGTTGTGAATAGTATTGTTGGTTTGTTACGGTTTTGGGCCCGTTTCGCAGGAGATTCTTCGGTCGTTTTACTCCCTCTGGATGACAAGTGAGTGTTGGGCAGTACTATAATGATAAATGTGTTAATGAATAAATCCCACTAACGACTGTCATTCAGAGTCCGCCCTTGGCGGACGAAGAATCATTACGAACTTAATTAAAAAGTTCATTATACAAATCTTTCCACTTTGGATTCATACTAGTAACAAGCCTTCTTTTTTTAGCTCGAGACCATCCCTTTATTTGTTTTTCACGCAGTATAGCGTTATATGGGTCGTAAGCAACCTCGTAAAAAACTAGTTTATTAATATTGTATCGTGAAGTAAATCCTTTATTCTGTTTTTCCCGGTGCTCCAGTGTGCGGCGCTGGAGATCGTTGGTAATGCCAGTGTAGAGGACTGTGTTATAGCGGTTGGTTATAATGTAAACGTAATAGTATTTTTCCTGGTGCATTGGTATTAACCTGAAGTCATAAAGATTCTTCGTCGCTCCCCTTCAACATTGTTCAGGGTCGCTCCTCTGAATGACTAGCGTATGTATTACTTCAACCAGCTGCCCCAATCCTCTCCATCGCTTCCTGATAGAGCAGTGCATTGGCTAGCGTCACTGCGGTTTGCTCGCGTAACTGCTCCAAATACCTGATGTCCTGCACGCTATACGCCTCTCCTTCTTTGGTCTCTTCTATTATCAGCAGCCCAAAGACCTCCTCTTCGGTGCGAAAAGGCATGATTAGCTCCCACTTCTGTTTTTTCATTTCCTTACTGGCTTTTCCCAATTGTACTTTAGTTGCCGCATTATCGTTCTCCTCCAAACGGTGCTGCAGTTCTTCTAAGACCAAAACCTCTGAATGTTTCTGGGCATATTCTATAAGCGGGTTATCACTGGTAATACGTTCAGCTGACCCGTTTTCATGTGAATACGTTTGCTCTTTTTTGTTTAATAAAAATAATTTGGCATTAGGAACTTCCAAATACTTTTTCACCTCGTTTTCCACTACTTCCCGTAAGATATCAATATCCGTTTTTTGGCTGATTTTCTCCCGCAATTCTTTTACGGCCAAGTCAATGCTCTTTTTATCTTTGAATAATGAATTTATCACTCTGGCTACCAATGCTTTTAACGGCGGAAATCCCAAAGCCACCAAGGCTATTAAAATGATCGTTGTCCAAGCTGGACTGATGTTCCACGATTCTTCAATCCGGGATTTAAATAAAAGCGCAAGATACGTATATACTGCTAAAGTAATGACTAGTGATATTCCGTAGATTATTCCTTTTCTAACAACAAATCTAACGTTTAAAAATCTATATCGCAGCATGGCGTAAGCAGCAAAAATGGTAAATATTGATGATGAATTTAGAACTGCTCTATCTAAGGTAATATTCATGTACCCATAAATGTTATTATAAGCACTATCTGCAAATAGTATTAATACAACAGCGCCATAACCAATTAAAATTAGCTTTAATTTTCTTTTTGAAACTAAATCTATTTTTTTGTATTTCTTTAGAGTTACATAGACACCAAATCCTATGAAATAAATTGCTATTAATAGTAAATAAATATAATATGCGATATTTGGTACGTAAATTCCAATTTCTTTTACATTAATAAAAACTCCAACAAATGATAATACAGATAATGCTAAAGGGGGTAATAAAAAAAGTAATTCTTTATTAAATGTTATTCTCTTATTATTATCAGGAAAATGCAATATAAATAGCGCAAAAAAACCAGCAACAAAGGGTGCCAACGAAAAATTAATTTTAACTAATAATATATGGCTACCAAGAGCAGTACTAAATGTCATTAAGAAAACTGCTACTAACCATAAAAAACCCGCAATCTCAAGGACAAGAAATCTACGATGTGACTTACTAACTCTCCAGCGTTTGGCGACGGCAAAAATAATATATAAATACACAATTATATTCAACGCTGTAATAATAAATATGATTATATCTAGCATATTAATTCCATTATGCGCCGATTCTTGTTTAGTTTTTAGGTGTTAGTTGTTAGATAATGGTTAGGTTATTGGTTGTTTGGTGATATGGGAGGTGAGGTTTAGAAGTGAGAGGCGGGTCGGGTTGTG
>CAZJUO010000101.1:0-3111 GCA_964549245.1 uncultured Gammaproteobacteria bacterium
GAAAATCCGACGAACGGTTCATCTTCTCCTATGAAGGTCGTAGGAACTCCCTGCGCCCGAGTGCCATAAGCGGCAGCCATTTTTTGAAACAATCCGGCATTATCGTTATTTTTCCAAGTTTCAAATTCCCTGACCACCAGGTCAGGATATTTGTTTTTCATCTCTTCCAAAAACGGTTTCTGCGCGGCACAATGCGGACACCCGTCGCCCCAGAAAAAATAGACAACCGTCTTTCCCTCCTCTATCGCGTCACTGGTGGGCAAAACGCTGTCTGTTGCGCTAGTATCCTTATCGGCACCGGAACAGCCGGATAAAACAAACGGGACAATTATCAGACACGCCAACAGCGCGATTTTTTTTAATTCCATAAATTTTAATTATTACTAATTTTTAGCCATACCCGACTCCACCCATTTTTGGGCATCATCGGATTTCATTAATTTTTCAACCTCTTCTTGATTCAAAATATTAATCTTGGCGATCCAGCCCCGGCCGTAAGGATCGCCATTGATAATAGCCGGTTCGTCAAAAAGGCCCTCGTTCACTTCAATAATTTCGCCCGATAAAGGAGAAGATAAATGCCCGCTCCATTTAAGCGCTTCCAGGGAAACGTACGTTTCCCCTTGTTTTAAGGTCTGTCCGATTTTCGGCAATTTGATAAAAACAAACTCCTTGACCTTGTCAGCCGCCGGCTTAATTATCCCCATAGTGGCGACGTCATCCTCTGTTTTTACCCAGGAATAGTCTTTATTGTAGAATAAATTTTCAGGTAAATCGTTTTCTGGCATAAGTTATTTTTCTTTTTTAATAGTAACATCATTTTGTTCACCGGCAGTGTTTTTGTCTTCTTTAGTGGTTTCCGGCGTTAGTAATTTTTCTTCCGTGCCAATGGTAATGCCAAATTTTGGTAAAATTTTCCGATGAGTGAAAATGAGTAAAAAAGAAAAGGTAATCGCGGCGGCAAAAACCAACAAAGAGGTTGCCACACTATTCATCAAATCCGGCTTAATGAACATTACCAATGCCAGTGCCAACATAATCATACCGCCGATTAACTTCAGAATACGCCCGTGTTTTTCTTCAAAACGGCTCGCCTTCAATGTTAAGGTGGCAGCTCCCACAACTATCAACTCATCTAACATATAAATCAAAAGATATAGAGCTAAAAGCAAAGCAAAAGCTATTCCTTGTGTGTGATGTTGGGCAATTATATTAGTCCAAATTACCGGAAAGCCGGCTGTACAGGGAAGCTCAACCAGCACCACGCCCAAAGCCATAGCGGCCGTGGCAATCATCATTCCCCAGGTTGATTTGTCGCCCTTCATAATACCTCGGGCGTCTCTGAATATTTTGGGTTTGTATTTATCAGAAATGGTAAAGGATATGCCCTTTTTATACCAAAAATAATCTTTAATATTAACAAGGGCAAAAACAAGAGCAATTAAAGCGACAGCGACTTGAATCCATCTTAGATAGCCGATGTATAGAAATACATTCAAAAGCCCTATCATAAATAAGCCGTAAGCCACAGTGGTTACCAAAAGAAACGTTACGCCTACCAAAAAGATTTTCTTTCTTGAACCGGAATGAAGCACAATGCCCAAAAGAAAAGCAATCAACCACAAAGAGCAGGGATTAAAACCGTCGACAAAAGCAATAATTGACGTTATTACAAAAAGTGGCATAGAGTTAACATTAATCTCGCCCAGAATCGGCAGTTTTATTTTTTCTCGCTCCTCAGGAGTGGCGTCTGTGGATTGAGGTACAAAGGGAGTAATGCCCTTAATGTTTTCTAGCGGACAAACGCAAGCTTCTTTTTGGCACCTTACTATTTCCTTTTCCAAATAATCTATGTTCGCTTTTTCTCCTATATAATATTTGTCGCCTAAAAATATAATTGGATAACCGGCCGTCACTAATCCGTATTTTTCCTTGAAGGTCTGATACAAAAGGTTTTCTTCTTCAATCCCGACATCGTGTTTTTTAACAGTTAGATTATATTTTTCTTCTAAATCTTGTAAAAAATTATTTATATTTGAACACTGAGGACAATCCTCTTTATAAAACAAATGCAGACAAATTTCATTTTGCTCTTGCTCTAGTTGAGAATTAATCTCTGACTCCTCATCAGATTCTGTGTCCGGATTAATTAAAGCGGTTGGCGGCTCTGTTTCCACCCCTTCTTCAATTCCGGCTTTAAGCCCCGGATCCACGCAGCCATTTTCCAAACACTCAACAATTTTTTTTTCCATATCCGCGGCCATATAGTCGGCATAGCCAACAATCGGTTCAAAGTCACCAATAAAAGTAGTCGGTACTCCCCTGGCCTGAATACTATAAGCGGACGCTACCTTTCGAAATAATTCGGCGTTGTCAGAATTATTCCATGTCTCAAACATTTTAACTTCCAGCTCCGGATATTTTTGCTCCATTTCTTCTAAAAATGGCTTTTCCGCGGCGCAGTGGGGACAACCGTCACCCCAAAAAAAATAAATAACGGTTCTTTCCGCGGCCGAAGCTTGGCCCATTCCGATTAAAGAACTCGCGCCTAATAAAAATAAAGAAAAAATTAGGATGGGCAGAATTATTTTTTTTGTTTTCATAAAATTGTGTTGTTTATACATCAATATCCATTGATATTATAACAAATCTAATTTATATTACAAGTTTTTTATTGCTTTAAATATAAAGCTATTTCTTGGGCTTGCTCGCCACAAACATTCGGACAATACACCGTCGGCCGGCGGGACAGCCTCTCTCTTTGGCCGTTTTCTTCCAGCACGTGGACGATCGCGGCCCGGGTGTAATCAGTATTTTCCCAAGAAGTAATAACGATACCTTGATCCAAATAATCATATATATTATCAACGTGCTCGATCTGTTGCATAGGAAAAATGTTTGTAATAATTTCCGGGCTTATATCAGTGTATACTGGCTCATTTTTGAGCTGATCAATATACACAACTCGTTCTTGGCTACTTAAAAAAGAATATCCCTCGTCTATCACCATATAATCCAGCTGCGGCTCGTGAGGCTTGAGCGTCCGACCGGCCAACATCATGTCTACCTGCCCAGTCTCCAAAAGAGTGATGCTTTGGGCGGTAGATTCTG
>CAZJUO010000102.1:0-3106 GCA_964549245.1 uncultured Gammaproteobacteria bacterium
CAGAAGTTATGAAAAAAAATACACCAAAAATAGTAATTCCCCTAGACCTGGAACTATTCCCTGATCAAATAGACAGAATAAAAAAACTAGGCGATGTCAAATTTTACGATGACTGGGCCAAAAGCCCTGATGATTGGTTTGAGAGGGTCAAAAACGCTGATATTATCTGCGGTGGTAAATTTGGGCTAAAAGAAAGATACCAGGACCTAAAAGATGTCTTTATCTCCTTGCCTTTTGTTGGTACTGGATTTTTTGATAAAGAGATTTTGAAAAAAAGAAATATTGTTGTGTCAAGAAGCCCGGGTTGTAACAAAGTGGCTGTGTCGGAATGGATTGTAGCCATGATCTTTAATCTGCTTAGAAGGCTGCCTTTCTATATCAACAACGCTACTTTAGACAATCATTTACCCCCCGTAGAAGAAAGCCTCAAAGATAAAAACGTAGTGATACTGGGTAGGGGAAACATTGGATCAAGAGTAGGTAAAATATGCCAGGCTCTAGAGATGCACACTTCTTTTTTTACAAGAAATGATGATTTACTAACATCTGTCAAAGATGCTGACGTAATAGTAGATGCCTTGAGCTCTAATCCCACCACCAAAGGACTGCTCAACGAGAAATTCTTTTTCTCCCTAAAAAAGGGATCATATTTTATCACGGTCACTGGCAGAGAGATTTATGACACTGAAGCAATCTTCAAAGCTTTGGATAAACGAATATTAGCTGGAGCTGCCATGGACGCTGGTAGTATCAAAGTGGGAAATACAGAAGACCCGTATTATCAAAAACTGCTCAAACATCCAAAAATATTAGCCACTCCTCACATTGCCTACAATACGTGGAATACCAAAAGAGTAGCCAATGATATGATGATTGATAATGTTGAGGCTTGGATTGAGGGTAGACCACAAAACGTTGTAGAGTAGAAGGAAATCATTCTAACATTCTCCCGCCCGTTTCGCCTCGCAGAGGCGGGCAGGTAAGAATGTTCAGTCTAGAGAAACGAACTGCCAATTTACCATTTACGATTTATGAATTACTAACATATGAAAACAGTTACCATAAAACACGTTACGCGCATTGAAGGCCATGCCACCTTCTGGGGAGCTCTCAAATCAGGCAAAATGGCAGAGGCGCGTTACCATACTTTAGAAGGCGCGCGTTTGATGGAAGGCGTTTTGGTTGGCCGCAATTATATGGATGCACCCTTAGTTACCTCGCGGATTTGCGGCGTCTGTCCGGTAGTTCATAACTTGACGGCCATACAAGGATTGGAAAAAGCCATGAAAGTGAAAGTTGAGCCGCCAACGGTTATATTGCGAAAACTAATGATGGTTGGCCAAATGCTGACCTCGCATGGCGTACACGCGTATTTCATGAGCATACCAGATTTTTACGGGCGTGATTCAGCTCTGGATTTGCTGAAGATTGCTCCAGGGCATTCGACCGTAGCATTGAAAATCAGGGAATTTGGCAACCGCTTTACCAAGATAATCGGCGGTCGGGCTTTGCATCCGGTGAATTCCCAAGTAGGCGGATTTTTAAAATTGCCCGACAAGCGCCAGCTTCAAAAAATGCTGAATGACAGTACAGAAGTGCTGCAAGAAGCGGTTGAGCTGGCTCACTTTCTCTCGCATCTGAAATATCCAGAATTCAACAGAAAGACGGAGTATATTGCCCTTCATTCACCAAAGGAGTACGGATTTTATGACGGCAGTATTATCTCAACTGACGGGTTAAAAACCACCCCGGGCAAATTTGAAAAAACCGTTGAAGAAATTCAATCAGATGATGATTATGTCAAACGCACGAGGCATGAGGGGCACACCTATTGGGTTGGGGCCTTGTCGCGTATTAATAACAACTGGCGTCAGCTTAATCCTATAGCCAAGCAGGCCTTTAAGCATCTGAAGGCAAAAATGCCGCTGACAAATTCTTTTTTGAACGTGTACTGCCAGGGGATTGAAATGATTCATTTCATTGAGGAAGCGCAAAAGCTGTTGCAAAAGTATATTGGCATGAAACATGCCAAACCGATAGTAACATACGCCGTCAGGGCAGGGAAAGGCACCGGGGCTATCGAAGCGCCGCGGGGTATTTTACTGCACCACTATGAGACTGACAGCAAAGGTGTTTTAAAGAACGTCAACATTATCACGCCAACCGCGCAGTTTATCAATAACCTGGAAGAGGACTTGCGCGTTTATATCGGCCAATTGGAAAATATTGAAACAAAAACCAATCAGCGAAAACTGGCCATGATGATACGGGCCTACGATCCGTGCATGACCTGCGCCACTCATTAGCGAGTGGCTTTTTGCAAGTGGCTCGTGGAGACTGAACGTTTTAGTAATACAATAAATATGTTTAGATTTGAGCAATTAGAGATTTGGCAATTATCCATAGCTTATGCTAGTAAACTATATGATTTTGCTAACACGTTGCCAAAAGAGGAGTTGTTTGGGTTGTCCTCACAACTCAAGAGAGCTGCGGTTTCAATTTCTAACAATATTGCCGAAGGGTCGGGAGGCACAACGAATCGTGATTTTAGGAACTTTATTAATATTGCCATTAAATCAGCGCTTGAAACCGTTTCGTTATTGCAATTTTGTAAAGAAAGGGAATTTATTGAAGACAAATTACTTGTTGGGTTATATAAAGAGGCAGAATTACTCATTAAAAAGTTACATGCTTTTAAGAAAACAATTAATTAAAAGTAACGAGCTAAAAACTACGTGCTACAAGCCGATCTATGCATGATTTAGTCGCAGCTCAAGATATCGTAAAAACGGCGCTTGAGATTGCTAAAAAAAATAAATTACAAATGATTGATGAGATTGTTGTTCGTCTAGGGAAGATTATTGAGCACAATGAAGAGCTTTCACCTGAAAACCTCCAGTTTAATTTTGAATTGGTAAAGAAAAATACCATAGCCGAAAAAGCGCATTTGGAGATTCGGCCGGGAAAAGGAAGGGAGCTTAGTATTATCGAGGTTCGCGGTAAAAAATAATTTCATAAAACTGCCATCGGCAATTTATTTATTACCACAGTAGCCGCATAATTCCCATTAAAAATGCGACAAATGATATACTCAAAGGGTTAAATA
>CAZJUO010000103.1:0-3039 GCA_964549245.1 uncultured Gammaproteobacteria bacterium
CTTAATTTATTGACTCCCAGAGAGTATTTGTCGCATTTGCGGTGAAAGATACCGACAGGTTGACAAACAAATTCAAATACGCTATAGTACTATGTTATTGTCGTCTTCCTATTTATTTAACTCATTAACCATATTACTATGAAACATTTTACCAAAGCCTTATTACTCACCATGGTTATCGGCCTTTTTGTGATAATTGGCTCGACAGCCGTTATCGCTGCCTCAAAAACACCACAGATTAAAAAAAGTACCTTTGTGCAATCACCAGTTGGCTCGATCACGGATACTGATATAGTATCAGAGCCTGCCGACGAAACCGGGTGCGTTAACCTGGACGATGTGCCCTACGATCCTAACTACTCTGGTGCAAAAGTATTTTTTGAAGATACGGTACTCTGTACTGGTGACTATGAGTTTGTGGATAGCGACGGCGGTGTTTTTGTCAGGATACTTGCTGATGATGTTACCTTTGATTGCAATGGCTCACGCTTATGGACGCAGATACCTTGGAATTCCCGGTACTATACCTGGGGCATTAATACTTACCATTATGGTTCTGATATTTTCTCAAATAACGTTACGGTAAAAAACTGCATTATTGATGGTTTTAAACACGGAATGGAAATATATACCTACAGCAACAATAATATTATTCACCGCAACAGCTTTATTAATAATGAAACCAGCCTGCGCAGCTACAGCAGCACTACCAGTCTTGACTATAATGGGTTAGGAAATCATTGGGGATATTACGATGAGCCAGGTGAAGGCTGTAACGATACGGACAACAACGGCATGTGCGACTCTCAATACGGCGGCGGCAACCTGATAGATCATTTCCCGCTCACCGGAGCACCGGTCATTACACCGATTGAAGATATAACGGTTGATGAAATGGGTTGGGCCTTTATCAATGTCGGATATTTTGACCCGACCAATGATATCGCCGTCACGGACGTCGAGGCTCCGTTTGGCTCTATGGTCAACTGCTGGCCCAATAGGCCAGATACCTTTGGCTGGAAACCTGGTATGAATGATAGCGGTGACTATACGGTAACTGTTTCAGCCAGCGATAGTGGACACACAACTACGCAGGATGTTGACATTACGGTTACTAATACATGTGACTCCGGCACAGGCCCTTGGGACATGTGGCCTTGTGTTAATTACCCCCAACAAATACTTTGCTATGGCTAAGCATATTGACACAGTTTGTATTATTTGTTACTAATAACAATATCCAGTCTGTAAATCCTAGGTCGACAGAACTGGCACCTTAAACAAAAGATTAATCAGATAAACCATTATGACAGCTAAAGCTTCAGCAACCGACACAAAAGATCAAGAGTTTGTCGAGTATGTGGTCAAAGCCTTAGTTGATCGCCCTGAAGATGTAACAACCGAACGGGCGGTTGACGAGATGGGTGTTCTGATTACCCTAAAAGTAAATCCGGCTGATCTTGGTCAGGTTATCGGCCGCCAAGGCCAAACCGCCAAAGCCATCCGGACACTCTTGCGGGTAGTCGGCGCCAAAAACCACGCTCGGGTCAACTTGAAAATCCATGAACCGGAAGGTTTCCGCAAAGGAGACCGGGGTTCAAAAGAAGCTGATACATCAGCAGTTGACGACCTCAAAATCTAAATTTTGAAATCAAAACTAAATATAGGCAAAGGCCGTGTGTGCGAACGCACGGTTTTTGTTATAATAAATAATATATTACCTCCTACAAATAACTGGTCACTGCTTAATATATGCAATTCGATATCATCACTATTTTTCCAACAATTTTCGACTCGTATTTTAACGAGAGCATTTTGAAGCGCGCGCAAGTTAATAAAAAAATAACTATTAAAATTCATAACCTGCGCGACTATACTACCGATAAGCACAAAACAACGGATGATAAACCGTACGGCGGCGGACCGGGCATGGTCATGAAAGTAGAACCAATCTATAAATGTTTAAAAAAAATCAGAAAAAAACGAAAATCAAAAACTATTCTTCTCTCCGCCAAAGGCAAGCTGTTCAACCAGCCGTTAGCTAAACGTTACACCAAACTCGACCAACTACTGCTTATCTGCGGACATTACGAAGGAGTGGACGAACGTGTTAAAAGATATATTGATGAAGAGCTGTCCATCGGTCAGTATGTTTTAACTGGCGGAGAAATTCCTGCCATGGCGGTGGTTGACGCTGTTACTAGGCTGCTCCCAGGAGTGCTGGGAGATAAAAATTCAACCAAAGAAGAAACATTTTCGAAAAATTTACAGTACATAGAATATCCACACTATACGCGGCCGGAAAATTTCCAAGGCCAAAAAGTGCCGAAAATATTGCTCTCCGGAAACCATCAAAGTATCAAAAAATGGCGAGATAAAAACTCCAGAGCATCACGCCGAAAAACTTGACACCCTAATAAAAATCCCTTACAATATATGATACCATCTAAGATGGTTTAAAAATTGGCTAATTTAACACTAAACATAAGGAATTACGCTTAGTGGGAATATAACATTAATCTACCTATTAATATTCTGTATTTTGGTTGTTTGTCCCGCTATGCCGGGATTTTTTATAAGCCAAACTAAGACCTTTGACAGTCAGACATGTGACAAGAAAAAACGTTAATTTCTTTTGATAACTGTTATTTTTTAATAGTTATCCCCCGTAATGTATGAGTTCTTATTAACAAGAATCGTACATTACATTTTGTAATGAGAGTTTGATCCTGGCTCAGGATGAACGCTGGCGGCGTGTCTAAGGCATGCAAGTCGAACGTGTACCTTCGGGTACAAGTGGCAGACGGGAGCGTAACACATTGGTAACCTACCTCCAACACGGGCATAACCTGGAGAAATCCGGGCTAATTCCCGATGTGCTTGCTTCGTGCTTCGAAGTAAGTAAACGGTGCAAATCGGTTGGAGAGGGGCCTATGGTCTATCAGCTTGTTGGTAGGGTAATAGCCTACCAAGGCGACGACGGATACCGGGTGTGAGAGCATGACCCGGCTCACTGGGACTGAGACACTGCCCAGACTC
>CAZJUO010000104.1:0-2878 GCA_964549245.1 uncultured Gammaproteobacteria bacterium
CGCTGGTCGAGGAAAACGACGTCAATATCCGCCAATACGCAAAATACCTTCTGAAGGAAGGTAGTGTGGTCGAGAAGCGGGAGCTACTGGCGAATCTGCGGAGCAGGCTAACTTACAAAGACAAGGAGATTACGCTGACGGAATAAAAAACAACGGCGGCTATTCGAAAGCCGCTATTGTTTTTCTTTGGTTGCCACATGATTTTTTAATGCACTTGATTTATGCTAAGAGTAGTGTATTATATAGGGGAGGGGGTATATTAAGTAATTCTATATGAAACTCACACACCATACCACTGAACGCAGGAAGCGAACACTCAATCATTTGAGTCGGATTGAAGGTCAACTCAAAACGCTACGTAAGTATATTGCGAATAACCGAAGCTGCAGCGATATCGCGGGACTGGCGACCTCTATTGCAAAATCATTCGACACGCTCAGAGTCCGCACGCTCGAGGGCTTTATCATGAATGAGCTTATGGATGGAAAGCATATTACCAAGGCAAAAAAGGACAAGCTCACTGCCATCCTTAACTTACACAAGAAATAAACTAACTGAATATTATGAATTCACTTCTTCATTTCGGTGAAAAAATAGACGGCTACGTAGTGCGTGTGCTCAACGAGCGGGAGGTGCGCGCCGCAGCCGGTATCCTGTTTGCCGCCGCGTTCACCTCATTCATGGCCGCCTGGTATGTGGGCAATTTCATCTATATGAAGCTGTTTATCACCGCCTTTCTTCTGGATTTCCTGGTGAGGATTTTTATTAACCCCCAGTACTCACCGACGCTGATCATTGGCCGGTTCTTCGTGCGCAAACAGCGGGTGGAGTATACTGGCGCGGCCCAGAAGCGTTTTGCCTGGAGCTTGGGTTTGGTATTGGCTATCACCATGTTCATTGTGCTGGTAGTTAACAATATTGTGGGGCCACTTAACCTCTTGTTATGCCTGATTTGTCTGACGCTGTTATTCTTTGAATCAGCTTTGGGCATCTGCCTCGGCTGCTATATCTACAACTGGGTGAAAAAGGACAAAGCGCAGCTGTGTCCCGGAGGGGCGTGTGAAGACCTAAAACCGGAAAAGATCCAGCGCATACCCGCGCTACAAGCGTTTATTGTCTCAATGTTCATTGTGTTAATCGTGGGTATGGGTGTATCCGGCCTGTTCCGTCCGCCGCTCTCACAACCGGCCAGCGCCCAAGAAACGGGGATTAATCAATCAACTGAAGTTGACGAAAACTGCGTAGTGCCGGACTGGGCGAAAGACATCGGCCACGAGGAGCAGTGGAAACTGCACAACGGTTGCTAATGTCGTTTTATTTCATTAGTTGAGTTATATGAACATCGGCATCATTATCCAAACCAAAGAACCGGAACAAGCGTGGAATGCGTTCCACTTTGCCGTCACCGCGAAAAAACAGAATTATGACGTCAAAGTGTTTCTTATGGGTGAAGGGGTGGAGTGCGAAGGGCTAACTCAGGAATCGTTCAATGTTGATGAGCAGTTAAAGAAATTCGTTTCGATCGGCGGTAAAATCTTGGCCTGCGGAACGTGTTTGAAATCAAGACATAAAGAGGGTACTGCGGTCTGTCCGGTATCCACTATGGTTGATTGCCTCAATATGGTGGAATGGGCGGATAAAACCGTAACATTTTAGTTGTCGTGGAAATATTTTACATCACTCCGTTGTTGTGGGGTTGAAGTCCTTACTCATGGCTGATTGATGGCAACCAAAAAACAACAACGGCCCGTTAAAGCCGTGTCGTTTTTTGGTTGTCGACGTTTTTCCTATCCCTCCTACGCTAGCGCTTCGGAGGGCAGGCTCGACCCGGCACGCCTTCGGCGAAGCCGAGGCGGACGGGTCACATCCGATAAAAAATAGTCGATCCGGAGACTAGTCTATTCGAACTAGGTGGGTCGTCCCTCGTGCATAGTACCGTATTTATTGGCCAAAAGTCAATCGTCAAAAAAGGCCATTGACGAGTAAACATTAATCATATATAATCTCATATAGTTAAAGTATGAAATTATATGGATAGACGGAATAAGCGAATAACTGAAATTTCCCAAGAATTATGGTCGCTGATAAACCGAATTGACCAGTTGCAGGGCCAATGGATCGGCGGAGCCAAGCTCAACCCCCAAGCGCTGGGACGGTTGAAGCGCTCGACGCTCGTCACCTCGAGCGGCGCTTCGACGCGTATCGAGGGCGCCAAACTTTCCGATGAAGACGTGGAGGACCTCGTGCGTGGTCTTAAAGTCACGAAATTTGCTGACCGGGATAAGCAGGAAGTGAAGGGATACTTTGAGCTTCTCGAAAACGTTTTTAATTCTTGGAAACATATTCCGTTTACGGAAAGCACGATTAAATCTTTTCACAAAGAACTGCTGAAATACACGACCAAAGACATGAGCCATCGCGGTGAATATAAGAAAGGTGAAAATCGGGTTGAGATGTTTGATGCCAACGGCACATCTGTCGGTGTAATGTTTGAGACAACGCCGGCCTATTTGACGCCGAAGCAGATGCAAGAATTAGTCGAGTGGGCGCAGGTCGCTTTCAAAGAAAAAGAACATCACCCGCTGGTGATAATCGCAAATTTTATCGTCGAGTTTTTAGCCATCCATCCGTTCCAGGACGGCAACGGTCGATTAGCTCGCATTCTCACCAACCTCCTTTTGCTTAAGAGCGGGTATCCGTACGTGCCA
This sequence comes from uncultured Gammaproteobacteria bacterium, assembly GCA_964549245.1. Classification (GTDB taxonomy): domain Bacteria; phylum Patescibacteriota; class Patescibacteriia; order UBA10025; family JAHIVO01; genus CAZJUO01. Next base: position 2,709 of record CAZJUO010000104.1, read on the forward strand.
TATGTCTCGCACGAAAAATTAATTGAGGATAACAAGGCCGAATACTACCTGGCGCTGCGGAAAAGCCAAGTTTCACTCAAAACGCGGGATGAAAATATTTCCGCCTGGCTCAAATTTTTCCTTAGAGTTTCCTTAAGTCAAGCAAAACAAGCGGCTGATTTGCTCTCTCG
>CAZJUO010000105.1:0-2589 GCA_964549245.1 uncultured Gammaproteobacteria bacterium
TTCTGCATCCATTATACCTTAGAGACAAACCTTACAAGATTTGGGGTACCTTCCAGTTCGTTTTCCTCTTTTTTCTTTTTATCAAGATTATGCCGCTCAATTGCCTCTTGATTTTTTCGTAATGAATCTTCTAAGCCCATAATTTTATTATTAGTATATTAAACATTATATGATAAGGAGTTTTTTATCAATCCCTAATCCACCCGTGTAACCATGGAAAATTCGCCGCCACGGACTGGCCGCCCGTCTTTAAATAAGCGAAACATATTAAAATACAGCCCGGCCTGTTCCGGAGGGCGCAGCTGTAAACTAAACGTCCCCGTTTGGCCCGGCGCTACGCTTCGCTCTACTAAGTGCGTGGCAATACGCCTATCGTCCCAATTAGAATTATAAAACCGGCTTACTGCACCACCGATGTCCACTACCTGCAAACCAAAACTTTTATCCCAGGTGCTGCTGCCCGTATTTCTAAAAGTAAAAGTAACCGTGGGGCGCCAAGCTGATAGTAAAGCCGGCGGCATCGTATAACCCGTTAATTTTGCTTGGTGCAAAGAGTCGACCCGAGTTATCGACCGGTCCTCCTGCTGGACCATCTCCTCAATACCAGCCAAACGGTAGATATTTAAATATGTTCCCGGTTCTGCTGGGCTTTGGAACGTAACAGTAAACGTGGCCAATTCATTTGGCTTGACTTCTGTTTCTTTAAAATCAAAATCCCCCTGCTCCGTAGGCCAGCTTTGATGGTGGTATTTACTCGTAGCGTAACCCAAATCAAATATTTGCAATTGTACGTCACCTCGCTGCCAAGTATAGATTCCTTGGTTTATGAATTGGACTGAAACGGTCTCCTGGCTGTTCATAAACGTGGCCGGCGAAATCCGCTGGTTGTCCAAATAGGCCGCGTAATGATAGCCGGTAATTTGGGCGGTAACCCGGAACGAGGTATTGGACAGCACGGTATCGCCAAATTTCAACGACAACGCTTCAGTCACTTCGAGCTGATCAGCCGGCGCGGTAACGCTATAGACAAACCGCCCTATTGCTCCTGGTTCAACATTGGGGGTGATTAATTGGGCTACCGGCTTTGTCTGCGCCGCTAGAGCAAATAAAGCGCTGCTTTTTTGGGCTATTACGGATGGTTGTTCATAACTGTAGTTTCGCCAGGTAACTTCGCCAACGTTACGAAATTCAACCCAACCTTGCTTTGTTTCACCGACATTAACGACAAATGGCTGCTTGCTTTGGCGGACAAAGCTCGCTTTTACAACCGGATTTTCCGCTACGGGCAGCGTATCATAGACTTTTTCCGCCGCAGAACGGATCGTATCAAGTTTATTACTAATATTTTTTCCCGGGCAGGTGGTGCAATCTATATCACCATGGCCAACAATATTTGGATACACGGCATCAATAAAATATCCACTGCCATTTGGGTTAATAGAAAATTTTCTGCCTAAATATGCAGCTGCGTTGGCTAGGGAATAGCGTACCTTTGTGGAAAGCGTTTTGGAGCCATAATCGCCAAGCACTGCGATGCCGATAGTGCCGCGGTTAAAATCTGCCTCATGGTCAGCTCCGCCAAAACGTATAGCCGCGCAGTTTTTATCCCGATAGACATGGGCCCCTATCACGCCATCGCCTCCGTACCTGCCTTCGTAAACATTACCGCTCTGGTCAATCACGTAATTATAGCCAATATCCCCCCAGCCCAAAACTTTGGCGTGCCAGTAATAGATGCCTCGAATTACTTCTTGGGGATCGTCACCGCCATCACTGCCCGCAGTATGATGAATAACTATTTTTTCCGGTAACTGATATTCCGGGCTCCAAATTTCCTCATGATCGGAAAATCGCCAATCCTCATCAGCGCTCCATTCACTGCGGGAAATTACGTCTACTCCAGTACTCGCTTCTGCCGTGCCAAATAGCCTCTGCCAAAGTTGGGGCAGTTTCTTGGTTGATGATTGGCTGCCCAAATACAATAACTTAACTCGCTCCACTTCTGAAGCGTTGCCCAATCGATACTGGATACGAGTCGCCTGGTCTGCCACCACTGGTTCAGTTAAAAAAGACCACCCATCACGCTCAAAAGCCTCATCAGCTTCTGGCGCATACCACGGGCTCCACCCGTCATTCGATGCAAAGCGTATTTCAATCGTTGGTGTGCTTATTCCGTACCATGCCAAACCGATTATAGTAGCCGGAAAATCGGTTTCAACTACTGGGGAGATAACTGTACTTTCGCCATTAATAACGTGTTCTATGCTGGCCTCTGCCACGCCCGTTTTTTCCGTAGCCCGAACGCCCAGCGACAATAAAAAAACCGCCATGAAAGCAACCAGGGTGATACCAAAAAACTTGGTTTTTATGTAGCCATTTGGCATAGTGATTTTTATATTTATATTGGTTTTTGTTTTTTGTATTGGGCTTTTAAAGACGATTTTTCAACTCTTTACCTTTAGCTCCTATCGCTCTTATTATTACCCTTTACACATTATATTATAGCGCATTTTTGGCTTTTTGTAAAGGGGTCGGGGTAATGTGCACAGACATATTGCACTTTCTGATAAGCTTAAGGGCATATGAAAA
>CAZJUO010000106.1:0-2566 GCA_964549245.1 uncultured Gammaproteobacteria bacterium
TATCAAAAATACGGTATAATATGAATTATTAAATAGGCAAGCGTATGGAAAAAAAAGAGAAAATAAAACAGCTGCTTAACCGTGGCGTGGAGGAAATTATCGTAAAAAATAGTTTAGCAAAAAAACTGGAAACAGGCAAGCGGCTGCGAATAAAGTTTGGCGTGGATCCTACTGCCCCCCGTCTTCATTTGGGACATACCGTAGCGCTGCGAAAGCTCCGTACGTTCATGGAGCTGGGGCATACGGCAATTTTTTTAGTAGGTGATTTTACCGCCCGCATCGGCGATCCATCGGACAAGCTTTCGGCCAGGAAGCCATTAACAGAAAAAGAGATTTCCGGCAATCTAAAACTCTATAAAGAGCAGGTGGGCAAGATCCTTGATCTAGATAAAATTGAAATCCAGTACAACACCACCTGGCACAAGCAAATGGATTTTGCAGAACTGTTTAATCTGGCCAGTAATTTTTCCGTCAATCAAGTGCTTGAGCGGGACATGTTTAAAAAAAGACTAGCCATGAAAAAACCTCTCTGGGTGCACGAGCTATTATATCCCATACTGCAGGGTTATGATTCGGTGGCTCTGCAGGCTGATGTTGAGCTTGGGGGTACTGACCAAACGTTTAACATGTTAGCCGCCAGAACGCTGCAGCCGCGATACCATCAGGTAGCGCAGGATATTATGACCGTAACATTATTAGAAGGGCCAGACGGCAAAGAAAAGATGAGCAAGAGCGCGGGCAACTCAATTGACATTCTGGACCAGCCAAATGACATGTATGGCAAGCTAATGTCTATACCTGATACGCTGATTGTTAAATACTTTACATTATTGACCGACGTACCGCAAAAAGATATTTCGTCCATAAAAAAGGACATGCAAAGCGGAGGAAATCCCCGCGATCATAAAGCCGCCTTGGCCAAAGAGATTGTTACTTGCTACCATAGCGCAAAAGAGGCCACAGCGGCAGCCAAGGAGTTTGAACAGGTGTTTAAAGACAAGCAACTGCCCAGCACCATACCGACACACGCCATTGCCAAAGCAGGAAGCTATCCTATAGTAGAGGTGGTACATGAGGCAGGGCTAGCTGATTCAAAGAGCCAGGCCCGCAGGCTGGTTGAGCAGGATGCGGTGCAGTTTGACGGTTTAAAAATTACTGATTGGAAAAAGAAAGTACGATTGGCGCCAGGTATGGTTTTGCAGGTCGGAAAGCACAAGTTCATTAAGTTTGTTAAGAAGTAATGTCGCCTCTATGAATCCCGGGATACTTGGTTTAGTAGGGCTGGCAGTATATTTTATTGGCACTCATGTAGCTATGATGCTGTTTTATAAACCGTACCGGTATTGGTGGAATTATTATAGCGATTTGGCGTACTCCAAGAATACTGGCATCTCAAGACGGATAAATCGTGTTTCTACGATATTTTTCGCGGTGACAGTTTCTTATACTTGGTTATCGATCGATCAGATTATTACGGAAAATATTACTTTGATAACAGCTATGGGTCTTATCGGTTTGCTGTCACTGATGGGCACGGTAATTTTTGTTTATGATAAGCATCACCCTATGCTACATGGCGTCTTTGTTACCGCCGCTAATTTGATGTTAAATACGGCACTGTTTACCGTTAATTTAGAGCTCCGTTCGCCTGTTATTACCATACACTTATTATTTTTTATAGTCTATTTTGTGACTTGGTCAGTAACCGGGCGTATCTACCGTTATGATTTGAAAAAAGCCAGGCCATTGCACGCCCCGGTGCAAAAGTTTTATGTCATACTTATTGAGTTTGCTTTTCTGGCCGTATTGCTGCGCTTTTTCTGATGCGTAAATAGTCATACAAGCGTCAAGTAGCAGGCAACAGCCGCTGGCTGATTTTATGGTTTGGGTGATTTTTTAGGTGTATAAAAAAACCGAAGCATTGCTTCGGTTTATGTGCATATGATTATGAATCATGAAACAGCTTTCATTCCAGCGGAGTGATAACAGCACGACATTTTCCATTCGTATACACTGGACGCATTTCCACATATTGGCCTATAAAATTATCCAGATGAAGTGTGCTATCTGACATCTGTACATTAAACCTGTCCAGGCGCCAAATCTTATTCCATTCGCCGTCTGATAAAATAACATCTGGTCCATCAACTACCCGTAATATTGCTCGTTTCGAAGTCCCAATGTCTATTTCTGTAAGCGTTAAAGGGTTTCCTTCAACAAAAAGGGATCTACCAGGTAGGGCCACCATGCCCACAAACACCATGATACCAAATATCCAGCCGGCTGCTTTGTAGTTACCTCCACTGGTTTTAAATATTACCACCCAGGTAGCGACAGCAACAATTGCTAAAACAATAAATTGAATAATAATACTCCCGAGCATTACCAAACTCCTTTATTATAAGGTGCAATGTTTTAATCTTTTGTCCAGCTTATTAGCATATAGCTTAAAATATTGAAAAAAAATGTCAAATTAAAAAATTTGAAACTTTTGTCCTATTTGTGGCTATGCTGAAGAAGATGAGATACATCGGTAACACCCCTCATATTAGGGTAGAATAAACCT
>CAZJUO010000107.1:0-2554 GCA_964549245.1 uncultured Gammaproteobacteria bacterium
AAGAGTTTAATGGGGAAATTATTTTAGCTAAAGATTTGATGGAGATAGAAATTTAATTATATGAACCTATGAAACTTGCCATCATTTCCGACACCCACGACAACGTGCCCAATCTGGAAAAGGCGCTTGATTGGATCAACAAAAATAATATTGAACAAATTATCCATTGCGGTGACTTATGCGCGCCCTCAATATTGGTCAATGTCTTAGCTCCGAAATTTTCCGGTCCTGTTCATATGGTTTTCGGCAATGTGGAAGATCGCGAAGTTTTAAGTGAAAAGGTTAAAGAGTTCGATCATGTAACTCATTATGGAGATGTTGGCGAGCTGGCTATTGGCGGCAAGAAGACAGCCTTTGTTCATTACCCGGAGCAAGCCAAGAAAATAGCAGGTAGCGGTAAGTATGATATAGTCTTTTATGGCCACACGCATGCCCCCTGGGAAGAAGTTATGGGCGGCACCAGAGTGGTAAATCCGGGTACGCTGGCTGGTTTATTTAACAAAGCCACTTTCGCGGTGTATGATACCGATACCGATACTTTATCTTTAAAAATACTTGAACGGTTATGAAACCACAAACAAAAACAGCTATCCAGGCGGCCAAACAAGCCGGCGCTATGCTTCGCCGGCGTTACCAGCGACTTGAGCGATCCCGGTATCGTTTTAAAGGAAAACACGATATTGTAACTAAGGCTGATATGGAAGCAAATCGTATTATCATTTCCAAACTCAAGAAAGTATATCCTGACTATGATATTTTAAGCGAGGAAAGCGGGCTCGAGAATAACCCCAGTGAGTACCAATGGGTTATCGATCCTTTGGACGGCACGACTAATTTCACCTTACATATCCCTATGTTTTGCGTGGCTATCGCCTTGGTGTATAAAAAGCAGGTGGTAGCCAGCGTGATATACGCTCCGATATTAGACGAGCTATACTACGCGGAAAAAGGGCAAGGCGTCTATTTGAATAGGAAGAAGATTACAGTATCGTCAGTCACGAAAATGAAGCAGTCGTTTATTTTACTGGGACGGGGTCATGCACGAACAACCTATGCGAATTTTATCAAACTACAGCGTAGACTTCGGGAATCAGTGATTAATTTAAGGTTTTTAGGCAGCAGTTCCATGAGTTTAGCCTATATCGCCAGTGGACGAGCCGAGGGGTATGTGCAGGTACGGCCAGAGGGTTCATTATGGGATGTGGCGGCTGGCATGTTATTGGTGCAAGAAGCCGGTGGTGAATTTTCTGATAGCCGAGGAAAACCATGGTGGAATACCTCACGGTTCGGTTTTGTAGCGACTAATGGTATGATTCACCGTCAACTAATTTCCACATTAAAAACATGAAGGTTGTCAAAGGTGCGGTTATCAGGGGGGAGCAGATCGGTGAACGTTTAGGTTATCCGACAGCTAATTTTTCCAAGCAAGCAATACGGAACAAAAATATTAGCACAGGCGTATATATCGCCCAGGCAATTTTGGGCAATAAAAAATACCCCGCGGTGTTTATTGTCGGTGTGCCGGGTCAGCAGCGGTTTTTGCAGGGGAAAGTAGAAACGTATTTGATCGGACGCCGCAGCACTCGTGGCTTGTATGGCAAGAAGCTTACGGTCCTGGTTTATAAAAAGATAAGACCCCTACGGCAGTTTTGTTCGGTTCAGAACTTGAAGCGGCAAATACGCAACGATATCAAACAAACGCGCCATTTTTTCAGCACTAGGAAAAAGATTAAGGCAATGAATGCCAGACAAAATTAAATATTTTTTGGAAATTATCAGCAATTTCTTTACTCTCAATTACCACGCTGATAATGTCTTTTTTTATTGAGAAGATAAAAGTTTTATTGGCGCAAATATTCAGTGAAAGCGTTAGCTCGTATTCTTTTGGCAGCATTTTCACCTTCATGCAGTAGTCATCCTCGTGTATTTTATACGCATGAGCTTCCGGGGTATCTGCTAATAGCAGAAGGGCAAATATATTATACTGTACGCGTTTATCTCGAAATCCCGGAAAGTATTTTGACAGGACCGAGAATGATTTCATAGTGGCAAAAGCAGACAGCTGTTTAGTTTTTTTGGCTGTTTCTATTTCTTCTTCCCTGGCTTTGACCAACCCTTCACGACCTTCATAAATTTTTACTGCCGGACGGGAGCGTGAAGCACTAAATAGCAGTTTTAATTCAGGTATAAGGCTTTCAACTTGTTTGACGCTGTCTTTTAGTTCTTTTAATAAGATTTCCGGAGCAACGGGTTGATACATAGTTATGTTGTGCCGTTCCGTACGCACGACAATATGATTTTTGGCGAGTTCGTGGAGCACTTCATAGACGCTGGTACGCGGTAATTGCGCTTTTTTGGCGATAGCATAAACCGTAGACAAACCCAGTTCTAAACAAGCTAAGTATACTTTGGCCTGTTTTTCATTAAGGTTAAAATGTTTTAATATGGCATGATTCATATACTGTCGTTAATTACGACAATAAACTAATATAGATTATAGCTTATATTAGGTAAAATAACAATATTTGTTGTTTAAAATGTCAGCATATTGACT
>CAZJUO010000108.1:0-2552 GCA_964549245.1 uncultured Gammaproteobacteria bacterium
CACAGGCCAAGGACACGATTAGTTCGGCGCTGATCGGCCTTGTCATCGCTATTGGTTCGTATGTAATTTTGGTCACTATTAGCCCAAATTTAGTTCAATTCAAAGGGTTGGATTTAAAGTATATCGGGGTGCTTCCAGAATGGGAAGCTGAAGTGAAGATGGCCTCGCAAAAAGGAGCCCCACCGGTAACCTGGGATTTGACGACCAATGTCCAGTTGTATGATGCTGATTTACTGCAGGCAGCATCGAATAACGTTCCTGATGGAATGAGCGTACAAAATTTCAGGAATTGGATGAAAGCGGTCATGATGGTTGAATCAGCAGGAAATCCGCGGGCCAAGTCAAACGCAGGAGCCTGCGGCTTGATGCAATTATTGCCTTCAACAGCCCAGGATTTGCTGCGGAATGGGGATCCGATACCACCGACGCGAGGCATCACGTGCAATGACTTGCGGGATAATCCTGGCTTTAATATTGAATTAGGTGCCCGGTATTTAAAAAGTTTGCACCAACTGACATGCCCCCCGACGTCAAAGTATAAAAGCGGTAAGGTAGTGCAATGCAAACCAGAAAAAACAAATTGTGAAAATGGTTTAACCTATCCTTATGTAATCGCAGCCTATAATGGGGGTCGTGGAGCAAATTGCCATAGTATCGAGACTAACTGTGATGGCCAAACATGGTGGGAATGCGTGAAAAATTCGGGTTACGCTGAAACTAGGCACTATGTTTTAAAAGTAAAAAATGCCTATGACACTATTGTAGCTAACGGATGGTAATAACAGCTTATGGCAAAGACAAAAATTATTTATCGTTGTGAAAAATGTGACGCGCAGTTCCCCAAATGGCAGGGGCGCTGTACAGAATGCGGTGCTTGGGGTACCGTAGTCCAGGAGCAAGCCGTAACGAGAAAGGGTTCGATACCCATTACAACCAGGCCAGCGGCACAAGTAGAAACTTTGTCCAACGTCACCGCTTCTCAAGAAGAGCGAATCAAGACTTCTGTTTTTGAGTTTGACCGTGTCTTGGGCGGTGGGATAGTTACTGGCAGCGTAACGCTCTTAGGCGGCGATCCCGGCATTGGCAAGTCCACCTTGCTTTTGCAAGTCGGGGGAGTTTTAGCCTCATCCGGTAAAAAAGTATTATACGTTTCCGGGGAAGAATCTTCATCGCAGGTAAGCATAAGGTTTGAGCGCCTTGGTTTGCGGACTCCCAATCTGAAATTTTTTGGTGAAATTGATATTGATACTATAAACGCTACCGTTGAGCAGGAGCGGCCATCCTTGGTCGTTATCGATTCAATACAGACCATAACTACCGAAGAAGTCGAATCAGAAGCCGGCGCCGTAGGGCAGGTGCGGGCGGTAACCGCCAAGTTGGTAGAGCTGGCCAAGCGAACATCTATTCCCGTAATGGTCATCGGGCATGTCACTAAAAAAGGAAGCGTAGCCGGACCGCGTACTCTCGAGCATTTGGTTGATGTAGTTTTATATTTGGAAGGCGATAAATACCACGCTTTTCGGGTATTGCGGGGAGTTAAAAACCGTTTTGGTTCAACCGATGAGGTGGGGGTATTTGATATGCAGTCGGGCGGTTTGCAGGAGGTTGCTAACCCATCAAAAATATTTTTAGCGGAACGCAAAACCAAAAGCCCTGGTTCCGCGGTAACGGCGGTGGTCGAAGGCTCTCGCGCGTTTTTGGTGGAAATCCAGGCTTTGGTTTCCCGGTCCAATTTTGGCTATCCACAGCGCCGGGCGGCTGGATTTAGCTTTAATCGATTGCAATTATTGATTGCCGTACTGATGAAAAAAGGCGGTTTATTTCTTGGCAACCAAGACGTGCATGTCAATGTAGCCGGCGGGTTCCGCGTAGCCGAACCGGCGGTTGATCTGGCAGTCTGTCTGGCCATTGCTTCAGCCACACGCAACAAAGCTATTCCCCAAGAGGTGGCTGTTTTCGGGGAAGTCGGCTTGGGCGGTGAATTGCGATCAGTTAATCATCCAGAAAAACGCATTGAGGAAATAAAAAAAATGGGTTTTAAAGAAATTGTTATGCCTACTACCAAGTTTTCTCAAGAACCTACCGGTATAAAACTGTTTTACGAAGATTTTATCGGCCAAGCTATACGAAACGTTTTATAGGAAAAAAAATAAGGCGAAGCGTCTAAGCAACCTCGCCTTAATAGTTTTTTATGCGTCTCTTGGGCTTCTCGCGCCTTTACTACGGCCGACTGGCTGTTTGTTCCATTTAGTGCGGCTTCGGCCGCCACCACCATAGTTTAGCCAATCGAGCGGACTGGTACCTTCGGGGCATCCGACAAAGCGTACTGGAGGGCAATCAGGATCATGTGATTGCTGGTCCTGATTTTTTTCATTTGTTTGATTACCCAAGCTATTCCTCCTTGAATTGAATGTTGCGGTTTTTGTTTTCTCTCTTTCTTTGGTTGTCGAATATTTTTGTTAGTATAAACAAATAAAACAAAATTGTCAATAGACAATTGTTTTAGGCATGGACATTTTGCACCCCCAACTTAAGGGCTTCATTAGGAGTTA
>CAZJUO010000109.1:0-2453 GCA_964549245.1 uncultured Gammaproteobacteria bacterium
CGCAAGAAGCAACCGTGCTGACGGTCAAAGACCAGGCCGAGGGCATCAAGTCGTTCGATTTTAAACTGAACAACGGTAGAGCTTTGGCGTACGAACCGGGGCAGTTTTTTGTTTTTTCATTGCCGGGATACGGGGAAGCGGTGTTTGTACCGGCCGAAAAAATCGGCAAGAAAAATATCTATGATATCGCGGTGCATAATGTAGGGCGTTTCACTTCCCAATTCCATCGTTTAAAAAAAGGCGATTCATTTGGCTTACGGGGCCCCTATGGCAATGGATTTGATTTGCGAAAACTGCAAGATAAAAATATTTTATTGGTGGCAGGCGGTATTGGTTTGGTTCCCCTGCGGTCATTGCTGCATTATTTGATTAACCGGGATATGCTGCAGCCCAACAAGCGCTCGGTGCAACTGTTTTACGGGTGCCGGAGTTTTGGCATGATCGTTTTCCGTGACGATATCATGCGCTGGAACAAAATGTTTGACATCCAGGTTTCGCTTGACGAGGGAGGCGGGCCAAAAGAAGCCGGGTTGAGCTGTTATACGGGAGTGATAACCGTACTGTTTGAAAAGGCGGAGGTAGTGCGCCAGGGTATTGCGGCGTTGTGCGGCCCTCCGATTATGTTCAAATTTGTAATTCCCAAACTGCAGGCGGTAGGTTATAGCGATCAAGATATTTATCTGTCCCTAGAGCGGCGAATGGAGTGCGCGGGTTTGGGCACCTGCCAGCATTGCGCAATTGGGCCGTACTACGTATGTAAAGACGGACCAATATTTAGTTATGCTCAATTGAAAGACACGTTGCAATATGAATAATTACCAATATCTAATACCTAATTTTAATCTCCGCCGTTGGCGGAAAATCCCAATCATTCAATGTTTCAATTACAGAATTAACGCATTGGACACTGAATAGAAATTACCCGCCCGACTCGCTGCGCTCGTCGCAGCGGGCGGAGAAATTCTTAAATAGAAATATTCTATATGACAGAGCGTAAAGGAATACTTTTAGTCCTCACCACCGCCGTTATTTCCGGCGTGTCAATTTACTTTAACGCGCTTGGCGTAAAGTTTGCCAACCCATATGTTTTTACCGGCATAAAAAATCTCATTGTGGGCGTGGCATTTTTGTCACTAATATTGTTATTAAAAGAATTGCCGGCTATTAAGAAACTAACTGGCAGGCAGTGGTGGCAATTAATCTTAATTGGCTTGATCGGAGGCGCTATTCCTTTTTTGCTTTTTTTCAAGGGCTTATCTTTGACAATAGCCGCGCAGGGTTCGTTTATCCATAAGACCATGTTTTTGTTTGTCGGATTTTTGGCCATCGTGTTTTTGAAGGAAAAGCTGAACAAAAGCCTTTTATTAGGCTTTGCTGCTTTGCTGGCAGGCAATATGTTGTTTCTTGGAATTGAACCCAGGGGGGTTAACTGGGGAGACGGCTTGGTCTTGTTGGCTACGGTTTTTTGGGCGGTGGAAATCGTTATAGCCAAAAAAGTTTTACGCCAGCTTTCGCCGCGCTTGGTAGCCTGGGGACGGATGTTTTTTGGGGCGCTGTTTATTTTTGTATTTTTATTAATTACCGGGCAGGCTTCTGTTTTGTTTAGCTATCAGGCGGTGCAATGGAAGTGGGTTTTTATTACCTCGGCGTTTTTGCTGGGTTATGTATTTACTTTTTATCACGGTTTAAAATATACGCGAGCGTCAGTAGCTACGGCTGTTTTGGCACTTGGTGCACCAATAACCGGGTTGATTACTATCATTGCTCAAGGGGAAGTTAGCTGGACGCTGGGGCAAATGGTTGGAGTTGTGTTAATGATGGTGGGTATTGGGTTGGTTATAGGTTTCCGGCAATTGAAAAAAGTGTTTATATATAATAAAATTAATACTGAACATTCTTAAGAATGTTAGAATGATATGACAAAATATTTTTCAACAAAAAAATTAGCTCGTGTTTTTAAGGCTTTGGCTAACGAAAGGAGGATGCAGATTATCAAGTTATTATCGCGTGGGCTAATTTCGGTTAGCGATGTAAGTGAAAAACTTTCGATTCATTTTAAGGCTGCTTCATTCCATTTACTTAGATTGGAACGCGAGGGGATAATTGAGAGGACAAGAAAGGGTAAATATAATTATTATAAATTAACGGATCCGTTTAAAAGTTCAGGAATTTACCGTCAAATAATTAATAGCAAGTAGATTAAGTAGATACTGAACATTCTTACCTGCCCGCCTCTGCGAGGCGAAACCGGCGGGAGAATGTTAGAATGATAAAAATGGCTATTCAAACCGAACAAATTTTAAAAAACCTAGAAACAGCCCGACGCTTGTCATTCCCGGATTTCGAAAATATTGTTTTACAGCCGGAGGCGATTAAAGTGTTGGTAAATTTATTCTTGCATCCGGGCTGCAAAGCGGATATAAACCTAGCCACTTTTTTAACGGGCCAGCCGG
>CAZJUO010000110.1:0-2429 GCA_964549245.1 uncultured Gammaproteobacteria bacterium
AACAGAAATATCGATACGATATTATTTGGGCACAACCGAATTGGCTTTAACATCTTAAAAGTACTAAAAGAGTTAGACAGAAGTTTTTTGGTAATTGATTATGATCCTGAGATTATTAAAAAATTAGTTAAAAGTAAAATTAATTGCCAATACGGGGATGTTGGGGACGCTGAATTATTGACACAACTTGATTTTGAAAAAATTGAATTAGCAATTTCCACTATTCCCAGCTTGAGCCTAAATACCATGCTGATCAAGAAAATCAGGCAAAAAAATAAAACCGCCGTTATTATTGCAGTATCGCATCACATTGATGACTCATTCAAGCTCTATGAAACCGGCGCTACGTATGTTTTGATGCCCCATTTTGTCGGGGGTTTCCATGTTGCCAAAATGATCAAGAAAAACAATCATAATCTGCAGGAGTTTTTTAAAGACAAGCAATCGCATTTGGAGCATTTGAAATTACGCAGGGATTTGGGGCATGAACACCCGCAGCATGAAAAGATTTAATACATAAGGTTATATTTTTTACCAGCGTAAATTTTTTATGCTTCCACTATGTGCTACTTCACGTGATGAGGTTTTTTTGGTATAATGAGCATACTTAGAAGCTGTAGCTGTTTTGCGCTTATTAAACTTAAGTAATATAGTAATAATTAAAAAAGTATATTATGGAAGATCAGCAAAATAAAGTCGAAGAAAATAAAGAAACAAAAGATAGGAGGGGAATGGGCGGTTTGTTTATCCCGGCTGGTTTATTCATCGGCATGGGAATTGGCTTTCTGACAGATAGTTTGGTCCCGGCCATGTTTATCGGTCTGGGTGCCGGATTTGTCTTATTTGTTATCTTTTTTCTGGTAGTAAAAAAATAGAAGCTTCGACTGATATTATTCATAAAGGCAGCTCAATTGATTTTATTGATGGGCGCTTTTTCGTATACTTAAATGGATGTTAAAGTATAAATTATGAATGACATTTACTCTATTTTGGGTTGGGGCTCGCCAGTGAAAACTAGCATTACTATATCATAATGGGCTCTTGACGCTTTTTAACCGGGGATTGGTGACTTTTGTGTAAAGCTGCGTGGTCCGTATATTTTGATGCCCTAAAAGCTCCTGCACGTATCTGACGTCCACGCCGTTTTCCAGAAGATGCGTGGCGAAGCTGTGGCGCAGGGAGTGGAAGGTCGCTTGTTTCCTGATGTCCGTTTTTTTCAACGCGCTTTCAAATACCTTTTGGGCGGTACGCTCCGTTAATTTTCCGCCGCGTTGGCTGACGAAGACGTAGTCCTCACCACTTTTTCCGGCCATAATGTTCTGCAGGCCGGTTTTCAATTTTTCCGGACAAACCGTCAGGCGGTCTTTCTTGCCTTTAGCGTTTTTTAGGTGGATTGTAAGCTCGTAAAGCTGTATATCCATAACTTTTATATTGACTACTTCGCTGACTCGCAGACCGGCACCATAGGCCAGGGAAATCATCAGCTTGTGTTTGACGTTGGTAATTGCCGCGATAATTTTATTAATTTCCTCCCAGCTCAAAACAACCGGCAGCCGGGCCGAGCGTTTTGCGAATCTGATGTCGATGCGGACAGGGGATTTGGCGATTTCGCTGTAAAAAAACTTAATGGCGTTCAGGAATAGGTTGATTGTTTGGGGGGCGTAGCCTCTCTGCCGCTTTCTGAGTAGAAAATCCCTGATATTACCAATGTTTAATTCCGCGGGGTTACCATTTTTATACTCAAAATACTCCCGTAAACAGGATAGGTAGGCCTGAATAGTTTTCGGGCTATAGTTTCTAATGCTTAATTCTTGTTCGGCCTTCCCTAGTAATTCTTGCATAATTAGCTAAATTACCATAATATTTAGATATGGGAAGGTTGATTTCATTATAACCCTTATTCGCTTAATACGCAAGATTTACACCTTTTGAAGTAGTATATTCGCATAGAAACGAGTTAAATGAAATAATTTTTAAGCCCCAATCTTTTTAAACTATTTACAATTTCTAAACCATTATGGAAAAAGGATGGAGAGAAACTTACAAAGAAAAAGAGTTTGTAATTGAAACTGCTAAGCCAAGCGAAATAGTTTTAGCTGGATTTGAGAAACTCCGTTTACCTGAAAATTTCAAGGTATTAGATTTGGGTTGTGGTAATGGAAGAAATTCTATCTATGCCGCAAAATTAGGCGGACAAGTTGAATCTGTTGATTTAGCAAATCTTAGTTTCAAAAAAGACATTCCGGAGGAAATAAGTGATAGAATTTCTTTTTATGAAATGTCTGTCATGGATTTTGATATAAAACAAGATGAATATACTGCAGTTATAGCAAGCAGGCTAATCCAGTACTTAACAAAACCCGAGATAGATGTTCTTTTGGGTAGAATAAAAGCAGGTTTAACAGATGAAGGATTGGTAATGGTAAGTT
>CAZJUO010000111.1:0-2416 GCA_964549245.1 uncultured Gammaproteobacteria bacterium
ATCCAAGCGGGTAAATTCATGTTTTAAGAAAAGACCTGGTTTTTTTCTATAAGACTAACCATGTCTTCATAATTAATTGTTTTGGCGCTGATATTGTTTTTAATCCCTCTCAAATTCAAATCGTTTTCTAACATTAAAATTTCTACGCCTTTATTTTTTACCGTTGAAATGAATTTATTATTCTCATGAGCCAAAAGTGCTCCATCTTGAATAAGGATAATTGTATCGTCCTTATCCATAAATTGTAACGTCCGCTCACAATGATTGTTTTCGCTGGATTTTATGATAAAAAGCATAAGATTAAAAATTAATAATAACTTCAGCTGATCTGGCTAAAGCTTTTATTTTTTGACCGGTTAATATACCCACCTCTTCTATTTCACTTTCAGTAACTTTTTTTTCTTCTAAACTTTCCTTGTCCGCAAAAATTTTCAAACCAAATTCTTCCGCGTTGGATAGTCCTTCTTTTATGCTTCCGGCGCCGATAAGTTCTGGTTGCTGATTTTTAATTAAAGTAAAAATGCCGTCGCCGCTAAAAATCAGTGAGGTGTCCAAATCCATGCCGGCAAACGCGATGCCGGCCCTGACCGCCTCAGCCGGAAAGATCGTGCCAAATGGCGGATTATTGACTATTATTAAAACTTTTTTTGCCATAGTATATATTATTATAAATTTACAAACTTATCGCACTCATTTACCATGTCAGCCAGGCCAGGCAGGCCCTCCAGCTCTCCCTGAGGCAGAAGTTGTTCTCTTTTTATACCACGAAATTGTACACATACTCCGCAAATCTTGATTTCAGCGCCTAAATCGGCAAGCTCTTCCATTTTTTTATACAAATTCCTTTCCTTAGCTGAATTCAAATCCCTGTTTACGGCAATGACGCTGTCAACATACAAAAAAATTTTTACTTGATTTTTTCTCTCAATCGCCGCCTTGCCCAAATAGTAAAGCGTATCAATATCCTGGTACGTATAGGGCGGCCGCGTGACCATAAATCCTAATTTCATAATTTAATTATATTTAATTATTTCTAATAAATAAAAAGTAGGCCATGGTCCAGCCGCCGAGGATGATGAACATTCCCGCCACTAAGCTGGAAACGGCTAATTGGGGGACCCCGCTTAAAATATGGCCGATGTTACAACCGCCGGCAACAATCGCTCCGAACCCCATTAAAGATCCGCCAACAAATGATTGTAACGCCACTTTTGGCTTAGGCCAGCGAAACTTGAATTCTCCGGCAAAAAATGCTCCCAAAAAAGCGCCGATTATCAAACCAATTACTTCAAAAGACTCCCAAGTCAGAAAATTTTCTAAGTGGATAATTGATTTTACTATTGTTTCGAATCCCATAGTAATACCCAGCGGGTAATTCCTTCCGGAAAGGGACGAAACAATAAAAGCCAGAATTCCTATCAGTCCAATAATCAGCCCGACCCTTCGCCACGACCAGCCCTTTTTAAAAATTTGATTCATTTTCCCCGCGGATTTAACCTGGGGATCGGCAATCTGATCCTTAGCCGCTTTTTTTCGAAATAAAAGCCAAAATAACAAAGCGGCGAAAAAAATTAGAAAAAATATACCCGGCAAACCACTGATAGAAGACAGGGTCAGTGGGCCAGATTCATAACTTTGCATTGTTAACACGAAACCGGACAAAAATCCATCCTTGGCCAGATAAGCCGTGCCGGCAAAACCAACCAAGGCCAGCCAAGAACCAATCATGCCTTCACCTACCCGGTAGGCCGTACCGCTAGCGCAACCACCGGCCACTACCATGCCAATACCAAAAATATAAGCGCCCACGGGCACGGCTAGCAAATAAAAAGGCTTGGGGTTTAATTCGATCAGACCAAAAAGATTCAAGATATAAAAGCCGACTAATTCAACCGCGATAGCCAGTCCCACCGCTTTGAGCAGGGTAAAATCCTTGAATAGCAGTGGATCGCGAAAAGCCGAATTCATGCAAAATCGACCGCGTTGCAAAGCAAAACCGAAAAAAATTCCTACGGCTATGCCACTGATAATTATAAAAACTAATGGCATTATTTTTCTTATTTAACTTGAATAATTATACGATGATCCGGGCCTTCGTTAATCTTTTCCATTTTCAAGACCTTATGCCCCTCTTTCTCGCTATTGCGCGGTATTCGCTCCAGAGATAAAGGATAATCGGTTAATATTTCCAAAATCTGTTCGGACTCCATCTCTTTTAGTTTTTTTCTCGCCTTTATATCCGGGTAGGGGCAAATTTCACCGCGGACATCAAGGCTGTCACTAACGTTAAAATTATTATTGTCTTTGGTCATAATGTTATGAGTTGGTTAATTTTTCTTAAAGTTTAGAACCGGGATCAACACACCCCCGCTCAATACAGACCTCTATTCTTTGCTCCATTTCCGCCTTCATATTA
>CAZJUO010000112.1:0-2264 GCA_964549245.1 uncultured Gammaproteobacteria bacterium
CCTGGAAAACAATACTGTTCTACCGGTTCTGAAAAAAAAATACCCATTACTTAATTACTTAACTACTAACAAAAAATCCTATGCCCAAAAAAAATCCACCTATACAATCTGTTATGCATATCAGCCTTGACTCTTTTTTTACTTCTGTCGAGGCGGCACTCAAACCGCAGTTGCGCCACCAACCGCTGATCGTGCAAAATCTATCAGGCGAATATCGCATCGTTGCCAGCGCCAACTACCAGGCTCGGCGGCTCGGCATACAAAAAAATATGCTCTTGGAAAAAGCTATCACCATAGCCCCCCAAGTAACCGTTGTTAATGCCTCGTATACAGAGTATAAGAATTTTTCCAAAGAATTTTTTAATATCTTATCCCGTTTTTGTGATTCTATCGAGCCAATAGCTCTTGATGAAGCCTACCTTGATTTATCCAAGCTAACAAATGCTTGGCTGTCATATGAAATGCTGGCCGCTACTATCCAAAAGGCTATTTATAATGAACTTGAAATCACCTGTTCCATCGGTATAGCCAGCAACAAGGTCTGCGCTTACGCGGCTTCCCAATCAAAAAAACCAAAGGCTATCGTCTCTATCCCCTATGGACAGGAGAAGCGATTCCTTCATCAACTTCCCCTTTCTTTATTGCCCGGCTTGGGCCGGCGAACCACCACGGCTTTGAAAAAAACCAATATTCACACTATCGGCCAATTGGCCCAACTGCCGGAAAAGGTACTGATAAACGCCTTTGGTAATCCCGGACGGTCGATCTGGCGATTGGCCAACGGCCAAGATATGCGCCACGTCATCACGCATAAAAAAGCCGAATCCATTACGCGATCCAAATCATTTTCGTATGCTACAGCCGATTACGATCACGTTAAATCAACCGCTGATCATTTATTTGCCCTCGCCTGTCGTACTATGAAACATCGCCAGATAAGTTGCCGTACCCTCTATCTTCGTTTTACGCTTGAGAATAAAACCACCATATCCAAACAAGCAACGTTCCTCTACCCGTCACAAACAGAACTACAGCTCTATCCGGTACTGCAAAGAGTTTTTTCGGAATTGCCGATAGCCGGGTTACGAATAAAAACGGTGCACGTCGGAGTGTCTAACTTCAAAAAACTTAAACCAACCACCCGTCCCTTTGACAGCTCGTTCAATAAAGTCAAATCCATTAAAAACTCTATGAACGTCTTGCAAAATCGATTTGGATTTATGCCCGCTTGATTAAAATATTTTCTTTTTTGCTTTGGTAATATGCGGCAGTTTTCCGTAGTGCGGCTGTACCGGGATGTATTTTTTGCTCTTCATGATAGCTTTGGCCGCTTTGCTGGCCAGCATTTCGATAGTACGGCATTCACTTTTTTTATATCCGACAACCGGAATCCCCCATGCATAAGCCAGGGCGTTGGCTACGGTGATGCCAGTCCGTAACGAAGTAAATCCTCCGGGACCTTTTATGACGCCTATACCAGTTATTTTTGGATTTTTTTTCTTTCGCTGGCTGCACAGCCCCTCTATCTTCGGTAATAACAATTCGGACTGTTTTTTCGTATGTACGGTTTTCTTTAACGAAATATTCCCCTTGATGTCTGCCAGGGCGATAAAAAAACAATCCTGCTCACTAGTATCAATTGCCAGGATCATGTCTTGTTTTTGAATATTTTATCGGTCACGATTATTTTTTTGTTTTCCAAAATACTGTAAAGAAATTTATCGGTCAAATCGTTCCTATACTCAAATTCCTGCTTAGTCATCACCGTAAAACGGATTTTTTTATCAAAATCTTTATTAAACTGGTTAATCAACCGGCGTAGTTTGGCGCGATTCACTTTTCCGACAATGAGCATATCCGTCTGCGCTTCTTCCAGGCCGGTAAAAATTCCGGTTAAAGCGAGGTATGATATTTGTCCGATGTTCTTGATGCGATGCGCCAAATTGCGTTCTAGGGTCATTTGTGATTTCAATATCAGGGACCGCAGTTCTTCGTACAAAATAAAATCACTTTGTACCGCGTAAAATCTTTTTTGGCCTTTTTGCTCTGAATATATCAGCCCGAGCTCTTCTAAGTTCTCGAGTTCGCGCCGTACAGAGTTTATTCGCTCCTTTACTTTTCGCATCAGTTCCCGAACATAGTATTTATTATTCGGATTGGTCAAAAACAATCGAAGCAATTTCACGCGAGTACGCGAACCAAATAATTGTTCAAGCATATCTATCTACTTTACTAATTACGGTATCTGTATTATAATATGTCTG
>CAZJUO010000113.1:0-2041 GCA_964549245.1 uncultured Gammaproteobacteria bacterium
TACATAGCCATAAATAGCCAGTTAAAATAGTGTCCACTAAACAGGGTACGGATCAGGTGATATTTAACCCTTTGAGTATATCATTTGTCGCATTTTTAATGAGAATTATGCGGTAATAAGAGGAATACTCGATTTCACATTGTTATAAATATACGTTATAGTAAGGGATATATGTTAGTAGGTAACTGGATTAAGGTAGTTTATTTCATTGTTTTTTAAATGTTATCGCTAATAGAGCTATGTTTTAAGTTTGAAGTTTAAAGATAAAGGTATTGAAAAATGTAGAGCGTTGTTTGTAGAATTTGTAGAAAAAAGTGACTTTTAACGTTAACCATATATCTATACTTTTTTCCGTCAGCAACGATAAAGCGTTGCTTTGGCGGGCGGGCTTACAACCTTAAACTTTACACCGTTTTCAATTTTATTCATTATTTAATAAAGAAAGGAAATAATTTATGAACGGACAACAGCCGCAAGGCCAGCAAATAAACATCAAAATTGACGATACCACTATGAAAGGCGTGCATGCCAATGCCATGGGCGTTTCGCATGCCAAAGAAGAGTTTGTGCTGGATTTTATGAATATTTATCCGTGGCAGCGCACCGGTGTGGTCACCGCCCGCGTCATAACTTCGCCAGGGCACATCAAAAGAATTTACAAAGCCCTGGAAGAGAACATTAAAAAATATGAGGATAAATTCGGGAAAATCGAAGAAGCTAAAGCTCCCAGTTCAGAGGGCATGGGTTTTAAGACCGCCTAAATAAAAAAGCCATCGATTACGATGGCTCGGTAGCGTTTTTTTGGAAAGAACCCCGGAAGTGAGCATGGAAATCATCAGCGTTTATTTGCATCCAACCCCCGTCAGGGTTTTTCATCTGGAACGTTCTGTTATTATCATTTGAATTTACGTGGGCCTGATAGGTGTTGCCTTTGATGAAGTTTCTAAAATCAGCAACGCATTCTACAGTACATTCACTCATTTCCTGCCTCCTCGTTTTTATTTTTAATGGGCTAATTGTATACTAATTAAAAAATTTGTCAAGCCTATGCGTGTAGAAAAAAAAGAAGAGCAAAAAAAACCAGAACCGTTTAAACCCCGCCAGCCGATGAATAAAGTCTTTATACTGGTAGTTTTGGTCGTGGCGGCTACAGCTTTATTTTGGCTAAGCTGGTACAATGTGCTGGATAAGGGCATAGACTGGAGCACCAGCACAGGCAATATCGTCACCGTACTCTCTACGTTGCTGGCTTTTTGTTTGATGTTTTCCTTGCTGGCTTTGACCGAGGTGCTGGTGACCAATAAATTTATGCTGCTGTTTATGGCCCTGGCCGCGGCGGCTACCTCGTTTATCTTTTTTCCTCTGTCGATTTGGACGATGATCGGCGCTATGTTGGTATTTTTAGGCTTCATGTACTGGCGCCGGGAAGTGCGCATTGACATGGAAAGCCGATCCAAATTTCTCCCGCGTAAAACCATCAGCGCCGGGCTGCGCCCGATCATTACCATATTGCTCATTGCCATTTCCTTATTTTATTACAGTTTTATGGTTTTCGAGCAAAACGGTTCAACCAAAATTGTCGATGGAGCAATAAATACCGGTACTGATGCGGTCAGCAACGTTTTAGACTTGTACTACAAGGAAAATTACCGGCCGAGCATGACGCTTGATGAATTTATCCGGAACCTTAGTACCCAGTCAGCTTCAAACCTGCAGATGGAGACCGGCAATGAAGAACTCGACCAGGCTATCGAAGAGGGCTTAGCCGAGGTTGAGGATAGCCTGGTAGTTGAGGGTAGAAATAAGTTTTTAGAAACCTTTGGTATTACCGCCTCCGGAGACGATACTATGGAGACGGTGGTCCAGGAAATCGTGGCCAAAAACGTAAATAAATATGTAGAGCCGTACAAGAAATTCATACCGGCTTTGCTGGCTATCGCTTTGTTTTTCATTTTACGAATTTTCTTGTTTGTGTATAATGAGCTGATCAAATCGTTTAGCTTTTTGCTGTTTCACGTGCTGGTTTGGCTGAAATTTATTA
>CAZJUO010000114.1:0-2025 GCA_964549245.1 uncultured Gammaproteobacteria bacterium
TGCCATAGGCACGACAGGCGGGGGCGCGGCGAACCTGACGGGTGGCTAATGGAAAATTATAAATTATTAATTATACATTATAAATTAAAATTATGTCTCAGGACAACATGATAAAGCTCGAGTGTACGGAATGCAAACGCATTAATTACCACTCACGCAAGAACAAAAAACTTCATAAAGAGCGAATTGAATTGAAAAAATTTTGCCAGCACTGCAAAAAACACACACTGCACAAAGAAACAAAATAGAATTGGCTCGTGGCGTGTAGCATATGATGCATGGTAAGTTCTTGTTTTTAAAAAATTGTGTATTAGAATTTTGGATTTGTTTGGGATTTCGGATTTTGTTATTAGACTTTATGTAAAGGGGGGGGGCATAGTTAAGTGGTATTGTGAAAGTTTTCCGTCCGCCAAAGCGCATTACAAAATTTGTCATTTGATGGTGGGGGTTTGGTTCAGTGGTAGAATGTCGGTCTCCAAAACCGAAGACGGGGGTTCGATTCCCTCAACCCCCGCCATTAGATGAAAAAAATAATAATGTGTGTGTTAAAGCGTCATACTTTAGCGCGCCGGGCGGGTGCAACTCTTATTGCAGGCATATGGTGAGCGCAGCCGAACCATTAGAGCCCTAGTGCTCCCGTTCTCAAATCATCCCTATGTTTGTTGGGTGTTTTTTGGTATTAAAACGAGTTAGTGTGGATGGCCTTGTAAAATGTTCAATTATGTGTTATACTGTAGAAAAGAAAACAAAAAATAAAAATGAAAAATCACCTAAATAATTTCTAATATATTTGAACTGGTATTATTAATAAATAATATCTGATTTTTGTTATGGACGTATTTATTGAAATCAGCTTAATCATTGTCGCAACTTTTGTAATTACCGGAATTCTCAAGCTGTTTAAACAGCCCCTGATTATCGGGTATATTATTGCCGGCATATTAATCGGCCCGTTGTTTTTTGATTGGATACGGTCCGGCGATACGATTGAAACTTTTTCACATATTGGCATAGCCTTGTTGCTGTTTACCGTGGGCTTGAATATTAATCCAAAAGTCCTAAAATCTGTCGGTAAGGTTTCGCTCATTACCGGTTTAGGCCAGATTCTCTTCACTTCTGGCTTTGGTTTTCTGCTGGCAACTGTATTGGGATTTTCTGCCACAGTATCGATTTATATTGCCGTGGCCCTGACTTTTAGCAGCACGATTATTATCATGAAACTTTTGTCGGATAAAGGAGAACTGGATTCTATGTACGGACGAATCGCTATAGGTTTTCTGCTGGTGCAAGATTTGGTGGTAATTTTAGTTTTGATGATAGTGCCTACAATTGGCGGGGATTTAGATATTGCCAGTGTGGTTTTGGGGGTTCTGGCCAAAGGCGCCCTGCTTATTGGCTTAACTTTTGTGATGGGCGTATATGTATTACCCAAGCTAATAAAACAAATCGCCCGATCCCAGGAATTTTTGTTATTGTTTTCCATAGGCTGGTGCTTGGCATTGGCGTCCTTGTCATATTATCTGGATTTATCGATTGAAATTGGCGCACTTTTAGCCGGCGTTACTTTGGCCATGTCGCCATATCGATTGGAAATCAGCTCAAAAATGATTCCATTGAGGGATTTCTTTATTATATTGTTTTTCATTTTATTGGGCGCTCAATTAAATTTTTCTGATGTAACACAATATATTTTTCCGATAATTATATTTTCATTATTTATATTAATCGGCAATCCCATGATAGTCATGATACTGATGGGGCTTTTGGGGTATACTAAAAGGAACAGTTTTTTAGCTGGCCTGACCGTAGCCCAGATTAGCGAGTTTTCTTTGATTATGATTGCTTTGGGTGTCAGTGTCGGCCACCTGGGCAATGACATTTTGTCTTTTATAACAGTAGTCGGGTTAATAACTATCACGGGCTCTACTTACATGATATTATATTCAAATAATATTTATCAGCTGATAAAAAAATATTTAAGTGTTTTTGAAATAAAAAGCAAAAAAATCGACGAGCAGAAATATT
>CAZJUO010000115.1:0-1954 GCA_964549245.1 uncultured Gammaproteobacteria bacterium
CTGATTTTCACGCATCCGAACAAGACAATAAAAAACGTCTGGATAAATTTTTAGTCGGTAAATTTCCCGGCCAAACCCGCTCCCAAATCCAGAAGCTGATTAAAAATGGTGCTATTTTAGTAAATGAGAAAAAACCGAGCGTCCACCAATTTTTAAAAACCGACGATCTAATTACCGTTCACCGAGCGCGGCCCGCTGTGGATGCGCGAGGGGATAATCAACCCTCCCCCCAAGCCCAAGCCGCTGCGCCTGGGCGAGGTGAATTACACATCATCTCCGACCAATCTGACTACTTAGTGGTCAACAAACCGGCCGGCTTGTTGGTCCACCCGGCCCCTACTACCAACGAACCGACGCTGGTCGACTGGCTATTACAAAAATATCCGGGTATGAATAAAATCGGCGAGGACCCGCTACGTCCTGGTATTGTCCACCGCTTGGACCGGGATGTTTCTGGGCTGCTGGTGGTGGCTAAAACCCAAGACATGTTTGATCGTCTCAAAAGCCAGTTTAAAACGAGAAAGATAAAAAAAGAGTACACCGCCCTGGTCTATGGAGCTCCGGCCAAGGATAGCGGTGAAATTAATTTTAATATCGACCGCAGTGAAACAGCAGATCATAAAATGGCCGCCGTACCAGAGCATGAAAACCGCGGCCGTAAAGCAGTAACTGCCTTTGAGGTAGTTAAACGGTTTGCCAACTACACGCTCCTAACGGCCAAACCGCAAACCGGCCGCACTCACCAAATCAGGGTACATTTAAACGCCTTTGGCCTGCCTATTGTCGGCGATACTATCTATAAACCTAAAAAATTGAAAACTAAAATTAAAATGAACCGCATCTTCTTGCATGCTCAATATCTCGGCTTTTACAACCTTGATAACACGTGGAGCGACTACCAAACCCCACTTCCTTCAGGATTGCAGGAAATTATTAATAAGCTAAAATAATCTATCAAAAAATAATCTATCCCTTGACACCTACGGACAAAATCGTTATGCTGATACTTACTATATAAATTAAGCAAGGAAAATCATATGTCATCAGTACATCAATTAAACCAGGATAAACTTAAAAAAGATCTGCCCGATATCCAACCTGGCATGACCGTGGCGGTCCATCAAAAAGTAAAAGAAGGAGGCAAGGAACGATTACAAAAATTCAAAGGAATGGTTATTTCCCGCCGCGGAGGAAAAGGCTTATCAGCCACCATAACCGTGCGGAAAATTTCTGAAGGAGTGGGCGTAGAAAAAATCTTTCCCCTCCATTCACCGACCATTGCCAAAATAGAAGTTACCAAACAAGCTAAGGTTAGGCGAGCAAAGCTATACTACCTCAAGGGCTACAAAAAGAAACTCAAAGAAGTAGCCGTCTAACATACAATGCGTGCGGACGTGGTGGAATTGGTATACACACTAGGTTGAGGGCCTAGGCACATTTTGTGCGTGAGGGTTCGAGTCCCTCCGTCCGCACCAATAGTGCGTGAGGTTCGCCTGTCCCGCGAACCCTGAGCACAGTCGAAGGGGAAGCGGGAAGTACCTCCGTCCCCACCAGACATAATTGAAAAATTATCCGAACAAATGCGGAGCATTTGTGAGGAAAAGGAGAAACGTGTGCGCAGGTGAAGTGGCCGACGAATAGACGGACACGAAACCGAAGCACCGTTTGGACGTAGTGGCTATAGCAGCCCGTAATAGACCTCCCTTCGCTCGGTCATACGGGCCAGGCAGTGGTTAGTGCACTGGTCTGCCCGCCCCGCTCGACAAAGCGGGATACAAACGTGGTTGCCATTAAAAAAGAATAAACGAATTAAAAATAGGATACAGAAGGGTGACTATAGCACAGTGGTCAGTGCACTGGTCTGTGGCACCAGGGACGAGGGTTCAAATCCCTCTAGTCACCCTTCTGTATCTTTTTGATATATGGGTCTCGCTTTGGCGCTGGGCCCGTTACC
>CAZJUO010000116.1:0-1952 GCA_964549245.1 uncultured Gammaproteobacteria bacterium
CCTTCCCCAGTGTCCGCGTTATCATCCGGCTCGTCCCAGGTAAAATAAGGTCCGCTGTGGTTATACCAGGTACTGCCAATAATAAGATCACCACCGTTTTGTGAATAGGGATTTACGCTTATAGGGTTATCCGGGTCCTGCGTGTCCCAAATATATGTTAGCCCAATAGTATCAATCTTGGGCAGCTGCCCGCCGTCAGAATTTAAATACGCTTTCCATATAAAGGTTTTTGGATTTGATCCGGCAGCAAAGGATGAAATATTATTATTAACTGTACTGCCGGTATTTGCCTCTGCGTAACCGCCTACTGTTTCTGTCCAAGAACCGCCCGTATACCAGTACCAAGTTGAGCCGTCGTCAGGTGAAATTTGATATTTTATTGTACCGGCAGAACCAGAACCTAAGGTAACATTAAAAGCCGAAGCTGAACTATAGCCTTGCCCCGTGTTGGGCATGATGGTCGGACTATCTGTCGGGTACAATGAAGTTTCACTTCCAAAGCTGTCGATCAAGGCGTCTGTTTGCGATAAAAAATCAGCCTTAACCCAATCATCAGACCGTTTATGCTGTGCGACTCGAAATTCATCCATATATCCGTTAAGGTAATGGTTCGTATACCCATAGCCGATGGTAAAAACTTGTGTGGCAATCACGGGATACGCGGCAGGATATCCATTAGTGCTAATCGGCTCACCATCAACATACCAAGTGAAGGTATGTGTATCTGGATCACGGACTACCGTCGCATAAACCCAATCGCCAGTATTATTAGAAACAATCTCTCCGGAATAAATAACTACATAGGAACCATTATCACCTCCGCCATTACCAAAAAACCACCTTATTTGACCATTATTTTCCAGAGTCATGGTGCCCCAACCGCCATAAGCCTGGTCATAAGGATTTTGACGGTTTGGGGACAAATAGCTGTTAGAATTGATCCAAAAAGAAATACTAGTTTCCGCGGTCAAGAGTGGCGGACCGACATTACCCAAACCAATACCGGTTGCACCGGCAAAATCCGTTGCCCAACCGACCGGCCCGTCTTCGCCGAATGAAATTCCAGATGTTGGCGTTCCAGAAGTATTGCCGGTACTATCGCTGACCGAACCAGCACCAGTTGTTCCGTTGGGTTCACCAAAATGGTAAACCATTGAATAATCGGAATTCCAGGTGCCGGTATCGTCCTGTCCGTCCGACGCATTCTGATTAGCATAATACATATAGATGCTGTCTGTGGTCGAACCGTTGTCAATCTGCGGCACTTTAACCCACACAAACGAATCACCGCTTTCATTCCACCGTTCAATTTCATAATCGAGCTCCGTTACCCCATCTGAATCAGTAAACCGTAAATCCTGGCCGCTATCCTGTACTTTGGTATAATCAATACGTGTAGCGTCAAGCCTGACCATGACCTGAAAATTTTGCAGGTCTTCAGTTGAAGCGGAATTATCAAAAGTAATTTTCCTCCTGGCACCCCAGCTGTCACTTCCGTCATTGGCGATCCAGTCTACACCAGGTGTGGCAGCCCCCTTTAATTGTGCTACGCCACCAGTTACCTCTATATCACTGCTATTGAAAGTGTAATCACCGCCGCTGGAAAAATCCCAGCTGTTGGTCGCCGCCAGCACCGAGAATAAATTTGAGATAAATATAAATCCACCGACCGCAATTCCAAAAATAAATATAATCAAACCAAAGGCATTGAGTTGCCATTTGGCAATTATAATTTTTTGGGTAAACAAAGCGACGATAGCTTTTCTTACAAACCCGGTTTCTTTCTTGCCGATACCGATATTTCCCTTGCCTGATTGATTACATTTACTATGCTTCTTCTTTTTTTTATTAGATGAAGCTATCATTAATAATCGTTATTATCTTCTAAAACAAATCGCCAATATTCCCCAGCCAGGAAAAGGTTTGCTCGAGGTTGGTAATGATAAGCTGGA
>CAZJUO010000117.1:0-1950 GCA_964549245.1 uncultured Gammaproteobacteria bacterium
TTTTTATCAGGGGAGGCAGGTGCCTTTTTTGCATCGGGTAGTTACCGTGCCTATCGTAGAACGTTCACCGGAAGCTGTTATTGACTATTGGCAAAATACTATAAAAGAAATAAAAACCGCGCACTATACCATAAGCAGCGAGGTTATTTTACATAACAATGATGTCGAGACTAAGATCAGATCATACGGGGATTTTGACGGCGGGCTCAATCAAACATTGCTCGGCTCGTTAGAATTAAAAAATGTTTTTGAATTGCAGGGGCTTGGCTATTTGATGAACATTCAAACGAGATTTACCGACGATAAAAAGTATTTTAATTTTACAGAAACTCCCGCTTTTACATTTCTAGATTTATCTGCCATAAAAGGGAAGTGGTATGAATTTAAGGCTTGGCCAACCATTGATCAGGTTATCGAGGCAGCTAAACTTTTACAGCAAACCGCGACCGCGACAAATTATCTCACCGTTATAAAAAGGCTGCCAGATAGCGTAATCGATGATCAGCTTATGTACCATTATACAGCTGAATGTAATACTTCTGAAATTAAGGGGTTTATCTCATTATTACAAAAATCAAATTCCTCAATCAATCTTGGTTCATTAGATTTATTAAATGATATTGATATAGAATTGTGGATTAATAAAAAAAATAAATATCTCCATCGAATAGAATTTAAATATATGAAAAAGGATACTATTGCCACTATAACCGTTGATATATCAGATTTTAACGAAACCGTGCAAGTTGAGCAGCCAGTTGAAACGCAGTCGCTATTTCAGTTCGGTAGAATATTTTTTAATGAAACAAATATTATGGATCTGCCGCTATTTGGTTATTTAATTGGCCTTGATACCAGTGATCAACTGGCTGATGAAGACGCGGATGATTTGCCATTGCTGTGGGAGCAAGTATTTGGCACCGATCCTGAAAAAGCGGATACGGATAATGATGGGTATACTGATCTGGCGGAGATTCGGAATGGTTATAACCCCAGCGGTGAAGGTAAACTTTTTTCGCAGCCATGAAGAGAGTTCCTTCGATTAAGTATTTTTTTCAGAAACGCCCGCGCCGCTGGCATAAATACCGGGATGGGCATGTCGTCATCATGGGCGGCTCTCAAAAATATTCCGGCGCTCCTATTTTGGCGGCGCGGGCGGCTTTTCGCTCCGGGGCTGGGCTGGTCAGTGTCGCTTCCCCAGAAGTAATTACTCCCATCATCCAAAAAACAGTTCCCGAGGCTATCAATTTACCTCTATCAGTAACGCAATCAGGGGACATTAAGGCTGCGGGGCTTAAAAAAATACTTGCCGATATTCAAAAGAGCGATTGCCTGGTCATTGGCCCCGGTTTAAAAAAACAAAAGAATATAAATGGTATCATCAAGGAGATAGTGATTAAAGCCCCAAAAGGGGTGTTGATAGACGCTGGAGCGTTACCTAGCTTGCCGGGTATTGGTACGGTAATAAAGAAAAGAAAGTTGCCGCCGGTAATCACGCCTCATGCCGGAGAATTTTCAAAGTTGACAGGATTGCCGGCTAGCTATATTGAAAAAAACAAAGTCGAGCTTTCGAAACAGTACGCTGCTAAGTGGGGCGTAATCGTAGTCTTGAAAGGGTATAGAACAGTAATAAGCGATCCGCGAGGCAATCAATATATTGATGCCAACGGAGGACCAGAATTAGCCACTGCGGGATCGGGAGACGTATTAAGCGGTATTATCGCCGCTTTGATAGCCAGGCGGCCAAATAATATTTTTAGCGGTGCGGTGCTTGGCGTGTATATGCACAGTTTGGCCGGCCAGGCAGCAGCCAAAAAACTAAATGAACAATCAGTCATGGCTAGGGATGTTATAGAAAATATTCCGATTATCATAAGGAAACTTATTCACCAGATGGGCGCATAATTCCCATTAAAAATGCGACAAATGATATACTCAAAGGGTTAAATA
>CAZJUO010000118.1:0-1696 GCA_964549245.1 uncultured Gammaproteobacteria bacterium
GAACATAGGTACGGAAGTAGATGTCGCGCGACAAGTCGTTGAAACTGCCCAATCTTTTAAGGTGGTGGTACAAGGCGGGGAAATCAACGATGCTGTTTATTGGGGATTAAATATTCCATCGTTTAAAGAAAGGGAAAAAGTAATATTATTTCTCGGAAAGGTTGATCAAACCGGCTTAACGGCTGATTATTTTATTAGCTATGATTCGTTTGGTAAGTTATTGGTAGAAAATGAAAAAGTTCACGGTATCAATCACGAGGACGGATTGGTAGATATGAATTTAGAACAATATATTAATAAGTTGCAGGATATTATTTCAGCACAGAAATAGAGATTTTGTAGCCCAAAAAACGGTCTTATAATTAGGCCGTTTTTTGCTTTGGTTCAAATAACTGCCGAAAGGGTCCCGAGCGTAAGGTTAATTGCACCAATTTACTTAAGGTTTTGAGGGATAGTGAGTATATGGATATGTTTTTAGCGAAATTTGAGGTGATCAGGTATTTGATGAAGGCATAAAAGCAAGGTTCGGGCTGTAAGGTTAAATTAGCTAGGGGTGAAATTTATGGCCACTGCTTTATTATTAAAGCTTTTTTGCTATAATAAATATTGATGATATTTAATAGTCTGGGGTTAAACACTATCTTAATATGAGTTTAATTATTTATTTGTTAGCATTATTACCTCTTTTTTACTTGTTAAGTAAAGGAGCAGATTTGGTAGTAAAAAATTCGCTCATAATTAGCAGGAAAATAGCTTTGCCCATTTATGTCACCGGTTTGCTGCTGGGGCTTTTGACTACTTTGCCGGAAATGACCGTGGGTATTAACGCCGTGTTTAATAATATTTCGGGGCTGTCGGTCGGCAATATTTTTGGTGGAGTAATTGTTTTATTCTGTCTTATACTTGGGCTTAGCATTGTACTCAATCGGTCCATTAAAACAGACGGCCGGATGTTAAATATATTACTGATCGCGCTCTATTTAATCGTGGCCATAGCGCTTGGATATAATAATTCTTATTCTGTTTTTGAGGGTATAATACTTTTTTTACTATATCCGATAATTATGCTTCTGCTTTACCGGAAACAACATCATTTTTCTGACGTTCATTTTATAGCTGTTCGTGAAGGCAGGATTATTAAGGAGTTTTTTCTTATTTTAGTCGGAATAATATTGGTAGTTTTTTTTTCGCACTATATTGTAGAGGTAGTCCTGCAATTTCTGGAAAAGTTTGACATCCCGCCGTTTTTAATCGGCGTGGTTTTATTTTCCATAGGCACTAATCTTCCCGAAATCAGCATTACCCTGAAATCTTGGCGCAGGCACGCCGGCGATCTGTCGGTCAGCCACCTTTTGGGTTCAGCCGCGGCTAATATGTGGGTGTTGGGGTGCTTAGCTCTACTGCGACCGTTAAAAATCTCGGTGCACGATTCTTTTGTTTTTTTGTCAGTGGTGTTGGTGACCGTTTTGACCTTGATGGTCATTTTTTATAAAAGCGGGAAAAGATTCTCCCGCCTCGAGGGAGCTATTTTAGTGTCTATTTATTTGGTTTTCGTAGTTGGATTGCTAGTATTGAATAGTAAATATATATAAATCACAAAAAATACTGCGACAAAATGGGGCAAGGAGAAGAGTTGAATTTTGGGGTGGCTATCGGGATTTGGTCCCGGGGCGCCACGGCGGTTCCCGCATCGTGC
>CAZJUO010000119.1:0-1639 GCA_964549245.1 uncultured Gammaproteobacteria bacterium
GCTGCCGTAGGCAGCAGGACGAAACCCCCAGCGTTACAGCTGGGGGTAGTTCATTAATAAAAAAACCTCATACCAAGCCTTATGTCATTGCCATTCATTTTGGGACCTTACCATCAGCAATGGTACTCCTAATCTCCTTAGGATATTGAACTTGGTATGAGGGTATATAAAAAAGCGATATTATTCGAAATGTACCGGCACGGTTAAGGTTTTTTGATGTTCGGGTAGTCCTGACGGATTGGCGTTTTGTAAAATTAAAAAACCTGTATCAGTATCTGGCTGATCAAATTCTAAACTAGCGGTGAAGGAAACGAAATCCTGGGTCATCCAATCGGATTGTGACTGCGCACTTATTGTTGCCAGAGTCTTATTATTTTCATCTGTAAGGGTAATAGGAAAAACAGCTTCGAAATACCAACTGCCGACTGCTTGCCCGGATATTTGAAGAGGAGAAACGACGACATCGTTGGGACGCGGGCTATCAATGGTAATATAATCAGTCATTTCAAGCTCATTGCCGATATTTTGGGTAAAGGTTTTTCCGCTGCCTGTGCTGCATTTTGGCGGGTAGGATTCCATGACGGGATTGCCCGCGACTACGCAGTCCTCATAAGAGTTTATGACAGTATCTATATTGGTAGTTTGATTCGTTAGGGAATTGCTATTAGCCTCACTTGATAAGCATGGCTCGCTCGGTTTATCGGCTGATGGAGAGCCGTGCTTTACCCATTGGCCATTTTCACAGAGCCAGGTGTCCTCTTCGCTGGCAAAACGGGCTATTACAAGAGCGATGGCCACCCCTAGGCAACAGAGGGAAATGATAATTAACGTTTTCTTATGCTTTTGTTTCATGTAGTATTCAGTATAGCTAATGTAAAAGCGAAAAACAACTGCCTATCGTATTACGTTTTGTTAGTGCGGTTTTTTTCCCAAGTACGCACATGCCGCTCACTCATGCCAAAATAATGCCCTACCTCATGATGCACGACTTGAGTGATAAGCCGTTTAATTTTATCCTGATCATAGTCGGCGGTACGTTCAATGGCTTGTTTGAACAAGGTAATTTTATCAGGCAGTACGCCTGAATAATACCCGCTGCGGGAGGGGAGGGGGACGCCCTGGTATAAGCCTAAAAGCGTTCCCTGGCTACGGATAGCCCGTTCAGTGCGTTTTGCGGCCCTTGTATCGTCTTCAATGACAAAAGCTACGTTAGAAATTTTATTGCGCAGTTTGGGAGGTATTTGATAAATTGCCAGTTGTATAGTATGTTCAAACTCTTTGATATTCATGTATCTGTATTGTATCTGTGAAGCAATAAAAAAGCAAAACCCTATATTGGATTATAGGGTTTTATCGAGTTTTGGTATGGAAAAAACAGTTTCTAAAAATACGTCGGTGGGTTGTGTCGTATAAGTGTTTGTGACGGCCACCAGGGATTCATTTGTCGTAAGGACCATGAAATTATCAATATCTTTGAGCCCAAAGGTGACAAGAAAGTGTCCGCATTTCTGAAAATTATCAAGCAGTAATTCCACGTTATTTTTTTCAACTGAAAATGAACCGCCGTAAATAACGTGGGCTACTTGACCATTTTCGGGGAAAGAGGCTAGATCGGCTACGGCTCTGATATTATTTTTAT
>CAZJUO010000120.1:0-1571 GCA_964549245.1 uncultured Gammaproteobacteria bacterium
GGAGTCTGCGGAAGGAAAAGGCACCACGGTATTTTTTACGCTTCCGAAAATTAAAAAAACGTAAGCTATGGGAACGGCAAAGCGAGTATTATTAACTGAAGACGACCTTTCGTTGCTGAAAATTTACGGCAATAAGTTAAAAATAAGCGGATTTGAGGTATTGCTGGCCACTACGGGCGACGAGGCCTTGCGGAAGGCACAAACTGAAAAGCCAGACATTATTTTACTTGACTTGATATTGCCGGGCCAAGACGGATTTGTGGTCTTGGAAGAATTAAAAAAGAACGAACAAACAAACAGCATTCCGGTTATCATTTTATCTAACCTTGGTCAGCCATCAGACATAGAGCGCGGCAAAAAGCTGGGAGCGGTTGATTATTTGATCAAATCAGATGTTAGTTTGGCCGATTTAGTTGCCAAGGTAAAAAAATACACATCAACAGACAACACATGAGCCTAAAGTACGAACAATTAGCTACCGTCCTCGTTGATTCGGAGCTGGTTACCAAGGAGCAGCTTACCAAGGCGCGGCAAAAAGCCAAGGTAGAAGAAATGCCCTTGGAGGATGTTTTGATTGATGATGAGTATATCGGTGATGAAAATTTAGGGCAGATTATAGCGGATTTGTATAATGTGCCTTTTGTCAGCTTGAAAGAGAAGAATATCGACGATAAGGTATTGCACATCATTCCCGAATTGGTAGCCCGACGCCAAAAAATTATCGTTTTTGAACGGGGAGCAGCGGGCATCAAAGTGGCCATGCACGAACCAGACAACCAGGAGATGAGCCAATTCCTGCAGAAAAAAACCGGTGAAGTGATCATTCCCTATTACGCCACTACCCGCGATCTGACTGAAGCTTTGGGGCATTATCATAAGGGCATTAAGCAGGAGTTTGACGAGATAATAAAAGAGAATATCGCGGCTACGCAAACCAAAAGCGGCAATGAACGGGAACTGCCGGTAACGCGTATCGTTGATACGATTTTGGAATACGCCTACTACAACAAAGCGTCAGATATCCATATTGAGCCGCACGAGCACCAGGTGGCGGTAAGATTTCGGATTGACGGCATTTTGCACGATGTGGTAGCCATGCCCAAAGACATTCATTCATATGTCGTGACCCGCATCAAAATACTTTCTAAGCTGCGCACCGATGAGCACCGGGCGGCCCAGGACAGCCGTTTGGAATTTGCTATGGATAATGAAAAAGTGGACGTGCGCGTTTCTGTGGTGCCTGTTTCAGAAGGGGAAAAGGTGGTTTTGCGTATTTTATCGGAAAAAACCCGCCAGTTCAGGTTGTCCGAGCTGGGCTTGGGCAAGGAGGACCTTAAAAAAGTTGAAAAGGCATTTCATAAACCATACGGCATGGTTTTGGCCACCGGGCCGACCGGTTCAGGCAAAACCACGACACTATATTCCATATTAAAAATTTTGAATACCAGGGAGGTCAATATTTCTACTATTGAAGATCCGGTTGAGTACGATATCGAGGGAGTCAACCAGATACAAGTCAATGCAAAAACCAACCTCACCTTTGCTCACGGGCTTCGTTCAATACTTCGCCA